>NZ_PSVY01000004.1:0-205213 GCF_002932635.1 Rathayibacter sp. AY1D1
GGCGTCGTCGACAGCGTTCAACGCCTACCTCGCCGCGACCCCGAGCCTCTCGGAGCAGATCGCCCGCGTCGACCGGCTCGCCGTCCGCGACTGGCCCGTCGGCTTCCTCTGGGGATCCGCGACCGCCGCCGCCCAGATCGAGGGCGCCGGCCACGAGGGCGGCAAGGAGGACAGCATCTGGGACGCGTTCTCCCGCGTCCCCGGAGCGGTCGCGAAGGGCGACACCCCCGAGGTCGCGGTGGACCACTACCACCGGATGCCCGCGGACGTGCGGCTGATGAAGGAGCTGGGGCTCGGCTCTTACCGCTTCTCGGTCAGCTGGGCGCGCGTGAAGCCGGGCGACCGCGCGGTGAACCCCGAGGGCCTCGACTTCTACTCCCGCCTGGTCGACGAGCTGCTCGGCGCCGGCGTGCTGCCGTGGCTCACCCTCTACCACTGGGACCTCCCGCAGGCCGTCGAGGAGACCGGCGGCTGGGCGAACCGCGACACCGCCGAGCGCTTCCGGGACTACGCCGAGGCCGTCTACGAGAGCCTCGGCGACCGGGTGCAGCACTGGACGACGTTCAACGAGCCGTTCTGCTCGACCCTGCTCTCCTACGGCGCGGGCGTGCACGCCCCCGGCGTGATCTCGCAGCAGAAGGCCCTCGCCGCCGTGCACCACACGCACCTCGCCCACGGGCTGGCCGTCTCGACGCTCCGGCAGCTCGGAGCGCAGAACCTGGGCATCACGCTCAACCTCTCGAACGCCGTCCCCGACGACCCCGAGGACGAGGCCGACCTCGACGCCGCACGCCGCTTCGACGCGCTCCAGAACCGGATCTTCCTCGACCCGCTGCTGCGCGGCGAGTACCCCGAGGACCTGCTCGAGGACGTCGAAGGGCTCGGGCTCGACGAGCTGCTCGTCGACGGCGACCTCGATCTCATCTCGCTCCCGCTCGACTTCCTCGGCGTGAACCACTACCACGACGACAACGTCTCGGCGCATCCGCTGCCGGCCGGAGCCGACGACTTCGCCCAGGCGACCGACCGCGAGGTCGGCTCCCCCTGGGTCGGCTCCGAGTTCATCACCTTCCCGTCGCGCGGTCTGCCGCGCACCGCGATGGACTGGGAGGTGAACCCCGACGGGCTGCGCTACCTGCTGACCCGCCTGGGCCTGGAGTACGAGAACCTCCCTCCGCTCTACGTGACCGAGAACGGCGCCGCCTACGACGACGTCGTCGAGGACGGCCGCGTGCACGACGCGGACCGCACGCAGTACGTGCTCGACCACGTCGAGAAGGTCGCCGACGCGATCGACCAGGGCGCCGACGTCCGCGGCTACTTCGTCTGGTCCCTCCTCGACAACTACGAGTGGGCCTGGGGCTACGAGAAGCGCTTCGGCATCGTGCGCGTCGACTACGACACGCAGGAGCGGATCGTGAAGGACTCGGGCCTGGTCTACTCCCGACTGCTCGGCGGCAGCGCCGCGGCGATCCTGGACTGACCCGTGAGCGAGCCGACGGGCGTCCGCGGCGGGGGCCGCTCCCCCACCCTCGAGATGGTCGCGGCGCGGGCCGGAGTCTCGCGCGCGACGGTCTCGCGGGTGGTCAACGGAGCCCCGCAGGTGGCGGCCGAGATCGTGGCCGCCGTCGAGAAGGCGATCGGCGAGCTCGACTACGTGCCCAATCACGCGGCGCGGATGCTCGCCTCGCGGCGCACGCAGTCGATCGCGCTGATCGTGCCGGAGTCGACCGCGCGCGTCTTCGCGGACCCGTTCTTCGCCTCGATCGTGCAGGGCGCCGCGATGCGCCTGGCCGACACGGACTACACGCTCTCGATGCTGATCGCGTCCGAGACGGACGGCGAGAAGACGCGGCGGTACCTGCTCGGCGGCAACGTCGACGGCGCGCTCGTGGTCTCGCACCACTCGGGCGACCACTCCTACGCGGCGCTCTCGGGCACGCTGCCGATCGTCTTCGGCGGCCGACCGCTCTCGCCCGACGAGCGCGGCTCCTACTTCGTCGACGTGGACAACACGGAAGGGGCGGCCGTCGCCACCGCGCACCTGATCGAGCGCGGCCGGCGCCGGATCGCCACCATCGCGGGCCCCGCCGACATGCCGCCGGGCGTCGACCGCCTGATCGGCTGGCGCGGCGCACTCACCGACGCCGGCCTCGCCGACGACCTCGTCGAGTGGGGAGACTTCTCGCCGGCGAGCGGCACCGAGGCGATGCGCCGCCTCCTCGCCCGCGACCCCGACCTGGACGGCGTCTTCGCCGCGAACGACCAGATGGCGGTCGGCGCCTACGCCGCCCTCCGCGAGGCCGGCCGCCGGATCCCCGAGGACGTGTCCGTCGTGGGCTTCGACGACGATCTCTTCGCGCGGAACGCCGTCCCCGCGCTGACCACCGTTCGCCAGCTCCCCGACGAGCTCGGCGCCCGCATGGTGGAGCTGCTGACCGCCCGCATCGAGGGGCTCCCCGTGGAGCACCGCACGCTGATGCCGACGTCGCTGGTCGTCCGCGCCAGCAGCTGACGCCGGCCCGCGACTGTCCAGGAGTCGTCGCAGTCGACGCCGAGTGCGACCACTCCTGCGTAGTCGGAGGGCTCCGCGTGCTCGATCGGATGCGGACCGGCGGGCGGATCCGGACGGTGGGGCGGACGCGGGCGGCGGGGCGGGGATGGACGAGCGGGTCGATCCGTCGACGGGGTGCGTCACGGTCGCCAGCCGTGGGCCACGAGAGCGGCACGGAGCTCGGCGATCGTGCGCGCCCTGCCCCGGGTCAGACCCTCCGCGCGGACGACCACGACGATCCAGCCCGCGAGGTGCAGGGCCAGGAGCCGTTCACGATCGCGTGAGAACTGCGCGTCGTCCGTCCGGTGCTGGCCGCCGTCGTACTCCGCCACCACCTTCCACCGTTCGAAGACCAGATCGCCGACCGCGAGCAGTCGGCCGCCGATCCTGATCTCGGCGTTCACGTCGGGCGCGGGCAGTCCCGCCTCCTCGACGAGAGCGCGGAGCCAGGTCTCCCTCCGCGAGGCGGCTCCGGTCGATGCCAGCCGCAGAGCCTCAGCCAGGCCGCGTCGGCCCCGGCCCCGATGGGAGGCCAGGCGGTCCTGCAGCTCGTGAAGCCGGACATGGGGACGCGGATCGTCCCGGCGCGGGTAGCGCGGCTCGAACAGGAGGTGGTCCGTCGCCGCGAGGAGATCGCGGGCGGACAGCAGTGGCGCGAGCGCGATCCACGTCGACACCGCTCCCGTCACCGGCAGGCCGTGCCGCTCGACCCTGTCCGTCTCCGTGAGGGTGTGGCCGATCACACCCCGGGTCCTGGGGGGCCGGTGCGGCGTCGTCGCCGCCACGTGGATCGGATCGTCCTCGCCGGGTCGCGCCGGGAGCGGCACTCCCCAGGCTTCGGCCGCGGTCAGGTGGGAGAAGAGCTGCCAGGGCCGCAGCCGCGGCAGGTAGGCGGCGGCTCGTTCCAGGTGCGTCACGGGCGCCACCCGGGTGCGCACTCCGTGGAAGGGGCTGGCCAGGGCGGGAGTGCGCAGTCGGGCGTCCGTCACCCCTGCGCGGAGTGCCGCTCGCCGGGTGAAGGCTCCGAGGTCGGTGCTGGACATGCCGCGATTCTGGCGGTCCGTGATCCTCGTCCGACTCCCGCGATCCGCATTCTGTGGACGAACCCCTGATCCCGCACCTGGGGAGGCGCGCCTCCCACCACGACTGTCCAGGAGTTGTCGCAGTCGGCGTCGAGTGCGACAACTCCTGGACAGTCGGAGCGATCGATGTCGAGTGCGACACCTTCTGGACAGTGGGAGCCGGCTGGTGCGCAGGAGTCGCGGGGGTGGCGAGCGAGGACGGCGACGTCTGAGGAGTCGAGAGGGCCCGCGTCAGAGGAAGAGCGGCGCCGGGTCGAGGGCGGCGAAGCGGCGGCGCATGACGGCGACCGCGTCGGCGTGCTCGTCGACAAGGACGAAGCGGCGGCCGAGAGCGTGCGCGACGGCGCCGGTCGTGCCGGAGCCGGCGAAGAAGTCGAGGACGGCGTCGCCCTCGCGGCTGGACGCCTGCACGATGCGGCGGAGGATCCCCTCCGGCTTCTGCGTCGGGTACCCAGTCTTCTCGCGGCCTGTCGGCGAGACGATCGTGTGCCACCACACGTCGGTCGGCCGCTTGCCGCGCTCGGCCTTCTCGGGGGTCACCAGGCCCGGGGCCATGTACGGCTCGCGGTCTACAGCGGCGGAGTCGAAATGGTAGCCGCGCGGGTCCTTCACGTAGACGAGGATCGTGTCGTGCTTGGTCGGCCAGCGGCGCGTGGCCTTCGCTCCGTAGTCGTAGGCCCAGATGATCTCGTTGAGGAAGCACTCGCGGCCGAAGAGCGCGTCGAGCAGCACCTTCGCGTAGTGCGCCTCGCGGTAGTCGAGGTGGAGGTAGAGGGTGCCGTCGTCGGCGAGCAGCCGCCACGCCTCGGCCAGACGCGGCTCGAGGAACGACCAGTAGTCGTCGAAGCGGTCGTCGTAGCGGAGCAGGTCGCCGCGGATCCGCTCGTAGCTGCGCCCCTTGAAGCCGGCGATCGTGCCGGTGGTGGAGCGCACCGATGTGGTCGAGGTGCGCACCTGCGCCCGGCCCGTGTTGAACGGCGGGTCGAGGTAGACGACGGTGAAGGCCCCGTCGGCCAGTTGCGGCAGGACCTCGAGGTTGTCGGCGTGGAACACCGCGCTCCGCGACTCCGGGACGCCGTCCGCGATCTGGATCGTCCTGGGCACCCGGCAATTGTGCCAGTGCGCGCGAGCCCGGCGACACGCTCCGCGCCTCGCGCCCGCGCTCGACGGGTGCCGGGGAGGCTCCGGCGTAGAGTGGCGCGATGATCTCCGAGGTGCGCCACGACGAGGACTCGTCCCGCTACACGCTCTGGCTCGACGGCGAGACCGTCGGAGTCGCGGACTACGCCGTCCGCGGCCGCGACGTGGTCTTCCTCCACACCGAGATCGCGCCCGAGCACCGCCACGAGGGCCTCGGCGAGACCCTCGTCGAGGCGGCCCTCGACGACGCGCACGAGCGCTTCGGCGGGCGCATCGTCCCGGCCTGCCCGTTCGTCGCCGAGTTCATCGCCGAGCACCCGGACTACCAGGAGCTCCTCGCGAGCTGAGGGGCGCCCGCCGGACCGGCCCGCCGCGTTCCGCTCCGGGTCCACGCGCCGGCGACCGCCGCCCCGGACCCGCCGGTCAGGGGACGCGCCGCAGCCACTCCGGAGTCGAGTACTTCGTCCGCACCAGCTCCTCCGCCGCCGCGTACTCCTCCTCGGTCAGCGTCCCCGCCTCGCCGCCGTGCAGCTGCACGAAGGTCGCCTTCATCCGCTCGATGATCTCGGCTCGGCTGAGCCCGGTCTGGCTGCGCAGCGGGTCGACGCGCTTCACGGCGGAGGCGATGCCCTTGTCCGAGAGCTTCTCGCGGCCGATCCGCAGCACCTGCACCATCTTCTCGGCGTCGATGTCGTAGCTCATGGTCACGTGATGGAGGACGGCGCCGGAGCCCAGGCGCTTCTGCGCGGCGCCGCCGATCTTGCCCGAGGGCGAGGTGATGTCGTTGAGCGGCTGGTAGACCGCGTCGATCCCGAGCGACTGCAGCGCGCTGACGGCCCACTCGTCGAGGAAGGCGTAGGAGTCGGCGAAGGTCAGCCCCTGGACGAGGTCGCCGGGGACGTAGAGCGAGTACGTGACGACGCTGCCCGCCTCCATGAACATCGCGCCGCCGCCCGAGATGCGGCGGACCACGTCGACGCCGTACTTCGCCGCGTTGTCGAGGTCGACCTCGTTGCGGAGCGACTGGAAGCTGCCGATGACGACGGCGGGCTGGTCCCACTCCCAGATCCGCAGCGTCGGCTCCCGGCGGCCCTCGCCGACCGCGGCGGTCAGCACCTCGTCGAGCGCCAGGTGGGTCGCGGGAGGGACGGCCCGGTCGTGCACGATGCGCCAGTCGTAGTCGCGCCAGCTGGTCGCCTTCTGCAGCGAGCGGCGGATCGCGACCGCGACGGCCTCGGGCGTGAAGCCGAGCAGGACCGCGTCGGCCGGGAGCGCCTGCCGGATGGCGGCGGCGATGGACTTCGCGTCCGTCTCGGCCGGGAGGCCCACGACCGCGCGATCGATGTCGTCGAGGGCCGTGTCGGGCTCGAGGAAGAAGTCGCCCGCCAGGCGGAACCCGGCGAACCTCCCGTCGACCACGTCGAGGTCGACGACCACGAGCTTTCCGCCGGGGACCTTGTACTCGCCATGCATGACGCCAGCCTAGGCGCGAGCCGGGGCGGGGAAGCGCTCGCCCAGCCACTCCACGAGATCGGCCGTGACCTCGGCCCGGTTGAGCTCCTGGAACAGCTCGTGCCGCGCCTCCGGGTACACCCGCACCGAGACGTCCGTGTACCCGGCCCGCCGCCGGTAGGCCTGGGCGAGCGCGCGCACCGACCGCTCGCCGCCGAGGGTGTCGTCGGCGCCCACGACCAGCAGCAGGGGCAGCGGATGCTCGGGCCCGCGCTTCGGGCGGCCGACCAGCCGCAGGGTCTCGACCAGCCCGATCCGCTTCGCGAGCGGCGTGGTGAAGGTGAGGGGGTCGTCGTGGAAACGCTGCCAGACCTCCGGGTCGCGGGAGAGCCACTCGAGGCCGAGACCGCCGGCGACGCGGTGCCGCTTCGCCAGGTCGCCCGCGTTCATGTGCCCCGGGAGGCGGTAGGCCGTGCCGCTCAGCACGAGCGCGGCGTAGGCGCCGGAGTGGTGGTCGACGATCCGCTGCGCCATGAGCGACCCCCAGGAGTGGCCGAGCAGCACGATCGGCACTCCTGGGCTCTCCTCCGCGAGCAGCTCCGTCAGCCGGAGGATCGCCGCCTCGGTCGCGCGCAGGCCGCCCGGCCCCAGCAGTCCGAGCCGGGAGGAGTCGCCGCCGTGCTGCTCGAGGCCGGTCCGGCCGTGCCCGCGGTGGTCGTCCGCCGCGACCGCGTACCCGGCGGCGACCAGCGCCTCCGCCAGCTCGACGTAGCGCCCCGAGTGCTCGCCGACCCCGTGGGCCAGCTGCACGATCGCGCGGGGCGAGGGGTGCGGCCACCAGCGGTAGTGGATGACGACGCCGGAGGCGTCCTGGAAGGTCCTGTCGACAGCGGCGCCGGTCATGGTGACCAGTGTGGCGCTCCGGCCGCTGGGCGCGAGGGACCCGCGGAGAACTGAGAAGATACTCACGATCCATCGGCGGGCACCCTGCTCGTCACGGTGCCTCGCTACCTTTTCCCTTGACGAGCGACCCCCGCGACCGTCCCCCGACCCCCCCTTCACGAGCGAGGCCAGCCCCTTCATGACCGTATCGCCCCTGATCTGGACCCTGACGATCGTCTTCATCGTCCTGCTCCTGCTCTTCGACTTCTTCTTCCACGTCCGGAAGGCCCACGAGCCCACGCTGAAGGAGTCGTCGATCTGGTCGGCGCTCTACGTCGGCATCGCCGTGCTCTTCGGGCTCGGCGTCCTCGTCTTCGGCGGAGCGACGCCCGGATCGGAGTACTTCGCGGGGTACATCACCGAGAAGGCCCTCTCGGTCGACAACCTGTTCGTCTTCCTCATCATCATGGCGAGCTTCAAGGTGCCCCGCGCCGACCAGCAGAAGGTGCTCCTCTTCGGCATCGTCTTCGCGCTGATCGCCCGCACCGGCTTCATCTTCCTCGGCGCCGCACTGATCAACTCGTTCGCCTGGGTCTTCTACATCTTCGGCCTGATCCTGCTGCTGACCGCGTTCAACCTGGTCAAGCCGGGCGACGACCACTCCAGCGACAACGTGATGGTGCGCCTGGCCAAGCGGATCTTCAAGACGAGCGACCAGTACGACGGCGACAAGTTCTACACGCACATCGACGGCAAGAAGGTCCTCACGCCGATGATCCTCGTCATGGCGGCGATCGGCGGAACCGACATCCTGTTCGCCCTCGACAGCGTGCCGGCGATCTTCGGCCTCACCAGCGACGTGTACCTCGTCTTCACGGCGACCGCGTTCTCGCTGCTGGGCCTGCGCCAGCTGTACTTCCTCATCGACGGCCTGCTCGACCGCCTCGTCTACCTCAGCATCGGCCTCGCCGCGATCCTCGCCTTCATCGGCGTGAAGCTGATCCTGCACGCGCTCCACGAGAACAACCTGCCGTTCATCAACAACGGCGAGCACGTGGAGGTCTTCGAGATCGGCACCGGACTGTCGCTCTCGGTCATCATCGGCGTCCTCGTGATCACGGTGATCGCCTCCCTCGTCAGCCCCAAGGGCCGCCGCATGGCCGCCGAGGCCGCCGAGCGCCGCCGCGTGGCCGAGGCCGCGGGCGCGGACGTCGACGCGACGCACTGAGTCGTCCTGTGCGCCGCGGAGCGGCGCACCGCGGTCGGCTCCCCTAGGCGGTCGGGTCCCGGAGAGCGGGTCCCGACCGCCTAGGACGATCCGCTGACACGCGGATCCCCCGTTCGGCTCGACCGACCGCCGCGAAGCGGCGCACCGCAGTCGGCTCTCCTAGGCGGTCGGTTTCCCGAGAGCGGGTCCCGACCGCCTAGAACGATCCGCTGACACGCGGATCGCTCGTTCGACGGGCCGTCTCGTGCGCCGCAGGGCGGCGCACCGCAGTCGGCTCCCACGGGCGGTCGGGTTCCCGAGAGCGGGTCCCGACCGCCTAGGAGGATCCGCTGACACGCGGATCCCCCGTTCGGCTCGACCGAGCACCGCACGCCGGTGCTCCGCAGTCAGCTCCCCTAGGCGCTCAGGTCCCCGAGAGCGGGTCCCGACCGCCGAGAACGTCCCGCCGGCTCGATCGCGGACTCCGCTCGCGGAGGGTCAGCGGGCGCGGTAGCGGTGCTCCGGGCGGCCGGTGGTGCCGTAGCTGAGGGTCATCTCGACGAGGCCGCGGCCCGCGAGACCCGAGAGGTAGCGCTGGGCGGTGGCACGCGAGATGCCGGCGCGCTCGGCCACCTCGAGGGCCGACAGCTCGGCGCCCGACTCGGCCAGACGCGCCAGGACGAGCTGCTCGGTCGCCGAGCGCGAGGGCTGCGCGGCGGTCGCGTCGCCCGAGTGCAGGATGCGCAGCGCCCGCTCCACCGCCTCCTGATCGGCCGCGCGGTCCTCCCGCAGCACGTTCCGGAACCGCACGTACGCGTCGAGGCGCTCGCCGAGCAGGCGCGCCTCGAACGGCTTGATGAGGTACCCGAGCGCCCCCGCGTGCAGGGCGCGCCGCACCGTCGCCCCGTCGGAGGCGGCGCTCACGATGAACGCGTCGGTGTCGAGCTCGCGGAGCAGCGCGATCCCGCTCTGATCCGGCAGGTGCACGTCGAGCAGCAGCAGATCGGGCGCGTGCTCGGCGACGGCCGCCCGCGCCGCGCGCGCCGTGTGCACCGGAGGAAGGGCCGTCAGCCCCTGCCGCGCCTCGACCAGGTCCGCGTGCAGCTGCGCGACCCGGAAGTCGTCGTCCACCACCAGCACCGTGCGCTCCCGCGCCGTGTCCGCGCTCATGACCCGTCCCCGTCCTGCTCCGGCGGCAGCACCGCTCCGGGGAGGCGCGCGCACAGCACGGCCCCCGACTCCGCTCCGCCGGCGTCCGCCAGCCAGACCTCGCCGCCGCGGCGGGCGGCCACCTCACGGCACAGCGGCAGGCCGAAGCCCCGACCGTGCACGCGTCCGTCGTCCTCGACGGGGTCGCCCGCGCCGGCCCGGTCGAACAGCGAGTCCGGATCGAGCACTCCGTCGCCGGAGTCGGCGACCGTCACGAAGAGCGCGTCGCCGTCGTCGAGCAGCTCGACCTCGACGAAGCGCACGTCGCGCCGCCCCTCGACCGCCGCGCGCACCGCGTTGTCGACCAGGTTCCCGACCACCGTGGCGACGTCCTCCGGCTCGACGACGGTGCCGCGCACCAGCGTCTCCTCACCGAGCGTCAGCAGCACGCCGCGCTCGGCCGCCTCGATCCCCTTCGCGCCGACGAGCGCCTGGAGGTACGGCTCCTGCAGCCGGTCGGCGTGCTGCACCGGGTACTTGAGCGGGCCGCGGGTCAGCACCTCGTCGAGGTAGTCGCGCGCCGACGCGGTCCGCCCCGCATCCAGCAGGCCCGCGACCACGTGCAGGCGGTTGGCGAACTCGTGCCGCTGCACCCGGAGCGCGTTGGTCATCGCGCCGACCGCGTCGAGGCGCCGGCTCAGCGCGGCGAGGTCGGTGCGGTCGCGCAGCACCACCACCACGCCCAGGTCGCGGTCGCCGCGGGTCACCCGGCGGATGTCGACGTAGACGATGCGGGAGCGGACGACGAAGCCCTCCTCGCCTCCGGGGCGGGGCGGCTCGACGGAGTGCAGCGCGGCGCCGATCGCGTCGGCCAGCGGAATGGGCAGGTCGAGCTCCGCGAGCGGCCGCCCGTGCAGCGCCCGGCCGGTCGGGTCGTCGGAGCCGAGGATCGCGGCGGCCCGCGCATTGCAGACGCCGACGCGCCCGTCGCGGTCGAGCGCGAGCACGCCCTCGTCGACCCCGTCGAGCACGGCGGCCTGGTCCTGCACGAGCGAGGTGAGCTCCTCCGGAGCGAGGCCGAGCGTCAGGCGCAGCAGGCGGCGGCGGATGAAGACGGAGGCGACGGCGGCGAGCACCAGCCCGGCGAGCGCCGCGGCGAGGACGCCGAGCAGCGCGGTCGGCAGGTCGGTGAAGACGCTGGAGCGCGCGAAGCCGATGCTGACCTCGCCGACGACCCGCTGCTCCCCCTCGGCGAAGACCGGGACCTTCGCCCGTGCCGACTCGCCGAGCGTGCCGGTGCCCCACGAGACGCTCTCGCGCCCGGCGAGCGCCTCGTCGGGGCTGGTCGAGACCCGCTCGCCGAGGCGGTCCTCGTCGGGGTGGGCGAGGCGGATGCCCTGATCGTCGGTGATCACGACGAAGAGCGCGCCGGTGCGCTGCTCGACGGCGGCGGCGAGGTCCTCGAGCGGTCCGCCGCGCAGCTCCGAGGCGGCGGGCGCGCCGGGCACCGCGGAGGACGCGGCGACCGCGTCGCGCACATCGGGGTCCTCGGCGACGGTGCGGGCGATGGCGAGCGCCGTCCCCTCCGCCTCGCCGCGCAGCTGCTGGACGCTGAGCGCGGTGACGAGCCCGGCGCAGACCAGCACGGCGGCCGACACCGTGGCGAGCTGCAGGACCAGGACGTGGGTCGCGAAGCGCATCGGGGCCTCCTCGCCGTCGTCGTGCGCAGAATGCGCAGAAGCCACACTATGCGCAGATGTCGCCGTAATGAGCGATACCCCGGCGCCGGACGCGGAGCTGCCTAGGGTTTCCACCATCTCCCGGCCGGCTCTCCCGCCGAGCGCGGGCGGAGGCACTGGACGAAGGAGTCAGCTGTGTTGGTAGTACTCGGTTTCACCATGATCCTGGCCTTCATGGCCCTGATCATGACCAAGCGGCTGACGCCGATGGTCGCCCTGATCGTCGTGCCGACGATCTTCGGCCTCTTCGCGGGCGCCGGCCTCGGCATCGGCGACATGGTCCTCGAGGCGATCGGCAGCCTCGCGCCCACGGCCGCGCTGCTGATGTTCGCGATCATGTACTTCGGGATCATGATCGACGTCGGGCTCTTCGACCCGCTGATCCGCTTCATCGTCCGCGCGCTCGGCGACGACCCGGCGAAGGTCGTGCTCGGCACGGCGCTGCTCGCGGGTGCGGTCTCGCTCGACGGCGACGGCTCGACCACCTTCATCGTCACCACCGCCGCGATGCTCCCGATCTACCTGCGCCTGGGGATGAACCCGGTCGTGCTGACCTGCGTCGCGGGCCTGGCCAACGGCACGCTCAACATCGTCCCCTGGGGTGGACCGACGGTGCGCGCCGCCGCGGCCCTCCAGGTCTCGCCGAGCGAGATCTTCGTGCCGATGCTCCCGTCGCTCGCGGTGGGCCTGGCCGTCACTCTCGTCTTCGCCTGGTTCCTCGGGCTCGGCGAGCGCCGCCGCCTCGGCTCGCTCGCGCTGGCCGAGCCGATGCTCGAGCAGGAGCTCGTCGGCGCCGGCCGCGGCTCCTCCTCCCGCTCGGGCGGCGCCCGCACCGGCGGCCTCGCGGCCCTGACCGGGGGCATCCGCACCGTCGCCCGGGAGCGCTTCTCCTTCCTCCGCGGTCCCCAGGCCCTGCGCGGAGCCCAGGTGGCGGTCGCCGCCCGCGTGCAGGCCGACGACGCCGACACCGCGATGGCCGACACGATGCTCGACCCCGAGCGCGAGACGCTGCGCCCGAAGCTGATCTGGGTGAACCTGGTCCTGACCCTCGCGGTGATGACGCTGCTGGTCGCCGACATCCTGCCGCTGCCCTACGTGTTCATGGTCGGCTCCGCGGTCGCCCTGCTGATCAACTTCCCGAAGATGAAGGACCAGGCGGCCGAGATCGTCAAGCACGCGCCGAGCATCGTGGGCGTCGTGTCGATGGTGCTGGCGGCCGGCGTGCTGATCGGCGTCCTCAACGGCACCGGCATGGTCGACGCCATGGCGGAGTGGGTCGTCGCGGTGATCCCGCCGGCGCTCGGCCCGTTCCTCGCCGTGATCACCGGCGTGCTCAGCATCCCGATGACCTTCTTCATGTCGAACGACGCGTTCTACTACGGCATCCTCCCCGTGCTCTCCGAGAGCGCGGCGAACTACGGCATCTCGCCGGTCGAGATGGCGCGCGCCTCCATCACCGGGCAGCCGGTGCACCTCCAGAGCCCGCTGGTCCCGGCGATCCTCCTGCTCGTCTCCCTCGCCGCGGTGAACCTCGGCGACCACCACCGCAAGGTGCTGTGGCGAGCGGTCGTCGTCTCGCTGGTCATGCTCGCCGTCGGCGTACTGGTCGGCTCGATCCCCTTCGGCTGAGGTCGGCGGAGCGGAGCGCCGAGCGATCGGAACGAGGACGGGACCTTCTGCTGCGGCGGGGGTCCCGTCCTCGTTCCGCGGCTCGGTCCCGCAGCCCGCGCTAGCGCAGCAGCGGCGCCAGGTTCTCGGTCCAGACGTCGGAGCCGACCTTGAGGATGAGGGCGCCGACCACGACGAGGAACGCGACCCGGATGAAGCGGCTGCCACGAGCGACGGCCATCCGCGAGCCGAGGTACGCGCCCGCCACGTTGGCGGCGCCCATCAGGAGGCCCAGCAGCCAGATCACGTGCCCGCCCGGCACGAAGTAGAGCAGGGCGCCGAGGTTGGTCGCGACGTTGACGATCTTCGCCTTGGCGCTGGCGAGCAGGAAGTCGTAGCCCAGCGCGGTGATCAGGGCGATGATCAGGAAGGTGCCGGTGCCCGGTCCGATCAGGCCGTCGTAGAAGCCGATCAGGAGTCCCAGCACGGCCGCCGTGACGAGGTGGCGCCGGCCCGCGTGCTTGAGCACCGTGACGCTGCCCAGTGCCGGGCGGGCGATCGTCACGACGGCGACCACGATCAGCGCGACGACGATGATCGGCTTGAACACCGCGGCCGGGAGGAGGCCGGCGAGCGTCGCGCCTCCGTAGCTGCCCGCGAGGGCGACCGCCGCCATCGGCAGCGCGGTTCGCAGATCGGGCTTCGCGCGCCGGTAGTAGGTGATCGCGCTGGTGGTCGTGCCGAAGATCGAGGCCAGCTTGTTCGTGGCGAGCGCCTGCACGGGCGAGATCCCCGGCACGAGGAGCAGGGCCGGGAGCTGGAGGAGGCCGCCGCCGCCCACGACCGCGTCGATCCAGCCGGCCGCGAAGGCGGCGAGGATCATCAGCGCGAGGACGGGGAGTCCGAGATCCTCTGTGAAGGTCAGCATCGGTCGGAAGCGTACGCGAGCACCGCGACCCCCTCGACCTCGGGGGCGGGCCGCCCTAGGGTCGGCGGCATGCGATTCGGACTCTTCATCCCCCAGGGCTGGCGCCACGACCTCGTCGGCGTCCCGGCCGCCGACCAGTGGCGCACCATGAGCGACCTCGCCCGGCACGCCGACGACGGCGCCTGGGAGTCGATCTGGGTCTACGACCACTTCCACACCGTCCCGCAGGTGACGGAGGAGGCGACGCACGAGGCGTGGTCGCTGATGAGCGCGTTCGGCGCCACCACGTCGCGCGTGCGGCTGGGCCAGATGTGCACCTGCATGGGCTACCGGAACCCCGCCTACCTCGCCAAGGTCGCGACGACCGTCGACATCGTCTCGGGCGGGCGGGTCGAGATGGGCATCGGCGGCGGCTGGTACGAGCACGAGTGGCGCGCGTACGGCTACGGCTTCCCGCCGATCGCCGAGCGGCTGGGCCGGCTCGACGAGGGCGTGCAGATCCTGCAGCAGGCCTGGACGACCGGGTCCGCGACCCTCGACGGCCGCTACTACCAGGTGGACGGCGCGCAGAACCGGCCGCTGCCCCTGCAGGAGGGCGGCATCCCGCTGTGGGTCGCCGGCGGCGGCGAGAAGGTCACGCTGCGGATCGCGGCCCAGTACGCGCAGTACACGAACTTCGCCGGGACCCCGGAGGCGTTCGACCACAAGAGCTCGGTCCTCCGCGGGCACTGCGAGCGCCTGGGCACCGACTTCTCGGCAATCACCCGGAGCTCGAACTACAACGTCGTGATCGGCGAGACGGAGGCGGAGGTCGAGGCGGCGCTGCAGCGTCTCGAGGAGCGCGTGGTCCCGTACCTCGGCGCGGAGGGAGCGGCGTCCTTCGTCGCCGAGTACCGCAGCCCCGACGCGCTCGCGGTCGGCACTCCCTCGCAGATCGTCGACCGGCTCGCCGGCATGCAGTCGCGCGGGATGGACTACGGCATCCTCTACTTCCCGGACGCCGCCTACGACCGGTCCGGCATCGAGCTGTTCGAGCGCGAGGTGCTGCCGGCGCTCTCCTGAGCGCGGAGCGGCGGGGCTCCTACGCCTCCCGCCCCCCGCCCGCAAGTCCTTGGGGCGCCCCGGCCCCGCGCCTACGGTCGGAGCATGGACGCACAGGACATCCGCTGGAACGACGAAGCCCGCGACAAGATCCTCGAGGACTCGGACAGGGTCCTCCGCGAGGCGGTGCTCGACCTCGCGACGAGCAAGAAGGGCGAGCCCTGGGAGGACGTGTTCGCGGAGCTGAACGCGCGCCTCAAGGACCGCTTCATCGACTTCGAGCCCGGCCCGGACCTCCGCAAGTACGCCGAGGCCGTCTCCGCCGGGGAGATCGAGACCGGCTCGTGAGCGAGCACGACCGCGACGCCGCGCTCGAGGACGAGATCACCTCGATCCACGCCCTCGGCGAGGGCCGCGTCGGCGAGACGGCCGGCCCGGAGGACGAGGACCACGAGCTCTCGCCCGAGCAGGACGCCCGCATCGAGTCCGAGCTGAAGAGCCGGGGCAGCGAGAGCTGATCCCCCCGGTACGCGGAAGGCCCGCTCCCCCTCGAGGGAGCGGGCCTTCAGCGTGCGTCGCGACTACGCCGAGAGGGGCTCGTAGTCGGTGTAGCCCTCGGCTCCTCCGCCGTAGACCGTCTCCTGGACGACCTCGTTCTCGGGGTGCCCGCCCTGCCAGCGCTCGACCAGGTCGGGGTTGGCGATCGCCGGGCGGCCGACGGCCACGGCGTCGGCGTGGCCCTCGCTGATCAGCTCGGTCGCCTCCTCGCGGCTGGTCGGCGAGCCGAAGCCGCTGTTGGCGATGAAGACGCCGTCGAAGCGCGAGCGGAGGTCCTGGACCAGCTCGCCGGCGGGCTCGGCGTGCAGGACGCTGAGGTAGGCCAGGCCGAGCGGGGCGAGCCCGTCGACGACGGCCTCGTAGGTGGCACACACGTCGTCGGCGTCGGTCTCGACGACGTCCTGGATGTTGTGGGCCGGCGAGAGGCGGATGCCGACGCGGCCCGCTCCGACCTCGTCGACGATCGCGCGGGTGACCTCGAGCGGGAACGCGGCGCGCTCGGCCGGGGTCCCGCCGTACTGGTCGGTGCGCACGTTGGAGACGGGCGAGAGGAACTCGTGCAGCAGGTAGCCGTTGGCGCCGTGCACCTCGACTCCGTCGAAGCCGGCGTCGATCGCGCGGCGGGCGGCGGCGACGAACTCGTCGCGGACGGTCGCCAGCTCCTCGGTGGTCAGCGCGTGCGGCACCGGGAAGGGCTTCTTGCCGGAGGGGGTGTGCACCTCTCCGTCGATGGCGACGGCGCTCGGGGCGACGATGCGGTCGGTGCCGGTGATCTCGGTGTGTGAGACGCGGCCCGCGTTCATCAGCTGCATGACGATGCGCCCGCCCGCGGCGTGCACGGCGTCGGCGACGGCGCGCCAGCCCGCGGCCTGCGCGTCGGTCTCGATGCCGGGCTGCCCGGCGTAGCCCTTGGACTCGGCGCTGGGGAAGACGCCCTCGCTGATCAGCAGGCCCATGCTCGCGCGCTGGGCGTAGTACTCGGCGACGATCGCGCCGGGCACGCCCTGCTCGTCGGAGCGCAGTCGCGTCATCGGTGCCAGGACGATGCGGTTGGGGAGGTCGAGGTCGCCGGCGGTGAGGGGGGAGAACGGATCCACGGGATCGCCTTTCTACGGAGCTGTCTCAGGGGGCTGCCCTGAGGGGGGGAGGCACGTGCACCTGCGGCGCACTCCGGGCGGCAACCGCGAGCGGAGCACGGTCATTCCTCCTCCCGGCGTTCTCCCATCCCCCGCGCCCCGGGCACGCGGTCGACGGCCTG
Organism: Rathayibacter sp. AY1D1; assembly: GCF_002932635.1. NCBI lineage: Bacteria > Bacillati > Actinomycetota > Actinomycetes > Micrococcales > Microbacteriaceae > Rathayibacter > Rathayibacter sp. AY1D1. Next base: position 16,599 of record NZ_PSVY01000004.1, read on the forward strand.
CCGCCTCCCGACTCCTGCTCGGACACCCGGGCTGTCTACACTCGGGAGGCGACGACGAAGGAGTGTGCGCGATGCCGGCGAGACCCCACCACCCCGTGAGCTCCCGGCGGCTGCCGGCGCTCGCGGCCCTCCTGATCGCCGCGGTCCTCGCGCTGGTCCCCGCGACCGCGGCGCTGGCCGAATCGCCCGTCTCCTTCTCCTCCTCCACCGTCCTCGACTCGGTCGGAGTGCTGAGCTCCGGAGAGACCACCGAGATCGAGCAGGCCTCGCGGGCCCTCTACGACCAGCACCGCGTGCAGCTGTTCGTCGCCTTCGTCGACTCCTTCACCGATCCGTCCGACCGCGTAGCGTGGGCGGACGAGACCGCGACCCGCAACGGACTGGGCACCGACGACGTCCTCCTGGCCGTCGCGGTCGACGCCCGTCAGTACCAGGTGTCGGTCGCGCAGGGCTTCGCCCTCGACGACGCGCAGGTCTCCTCGCTCCAGTCCGACGACATCGAGCCGAGGCTCGCCGACGGCGACTGGGCCGGAGCCGCGGTGGCCGCCGCCGACGGGATCGGGCAGCGCCTCGACGCGCCCAGCGCCGGCGAGTCCCTCGGCTCGGGGCTGCTGATCGCGCTCGGCGTGCTCGCGGCCCTCGTCGTGGTCGGCCTCGTGGTGCTGCTGCTCGTCCGCCGCGCGCGGAAGCGCCGCGCCCAGGAGGCGGTGGAGGCCTCGATCGACGAGCTCGCCACCCGTGCCGGATCGGCCCTCGTCCACGCCGACGACGCCGTCCGCACCAGCGAGCAGGAGGTCGGCTTCGCGGAGGCGCAGTTCGGCGCCGACGCGACCGGCGCGTTCCGCGAGGCGCTCGTCACCGCGAAGCGCCTGCTCGGCGAGGCCTTCACCCTGCAGCAGCGCCTCGACGACGCCGAGCCGGAGACCGATCAGGAGCGCCGCGACGGCTACCAGCGCATCCTCCAGCTCTGCGCCGACGCCGAGCAGACGCTCGACGAGCGCGCGAGTGCGTTCGAGGAGCTGCGCGACCTCGAGAAGAACGCGCCGCAGGTCGCCGCCGCGCTCTCGGCTCGCGCCGCCGAGGTCGGCGACCGCCTCCCGTCGGCCCGCGCCCGCCTCGCCGAGCTCGCCTCCCGCTACGCGCCGACCGCGATCGACGACGTGGGCGACGACGCCGACCAGGCCGAGGACCGACTCCGCTTCACCCGCGACCAGCTCGCCGGCGCCCAGCAGGCGCTGCAGGCCGGCGACTCCGGCCGCGCCGCCGTGCTGCTGCGCGCCGGGCAGCAGGCCGCCGAGCAGGCCTCCGGGCTCGTCGACGCGGTGGCGACGCGCGGCGACGAGCTGCAGAAGGCGGAGGCGTCGCTCGCCGGCCGCATCGCCGAGATCCGCGCCGACGTGGCGCAGGGGCGAGCGCTCGCCGCCTCCCAGGACGCGGAGTCCGCCGCTCAGGCGCAGAACGTCGCCGCAGCGGTCGCCTCGACCGAGGCCGCCCTCGACGACGTCGAGCGCGCCGCCTCCGTGCGGCCGAACGACCCGCTCGCCCTGCTCGAGGCGCTCACCGCCGCCGACGCCACGATCGACGCCGCCGTCGGCGGGTTCCGCGACGCGCAGGCCCAGCGCGAGCGCGAGCGGGCCGCCCTCGGCGCCGAGCTCACCTCCGCCCGCAGCCGCGTCTCGGCCGCCGAGGACTTCATCGCGGCCCGCCGCGGCGCGGTCGGCTCGGAGGCGCGCACCCGCGTCGCCGAGGCCGCCCGCTCGGCCGAGTACGCCGAGCGCATCGCCGCCACCGACCCCCGCGAGGCTCTCGCCTCCGCCCAGCGCGCTTCGCAGCTCGCCCAGCAGGCGCTCGAGCGGGCGCGGGCCGACGCCGGCGCCTACTCCGCCCCGAACGCCGTCGGCAGCCCCTACGGAGGCGACACGACCGGCGCGTTCCTCGGCGGGATCCTGGTCGAGTCGCTCCTGGGAGGCGGACGCCGCAGCGGCTACCGCTCGGGCGGCTTCGGCGGAGGCGGGTTCAGCGGCGGCTTCGGCGGCGGCGGCTCGTCCCGGCGCTCCGGCGGCGGCGGCTTCGGCGGCGGGCGCAGCAGCGGCGGAGGCGGACGCCGCGGCGGCGGCGGGCGCTTCTGAGCGCCCCCGGGCATCCGCGCAGGACCGACGACCACCACCTCCCCCACGACTCCGGCACCACCTCCGACATCCGGCACCACCCACGACGCAAGGAGAGACACCCATGGCTCAGAGACAGTCGATCTTCGGCCGCATCGCGCAGCTCGCGAAGGCCAACATCAACGCGCTCCTCGACCAGGCCGAGGACCCGCAGAAGATGCTCGACCAGATGGTCCGCGACTACACCGACAGCATCCGCGACGCCGAGGCGGCGATCGCCACCACGATCGGCAACCTGCGCCTGCTCGAGGACGACTACCGCGAGGACGTGCAGAACGCCCAGGAGTGGGGCGGCAAGGCCCTCGCCGCGAGCCGCAAGGCCGACGAGCTGCGCACCGGCGGGAGCGCCGGCGACGCCGACAAGTTCGACGCGCTGGCCAAGGTCGCTCTGCAGCGCCAGATCCAGTCCGAGAAGGAGGCGAAGGACGCCGAGCCGACCATCGCCTCGCAGACCGAGGTCGTCGACAAGCTCAAGTCGGGCCTGAACCAGATGCGCGAGAAGCTGCAGCAGCTCTCGAGCAAGCGCGACGAGCTGATCGCGCGCTCGAAGACCGTCGAGGCGCAGAGCCAGGTCCAGGACGCCGTGAAGAGCATCGACCTGATGGACCCGACGAGCGAGGTGAGCCGCTTCGAGCAGAAGATCCGCCGCGAGGAGGCGCGCGTCCGCGGCGCGGAGGAGCTCGCCTCCTCGAGCCTGGACGCGCAGTTCGAGTCGCTCGAGGACCTCGGCGAGATGACCGAGGTGGAGGCGCGCCTCGCCGCGCTCAAGTCCGGCCGCCCGCAGGACTCGATCGGCTCCTGAGCCCGTGCGCCTCCGGCGGTCCCGCCGGAGGCGCACTCCCCTTCCCGACACGCGCGGAGCGAAGGCTGGCAATCGCCATGGTGCGGTGCCGCCGCCGTCCCCGTAGTGTTCACACCAGGTTGCCCTTGACCCCGGTCGCCCTGATGCCGCGTCCGGCCCCTACCGACGCGGTGAACCATGAGCGGACCGCCCCCGTCGGGATCGCTCACCGAGAGACCGTCGACGCCGACGGTCACCACGAAGAGCGAGGCGCCGATGAGCACCCCCACCACCACGTCCGTCACCGGAGGCGCCCCCCGCGTCGTCCGCACCCGCCCCCGCGCCGACGGCCGCGTCAACCCGACGACCGAGTACTCCGGTCTCCTCAGCACGGTCCGCGACGCGGGGCTCCTCCGCCGCCGCACCGGCTTCTACTACACGATGTTCGGCGCGCTGGTCCTCGCGCTCGGCGGCATCGTCACCGGCTTCGTCCTGCTGGGCGACTCCTGGTTCCAGCTCCTGCTCGCCGCCGCCCTCGGCATCGTGCTGACCCAGTTCGCCTTCCTCGCCCACGAGGCCTCGCACCGCCAGGTGTTCGAGTCCGGCAGGGCCAACGACGTCGCCGGCCGCACCCTCGCGAACCTCTTCGTCGGCATCAGCTACTCCTGGTGGATGACCAAGCACAGCCGCCACCACGCGAACCCGAACGTGCTGGGCAAGGACCCGGACATCGAGCGCGACGTCGTCTCCTTCACCGCCGAGGACGCGGCCCGCTCGCGCGGCCTCTACGCCTGGCTCACCCGCCGCCAGGGCTACGCGTTCTTCCCGCTCCTGCTGCTCGAGGGCCTCAACCTGCACCTGCACGGCTTCCGCACCGTGTTCGGCAAGGGCAAGGTCGACAAGCGCTGGGTCGAGATCACCATGCTCGTCACCCGCGTCGGCCTCTACCTCGCCGTCGTCTTCTGGGCCCTCCCCCTCGGCATGGCGTTCGCCTTCGTCGGCGTGCAGCTGGGCGTCTTCGGCCTCTACATGGGCGCCTCGTTCGCGCCGAACCACAAGGGCATGCCGCTGCTGCCGAAGGAGGCGCGCGTCGACTTCCTCCGCCGCCAGGTCCTCACCTCGCGCAGCATCCGCAGCACCTGGTTCACCGACCTCTACATGGGCGGCCTCAACTACCAGGTGGAGCACCACCTCTTCCCGAACATGCCCCGCCCGGCGCTGCGCCGTGCGCAGGTCATCGCCAAGGAGTACTGCACCACCCACCAGATCCCCTACACCGAGACCTCGTTGATGGAGTCGTACGCGATCGTCGTCCGCTACCTCAACAAGGTCGGCCTGTCGGCCGGCGGCGACCCGTTCGACTGCCCCGCCGCCTCCGCCTACGGACGCTGAGCACTCCCCCTTCGGAGGCCCCTCGCACCTTCCCGGTGCGGGGGGCCTCCGTCGTTCGCGGGAGCGCAAGGGGGTGCCCCCGCGGGCGGCGGAGTCGTAGCTTCTGTACATGAGCAGCTCCGACTACGACATCGAGCCCACCCCCACCGACACGACCGACGGCGCCCGCACGACCGACGGCGCGCGCACGCCCGACCCCGCCACCGAGACCGGCACCTCCGCGGGCCTCGACGAGGTCGGCGGCGCGGCCTCACCCCTGGCCGACGGCGTCGGCGCCGACGGCGAGGAGCAGAACCCCCCGCTGCCCGACTGGGGCCCCACCGACGGCGTCCACGGCACCGACGCCGAGACCGACGCCTCGGGCACCGAGCAGCACTGACACGGCTCCGCGAGGGACCTCCCCGGCCGGTCGGCGAACGTTCCGACCGCGTTCCGAGGAGGTCCCTCCGTGTTCGCCGGAGGGTCGGCCGGCGCTCGGGCGGCGCGCCCTACACTGGCGAAATGCAGCCGACCGAACGCGCCCTCCGCGTGATCTCCTACAACCTCCGGGAGCACCGAGCGCACGCCGAGATCGCCCCCCTCGCCGCCCGCCACGACATCGACGTGCTGTGCCTGCAGGAGTGCGACACCACGAAGCTGCCGCAGGAGGTGGGCTCGCTCCGGCTCGCGTCCGTCACGGCCCGCAACCGCCTGGGCCTGGCCGTCTACTACTCGCAGGACCGCTTCGAGCTCTCCGGAAGCGCCGCGTTCGAGCTCAGCAAGTCCATGCACGACCGCGTGATGTCCCCCGCCCACGAGCGCCTGCTGGCCGTCCGCCTCGATGACCGCGACGGCGGATCGATCGCCGTCTCGTCCTTCCACGCCGCTCCGCTCTCGGCCGGCAACGCCCTGCGCCGCAAGCAGATCGACGAGGCGCTCAACCGGCTGCGCGAGTACGCGCCGGACACCCCCTCCCTGATGGTCGGCGACTACAACTACCCGTGGTTCTTCCGCGGACTCGACCGCCGGATGACCCGGAACGGCTACCTGGTCTCGCGGAGCGACTCCCCCACCTACGCGCGCTACCGCTACTTCAGCGGCCACTTCGACTTCGCGATCAGCGACTCCGTGCGGATCGAGCGGGTCTCCACGCTGCCCCAGGGCGTCTCGGACCACCTCCCGGTGATGGTCGACGCGCACTACGGCGTCCCCGCCGCCTGAGCGCGGGGCCCGCGGGCCCGCGCGGTCGGTAGGCTCAGGGGGTGACGACCCTGATCCTCGCCCGACACGGAGAGACTGTCTGGCACTCCGAGAACCGCTTCGCGGGCTCCTCCGACATCGCGCTGACCCCCCGGGGCCAGGACCAGGCGGCGACTCTGGCCGCCTGGGCCGTCGACGCCGACCTCGAGGCGGTGTACTCCTCCACCCTGGTCCGGGCCGTGCGCACCGCCGTGCCCGCCGCGCGGGCGGCCCACCTCGAGCTGCAGCCCGACCCGGCCCTGGTCGAGGTCGACTTCGGCCGCGGCGAGGGGCTGACCACCGACGAGATGGAGAAGCGCTTCCCGGACGAGTACCACGCGTGGGTCGCGGCGCCGGCCATCCAGCCGATGCCCGGCGGCGAGTCCGGCCTCGACGCCGTCGCCCGCGCGAACACCTCGCTCGCCCGCATCCACCGCGAGCACCCGGACGGCCGCGTGCTCGTCGTCGCGCACGGCACGCTCATCCGCCTCCTGCTGTGCGCCTACCTCGGCATCAACCCGGAGACGTACCGGCACACCTTCCCGGTGGTCGACAACGTCTCGCTGACCACGCTGCGCTGGGACGCGACCGGCGTCGGCCTGCTCGGCTACAACGTCCCGCCTGTCCAGACGCAGCGGCGCTCCAGCTGAGCGCAGCGGCCGCTCCGGAGCGGCGCCCGGCGAGCGCGGGCTCGATCGGCCTGGTGCTCGGGTCGGTCGCGAGCGTGCAGCTGGGCGCCTCCTTCGCCGTGCTGCTCTTCCCCGCCGCGGGGCCGATCGGCACCGTCACGCTCCGGCTGGTGTTCTCGGCCGTCGTTCTGCTCCTGGTCTGCCGTCCGCGGCTGCGCGGCCACAGCCGGAGCGACTGGGCCACCGTCGCCGCCTACGGTCTCGCCCTCGGCGGGATGAACGCCTGCTACTACGAGGCCATCGCCCGGATCCCGCAGGGCGCCGCCGTCACCCTCGAGGTGCTCGGGCCGCTGACGCTCTCGGTGATCGCCGGGAGGAGCGTGCTGAGCCTGGTCTGGGCGGTGCTCGCGCTGGCCGGAGTGGTGACCCTGTCGCAGGGCGGGTTCTCGGCGCTGGACCCGGTCGGCGTCGGCTTCGCGCTGGGGGCCGCTGTGCTCTGGGCCGCGTACATCGTCTTCGCCGGCCGCACCGGCGGGCGGTTCCAGGGGATCGACGGGCTCGCGCTGGCGCTGGCGGCCGGCGCGATCGTGTCGCTGCCGTTCGGCATCGCCTCCGCCGGACCCGCCCTGGTGGTGCCGCCGGTGCTGCTCCTCGGGCTCGCCGTCGCGGTGCTCTCCTCCGCGGTGCCCTATGCGCTGGAGCTGCTGGCGCTGCGGCGCCTGCGCTCCTCCACATTCTCGATCCTGATGTCGCTCTCCCCCGGGGCGGCCGCGCTCTCGGGCTTCCTCGTGCTCGGTCAGCGCCTCAGCGCCGTCGAGGCCGTCGGGATCGCGCTCGTGGTCGCCGCGAGCATCGGAGCGGTGCGGACCGCGCGGACCTCCGCCTGAGCGGCAGTTCTTTTGTTAGGCTAACTATGTGCCATCGACCGAGACCCTGCAGACCGATCTCCCGCTGACCTCCCTCGCGGGCGAGGTGCGGGCAGCGGTCGGCCGGCTCGGACGGCGGCTCCGGCAGGAGAAGGCCCAGCACGAGCTCAGCGATCCGCAGTTCAGCGTGCTCGCACTCCTGCACCGCGAGGGCGCCAAGACCCTCGGCGAGCTGGCCGAGGCGGAGCGGGTCCGCCCGCCCTCGATGACCCGCACGGTCGGCTGCCTGGTCGACGAAGGACTCGCGGAGCGCCTCGCCGACCCCGCCGACGGCCGCGTCACCCGCATCCGCCCCACCGGGGCCGGCACCGCACTGGTGCTCGACGTGCGCCGCAGCCGCGACGCGTGGCTCGTGGCGCGCCTCGAGGAGCTCCCTCCCGAGGACCTGCGCCTGCTCCACGACGCGGCGGCGGTCCTGCGCGCGGTGGCCGACCGATGAGCGCGATGTTCCGCTCCCTCGCCGTGCCGAACTACCGCATCTGGTTCGCGGGCGCGATGGTCTCGAACGTCGGCACCTGGATGCAGCGGACGGCCCAGGACTGGATCGTGATCAACGACCTGACCGACCACGACGCGACGGCGCTCGGCGTGACCATGGCACTGCAGTTCGGACCGCAGCTCGTGATGGTCCCCTTCTCCGGCTTCATCGCCGACCGCTTCGACCGGCGGAAGCTCCTGATGGCCACCCAGGGCGCGATGGGCGCGCTCGGGCTCGGCCTGGGACTCATCGTCGTGACCGGGGTCGTCCAGCTCTGGATGGTCTACCTCTTCGCTCTGCTGCTCGGCTTCGCCGCGGCGATCGACGCGCCCGTGCGCCAGACGTTCGTCTCGGCGCTGGTCGAGGAGCGCGACCTCACCAACGCCGTCTCGCTGAACTCGGCCTCCTTCAACTCGGCGCGGATGATCGGACCGGCCCTCGCGGGCGTGCTCATCGCCGCGGTCGGCTCCGGCTGGGTCTTCCTCCTCAACGCCGCGAGCTTCCTCGCCGTCCTGCTCTCGCTGCGCGCACTCCACCGCGACCAGCTCCGCAGCGCCCCGCGCGCCACGCGCGGCCCGGGTGCGCTGCTGGAGGGGTTCCGCTACGTGTCGAAGCGGCCGGACATCCTCGTGGTGCTCGCGATCGTGTTCCTGATCGGCACCTTCGGCCTGAACTTCCCGATCTTCGCCTCGACGATGGCGACCGTCGAGTTCGACATGGGGGCGAGCGAGTTCGGCCTCCTCTCCTCCGCGATCGCCGTCGGCTCGGTGCTGGGGGCGCTCCTCTCGGCACGCCGCGACCGCCCGAGGCTCCGGCTCATCGTCGGCGCCTCCGCCGCGTTCGGCGTCGCGCTCGCGCTGGCCGGCGTCATGCCGACGGTCTGGGCGTTCGCGATCCTGCTCCCCTTCGTCGGCATCGCGGCGCAGACGCTGATGACCTCGGCCAACGGCTACGTGCAGCTCTCGACCGCCCCCGAGATGCGGGGCCGGGTCATGGCGCTGTACATGGCCATCTTCGTCGGCGGCACCCCGATCGGCGCACCGCTGATCGGCTGGGTCGCGAACGCCTACGGCCCGCGCCAGGCGATGCTGGTCGGCGCCGCCTCCGGAATCGCGGCGGCCGCCATCGGACTCGCCTTCCACCTCCGCCTGCGCCGCGCCGCCCGGCTCGCGGCCCCCGAGCCGGAGGCCCTTCCCGCCACCGGCGGTGTCCCCCTGCTGCGCCCCCGCGCCTAGGCTCCGTCAGCCGGTCCGCGCGCCGGAGCGGATCCGTGGACAGCCCGCTCGACGGGGCGGCTCCGCGGACAGCCCGCTCGACGGGCCGCCCCCGACGCCGGGCGCGACCGCCGCCCGCCCTCAGGCCTCGCGGGTGATCTCGACGCGGACGAAGAGCTTCGACGAGCGGGGCCCGGCGAACACCCCGCGCAGCGGCGCGATGTCGTTGTAGTCGCGGCCGCGGCCGACGATGACGTGGCGGTCGCCGATGTCGATCAGGTTCGTCGGGTCGTAGCCGCGCCAGGCTCCTCCGCAGAACCACTCGACCCACGCGTGGGACTCCCCCACCACGGTCTCGCCGATCTCGGCGTGCGGCTTGGGGTGCAGGTAGCCCGAGACGTAGCGCGCCGGGATGCCCACCGAGCGCAGCGCCCCGAGGACGATGTGCGTGATGTCCTGGCAGACGCCCTCGCGCGCGGTCCACGACTCCGTCGCGGTGGAGTGCACGCCGGTGACGCCCTGCCGGTAGGTCATCGCCCGGCCGATCGTCTCGGCGATCGTGAGCGCGGCCTCGCACGGGCCGGCCGCCTCGTCCGCGAGCGAGCGCGCCATCGCCGCGAGGTCCTCCGGCGGCGCGGTGCGGTGGGTCTGCTTCGATTGCTCCACGTACTCGGTGCGCGTCTCGACCTGCTCGGACAGCTGATCCCACCCGGTCGGGTGGTCGGGGTGCTGCTTCGGCCGGATCTCGACGAGCGAGGTCGCCGTTAGCGAGAGCTCGCGGTGGGCGTCGAGCACGTCGAACGATGAGACGCGGGTGCCCCAGTAGTCGGTGTAGGCGTGCACCGAGGTCACCGGCCTGATGTCGAGGTTCGAGAACAGCACCAGCTGCCCGTCCGAGGAGGCGGGGAGCATCCGCGCCTCGTTGTAGGACGCGACCACGTCCCCCGCGTAGGTGAAGCCCGTGGTGTGCCTGATGCGCAGCCTGCTCACAGCGCCTCCCCGATCCAGCTCGGCATGACGTTGGTGGGGAAGTACCGCTGGCGGATCGCCTCGGACGCGGCCGAGGTCGCCTCCTGCACGCTGTCCATGTGCCGCGGCAGGTCCTCGAGGATGTCGGTGATCGGCCGGAACTCCAGCTCGCTGCGGATCCGCCCGAGGACGCGCTGCGCGTCGCCGGAGTGGCCGATGCGGCCGGTGCGCGGCTCGATGTCGCGCATGCACGCCTCCGCCCGCGAGACCGAGAAGAGGATCGAGCGCGGGAACAGCCGGTCCAGGAGGAGGAACTCGGCAGCGTTCCGCGCGCTCGGCACGCCCCGGTAGGTGCGCAGGTACGCCTCGTAGGCGCCGCAGGAGCGGAGGATCGTGGTCCAGGAGGGGCCGCTCGCCTCGGTCAGCGAGCGGGTGGCGAGCAGGCGGGCGGTCATGTCGGCGCGCTCGATCGAGCGGCCGAGGGTGAAGAACTGCCAGGCCTCGTCGCGCGAGGTCGCCGACTCGATGATGCCGACGGCGAGGGCGGAGCGCTCCCTCACCCAGCTGAAGAACTCCGACACCCGCTCGCCCGAGACGCGGCGCGGCATCCGGGTGCGCGTGGTGTTGAGGCACTCCCAGAGCTCGGTCGAGACGATCTCGCGCGCCCGGCGGGCGTTCTCGCGGGCCGCGCCGAGCGAGTAGGCGATCGAGGCGGGGTTCGTGCGGTCGATCGCGAGGATCGCCAGCACGTCGGCGCGGGTGATCTCGCGCATGTCGTCCGGCGGGGTCGAGCCCATCACCGACAGGAGCGAGCGGCAGGCCGTGTCCTCGTCGATCCACGGGTCCTCGAGCAGGAGCTGGAGGTGGACGTCGAGGATGCGGGCGGTGCCGTCGGACCGCTCGATGTAGCGGCCGATCCAGAACAGCGACTCGGCGATCCGGGAGAGCATCAGTCGTCCTCCCCCGCCGCGAGCGTCTGCTGCTGCTGCTGGTCCTGGTCGGTGTTCGGCGCGTCCTGCGGCGAGTGGTCGGGCGTGTGGTTGAGCGGGTAGACGATCGGGATGGAGCTGGTGACAGCGGCCTGCTCGGCGACGAGCGCCTGGATGTCGCGCGCCTCGGGCTCGGCGCTGCGCGCCTCCTCGAGGCCGACCACCCAGGTGTCCTTCGATCCGCCGCCCTGCGACGAGTTGACGACGAGCTGCCCCTCCGGGAGCGCGACGCGGGTCAGGCCGCCGGGCAGCACCCAGACGTCGGTGCCGTCGTTCACGGCGAAGGGCCGCAGGTCGGCGTGCCGGGGGCGCATCCCGTCGTCGACGAGGGTGGGGATGGTGGAGAGCTGCACGACCGGCTGCGCGATCCAGCCGCGCGGGTCGGCCTGGAGGCGGGAGCGCAGCTCCGCGAGCTCCTTCGCCGAGGCGGCCGGCCCGACGACCAGGCCCTTGCCGCCGGAGCCGTCGACCGGCTTCACGACGAGCTCGTCGAGGCGGTCGAGCACCTCCTCGAGCGCTCCCGGATCCTCGAGCCGCCACGTGTCGACGTTCTTGATCACCGGCTCCTCCGAGAGGTAGTAGCGGATGAGGTCGGGCAGGTAGGTGTAGACGAGCTTGTCGTCGGCGACGCCGTTGCCGACCGCGTTGGCGATCGTGACGTTCCCGAGCCGGGCCGCGAGCATCAGCCCGGGCGAGCCGAGCATCGAGTCGGCGCGGAACTGCAGCGGATCGAGGAACTCGTCGTCCACGCGGCGGTAGATCACGTCGACCCGGGTCGGGCCGGAGGTGGTGCGCATGAACACCTTGCCGCCCGTGCAGAACAGGTCGCGGCCCTCGACCAGCTCGACGCCCATGAGGCGGGCGAGGAGGGTGTGCTCGAAGTAGGCGGAGTTGTAGACGCCCGGGGTGAGCACGACCACGGTCGGGTCGTCGACGCCCTCGGGGGCGGAGGCGCGGAGGGCCTGCAGCAGCTTGTTCGGGTAGTCGCCGACCGGGCGCACCCGCATCGAGACGAACAGCTCGGGCAGCGTCTGCGCCATCACCCGGCGGTTCGAGATGACGTAGGAGACGCCGGAGGGCACGCGGACGTTGTCCTCGAGTACCCGCCAGCCGCCCTTCTCATCGCGGATCAGGTCGATCCCGGACACCTGGATCCGCACGCCGTTCGCGGGGACGATGCCCGCGGCCTGCCGGTGGAAGTGGCTCGAGCTCGAGATCAGCCCGGCGGGGATGACGCCGTCGGCCACGGCGTTCTGCGGGCCGTAGACGTCGGCGAGGAACGCCTCGAGAGCACGGACCCGCTGCTTGATGCCGGTCTGCACCTCGTTCCACTCGGCGCGCTCGATCACCCGGGGGACGGCGTCGAGGGGGAACGGCCGCTCCTCCCCCGCGAAGTCGAAGGTGACGCCCTGCGCGAGGTAGGAGGAGGCGAGCGCGTCGGTGCGGCCGCGCAGCTCCTCCTGGGTCATCCGCGCGAGCGAGGAGTAGATGTCGCGGTAGGCGCCGCGGACCCCGTCGGGGCCTCCGGTCGACGCCACGTCGGCGAACATCTCGTCCCAGGGGGTGGCGCCCGTGTCGGGCCGCTCGACCTTCTGGGACCCGTATCCGTCGAAGAGGTCACCCATGGCACGACTCTAGTGCGGGGCGTATTGCGGGGATGTTTCGGGCGGCCGCGGGGCGAGCGGGGCGGGTCGGCGACGTCCGGGCACGGCGCCTCCGCCGTCCTGCGATAGCCCGGCGGAGGCCCGGGGATCCTCGGGAATAGATCCGGCCGCACGTGGTTGAATGGGGATGTACATGCAAACGCATGGACCAGGCCCCACCGGGCCGGAGGACAGAAGGAGCGCCTGATGCAGTTCGGCATCTTCACGGTCAGCGACATCACGACCGACCCCACGACCGGACGGACCCCGTCCGAGTCCGAGAAGATCCAGGCGACCCTCGCGATCGCGCTGAAGGCGGAGGAGATCGGCCTCGACGTCTTCGCCCTGGGCGAGCACCACAACCCGCCGTTCTGGTCCTCCTCCCCCACCACCACGCTCGGCTACCTCGCGGCGAAGACCGAGAGGATCACGCTCTCCACCGCGATGGCCCTCATCACCACGAACGACCCCGTGAAGCTCGCCGAGGACTACGCGATGCTCCAGCACCTCGCCGGCGGCCGCGTCGACCTGATGCTCGGCCGCGGCAACACCGGCCCCGTCTACCCGTGGTTCGGCAAGGACATCCGCCGCGGCATCGAGCTGACGATCGAGAACTACGACCTGCTGCACCGCCTGTGGACCGAGGACTTCGTCGACTGGGAGGGCCAGTTCCGCACTCCCCTCCAGGGCTTCCAGTCGACCCCGCGCCCCCTCGACGGTGTCGCGCCGTTCGTGTGGCACGGATCGATCCGCTCCCCGCAGATCGCCGAGCAGGCCGCCTACTACGGCGACGGCTTCTTCGCGAACCACATCTTCTGGCCCGCCTCGCACACCCAGAAGATGGTGCAGCTCTACCGCCAGCGCTTCGAGCACTACGGCCACGGGACCGCCGACCAGGCGATAGTCGGCCTCGGCGGGCAGATCTTCCTGGCGAAGAACTCGCAGGACGCGGTCTCGCAGTTCCGCCCCTACTTCGACAACGCCCCCGTCTACGGCCACGGTCCCTCGCTCGAGGACTTCACGGAGCAGACCCCGCTCACCGTCGGCTCCCCGCAGCAGATCATCGACCGCACCCTCGGCTTCCGCGAGTACGTCGGCGACTACCAGCGCCAGCTCTTCCTGATGGACCACGCGGGACTCCCGCTGAAGACCGTCCTGGAGCAGATGGACATGCTCGGCGAGATCCTCCCCGCCCTCCGCGCGGGCTTCGCCGAGGGCCGCCCCTCGCACGTGCCCGACGCCCCCACCCACGCCTCCCTCGTGGCCGCGCGCGACGCGCAGCCCGCGGCCGAGCCCGTCACCGTCTAGTCAGGAGCTCTCCATGGACACCCGCAGGATCACCGTCCTCTCGGCCGGCCTCAGCCAGCCGTCCTCGACCCGGCTGCTCGCCGACCGCCTGGCCGACGCCGCCGAGTCCTCCCTCACCGAGCAGGGCTTCGCCGTCGAGCGGAGCGTCGTGGAGCTGCGCGACCTCGCGCACGACGTCACGAACAACCTCCTCACCGGCTTCGCGAGCCCCGCTCTGCAGACCGCGCTCGACGCGGTCGCCGGCGCCGACGGCCTGATCGCCGTGACGCCGATCTTCACCACCAGCTACAGCGGGCTCTTCAAGTCGTTCGTCGACGTGCTCGACACGGAGGCGCTGCGCGGTCTGCCCGTGCTGCTGGCGGCCACGGGCGGGTCCCCACGCCACTCCCTGGCCGTCGACTACGCGATGCGCCCGCTCTTCACCTACCTGCACGCGGCGCCCCTCGCGACCACCGTGTTCGCGGCGACGGACGACTGGGGCGGCGCGACCGAGGACGGACGGGCGCTGCCCTCGCGCATCGAGCGCGCCGGACGCGAGCTGGCCGATCAAGCCGCCCGCTCCTCCCGCTCGGGCTCCGCGCCCGACCCGTGGGCGCTCGACGGCTCGTTCGAGGGGATGCTCGGCCGCCGCGGCTGAACGCCCGCCGCGCGGATCGGCCGCTCCTCTCATGGATCGGCCGATCCGTCCAGCCGCGATACCCGCGGCCCTGCCGGAATAGCCTGCCCCCGGGAGCCTGCCGCTGGCCCCCGGAAGGAGGCCGTCATGGGCCTGACCAGCAAGGGGCTCCCCGCGGGGGCTCTCGACCTCTCGCAGCTCGGACGCGCGGTCCTCGACCGCCGCCGCTTCCTCGGAGCGCTCGGCGTCGCCGCCTCCGTCCCGGTCCTCTCCGGCTGCGGCTTCGCCCCCGCGGGCCCCGCGGCGAGCGCCGGCAGCGACACCCTCACCTTCACCACCTGGGGCACCGACGCCGAGCTGGCCGGCTTCCAGCGCGCGATCGACGCGTTCCAGACGGCGAACGCCGGCGCCACCGTGACCCTCAACGCGGTCCCGTACGAGCAGATGTTCACCAACATCGACGCGCAGCTGCAGGCGGGGAACCCGCCGGACGTCTTCCGGGTCCCGTACTACACGTTCGGCAGCTACGCCGGCCGCGACCAGCTCCTGGACCTGTCGGGCTTCCTCGACTCCGACGTCGCCGAGCGGTTCACCGATCCGGCCTGGGCCGCGGTGCAGAGCGGCGGGAGCCCCTTCGGCGTCCCCCACCACACCGACACCTCGCTGATCCTCTACAACACGCAGGTGCTGGCCGACGCGGGCGTCACCTCCTTCCCCTCCTCGCCCGAGGAGGCGTGGACCTGGGAGGAGTTCACCGAGGTCGGGCGGAAGCTGCGCGCCTCGCTCCCCGCCGAGCGCTACCCCTTCGCCTACAACTGGCAGGGCAACGGCGTCACCCGCTGGCTGAGCCTGCTCTTCCAGGCCGACGGCCGCTTCCTCACCGAGGACCTGTCCGGGCCCGCGATCGACTCCGCCGCCGGCCGCGCCGCGATCGACTTCAGCCGCAGCTTCTTCACCGACGGCCTCGTGCCGCCGAGCAGCTCCGTGCAAGCGACCACCTACGCCAGCGACCTCTGGTACTCGCAGACCACCGCGATGACCTTCGCCGGCGCGTTCCTCATCCCCGACGCCGACTCCACCCTCGACTTCGAGTGGGGCGCCACCTACTCCCCGCGCAACGTGCGCGGAGGCGGCGACTTCGGCGGCAACGCCCTCGTCGCGACCAAGGCCGCGAAGAACCCGGAGCTGGCCGCCTCCTTCCTCGCGTTCGTGACGGAGGAGGAGGCGATGCGCGACTTCTGCGCCGGCGCCTCCCTCCTCCCCACCCGTCGCGACCTCACGGAGTCGGGCATCGAGTTCGCCGTGCGCCCCGAGCTCGCCGAGGTGTTCCTCGGCCAGGCGGGCACCGTCCAGGCGTCCGACTCGGCGCAGGTCGCCTCGCCCGACATGGCCGCGATCATCACGGTGCTCAAGGAGCAGCTGGAGCAGGCCTTCGTCGGCGGGCGCAGCACCGAGGACACCATCGCCGGCCTCACCTCCGGCATCGCGGCCGCGACGCAGTGAGCCGGTCGGTCCTCGCGCCGGAGGCGGTGACCGCCCGCCCCCGGCGCACCTCCCGCGCCCCCGCCCGCGAGACGGCGGCCGCCTACGCGTTCCTCGCGCCGAACCTGCTGATGCTCGGCCTGTTCGTGTTCGTCCCCCTGGGCGGCGCGTTCCTGATCGGCTTCCAGCGCACGAACGGCTTCGGCGACGGCGTCTTCGTCGGACTCGACAACTACGCGCGGCTGCTCGGCGACGGCCTCTTCTGGCGCTCGACGTTGAACACGGCGCTGTTCACCCTGATCGTGACCCCGCTCTCGATGGCGCTGGGCCTCGGCGCGGCGGTGCTGATGAACTCGGTGCTGCCCGCGCGGCCGGTGTTCCGCAGCATCCTCATCCTGCCGATGGCGGTCTCCGGAGTGGCGACGGCGCTGATGGGCGTGCTGATCTTCGACGAGAACAGCGGCGTGCTCGACGGCATGCTCCAGACGATCGGCCTCCCCCGCATCGCCTGGCAGTCCGGCGGAGCGGCGGCCTTCGCCTCCGTGGTGCTCGTCACCCTGTGGTGGCGCACCGGCTTCAACATGCTGATCTACCTGGCGGGGCTGCAGGGGGTGAACCCGGCGCTCTACGAGGCGGCCCGGCTCGACGGAGCGAACGCGTGGCAGCAGTTCCGCCACGTGACGCTGCCGCTGGTCGGCCCGTCGTCGTTCTTCCTGCTCATCCTCAACGTCATCTACTCGTTCCAAGTGTTCGACATCGTCTTCGTGCTCACCGGCGGCGGACCGCAGAACGCGACCTCGGTGCTCGTGACCTACGCCTACGACACCGGGTTCGTCACCCGCGACCAGGGCTACGCCGCGGCCATCGGCATCGTGCTGCTGATCCTGACCATGATCTTCACCGCGGTGCAGTGGCGCACCAACCGCTCGAGGGACCTCGTCGAATGATCCGCACGTCGCGCACCTCGCGCCTGCTCCGCCTCGCCCTCGCCCTCGGTGTCTCGGTGGTCATCGTCTTCCCGCTGTACTGGATGGTCGTCGTCGCGTTCTCCTCGCGGTCCGAGCTGCTCGGCGGCACCCTCCGCCTCTGGCCGCGCGAGCTGACGCTGGTGAACTTCGAGCGGGTGTTCTCGTCGTTCCCCGTGGCGACCTGGTTCGGCAACTCCCTCGCGATCAGCCTGGTCACCGCCCTGATCACCGTGACGATCAACCTGCTCGGCGGCTACGCCTTCGCGCAGCTGCGGTTCCGCGGATCCGGCGTGCTCTTCCTCCTGGCCCTGTCGACGCTCACCCTGCCCGTGCAGGTGATCATGGTGGCGCTGTTCCGGCTCGTCACCGACCTCGGCCTCTACGGGAGCTACTGGGCGGTGATCCTGCCGACGGCGGCGTCGGCGTTCGGGCTGTTCCTGGCGCGGCAGTTCATCCTCGCGATCCCGCGGGACCTGATCGAGGCGGCCCGGATCGACGGCGCCGGGCACTTCCGCGTGTTCACGGCCATCGTCCTCCCCCTCTCGAAGCCGCTCATCGCCGTGCTCTTCTTCATGTCGCTGCTCGGCTCCTGGAACGACTTCGCCTGGCCGCTCATCGCCCTGAAGGAGAACGCGCTGTTCACGCTCCCGATTGGGCTGCTCTTCCTCCAGGGGCAGTTCGGCAGCGACTACGGAGCGACCATGGCGTTCGCCCTGGTGAACGTCGTGCCGATGGTGGTGCTGTTCCTGGTGTTCCAGCGCTACTTCGTGCAGGGCTTCGCGCGCAGCGGCCTCCGCTGACCCCGCGGCGGGGGATGCCGATCGGTGCACTGAGCGGCCATTCGTCCCCCCGTCCGGGGCCGGGAGTGTCAATCCCCCCGTTCCGCCGACCCGGCCGGCGCCGCCCCGCGGTACCGTCGTCGCAGGCGCCCACCTCGTGCGCTCCGGAGCGCACCGTTCGAGCGGAAGGCGGGATCGCCATGAGTACCGTCGCCGCGAACGCCGCCCAGCAGAAGGTGGCCGGCCGCTACTACCTGATCGAGCGCATCGGCTCCGGCGGGATGGGCTCGGTCTACCGGGCCCGCGACGAGACCGTGCAGCGCGAGGTCGCCGTGAAGGTGTTCCGCGCGGAGGCCTCGAACCCCGAGGACGTGGCCCGCCAGGAGCGCGAGGTGCGGATGCTGAGCTCCTTCGCCCACCCCGGCATCGTCAACCTCTTCGACGCGGGGCTGCACAACTTCGGCGGCGAGGTCCGCCGCTACGTCGTGATGGAGCTCGTCGCCGACCCCACGATGGAGGCGCGGCTCGAGTCCGGCCCCCTCCCGGCGGCGGAGGTCGCGGCGATCGGCACACAGCTCGCGGAGGCCCTGGCCTACCTGCACGAGCGCGGCGTCGTGCACCGCGACGTGAAGCCCGCGAACATCCTGGTCAGCGAGGTCGCCTCCAGCGGCTACACCCGCACCGCCAAGCTCACCGACTTCGGCGTGGCCCACTTCATGGACGGCTCCCGCCTCACCAGCGACGGCGTCGTGATCGGCACCGCGAGCTTCGTCAGCCCGGAGCAGGTCGCGGGCGAGCCGATCAGCGGAGCGAGCGACGTCTTCTCCCTCGGCCTGGTCCTCCTCGAGGCGATCACCGGTCACCGGGAGTACTCGGGCACCGTCCTCGAGGCGGCGATCGCCCGCCTCCACCGCAGCCCCTCCGTGCCCGACGCCCTGCCGGCGGAGTGGCGGGCGCTGCTGACCTCGATGACACAGAGGGACCCGGAGAAGCGGCCGACCGCCGACGAGGTCGCGCACCGGCTCCGCGGCGGGATGACGACGGGCTCGGCTTCGGGCGCGCCGACCGCCTCGGACTCGCGCGCGGCACGGATCCGGCGCTCCGTGATCATCGGCTCGAGCGTGGTCGGCGTCGGCGCGATCGCGGCGCTGTCGTGGATGCTCGGAGCGCTCGCCGGTCGCTGACCGACCGGGCGCGGGGCCCTAGGCCTCGCCGGGGAACGCGGGACGGAGCACGATCCGCGTCCAGGCGCCCACGTAGATCCGATCGCCCTCCTCGACCTCGCGGCGCTGACCGGCGGCGATCGGCGACTGCGGGAGCGGAGCCCCGGCCGGGGCGAGGTACGTGCCGTTCGCCGACTGCAGATCCTCGACCCACCAGCGGTAGCCGTCGGTGCTCAGCTGGCAGTGGCGCCGCGAAACACCGGAGTCGGAGCCGCAGTCCACCTGCGGCGAGATGCCGCGGGAGACGGACGGGCGGCCGACGAGCAGGGTGCGCTCGCGGAGGACGACGGTCGCGGGCGGGCCGGGCGAGGGCATCGGGTCGTCAGCGCGCTGCTCGGCGTACCACTCCGGGTCGACCCAGAGCTCGGCGATCCACGGGCGGTCCGGGTCCGCGGAGGCGGAGGCGGGGCGGGCGGAGCCGGTGGCAGGCGCGGACGCGGCCTCCTCCTCCGACGCTGAGGCCCCGGGTGCCGCGTCGGGGGCTGCGGCCTCGGGTGCAGGGGCCTCCGGGATCACCTCGGTCGGCGGAGCTGCGGGCGGCGCGGTCGCGACGGGGGTGTCGAAGCCGGCCTCCTGCTCCGGGACCAGCTCGGTCGGAGCCGCGGGATCGGCCTGCGGCGCGGGCGCCTCGCCCAGGTGCTGGGCCGGGTCCCCCGACGGCGTCGCGGAGCCGCCGACCTCGCCCGGAGCGCGGACGGCGCCGGAGGAGGTGAACGGATCGGCCTCGGGGAGGGAGCCGGTCGTGAAGTCGTAGCCGCAGTTCTCGCAGAACAGGGCGCCGGGCTCGTTGGGGAACGAGCAGTGCGGGCAGACCGAGGGACCGGTCGGGATCGCGGTGGTCGGCGCGGCGGGAGCGGGCGACGGGGCCGCAGCGGCACCGATGGGCGCCCCGCAGACGTCGCAGTAGTCGCCGGACTGCGAGGTGTGCCCCTCGGGGCAGCGGAAGCTCACTTGCGCACCCGCGTGGTCTTGGTCGACGCGGTGTCCAGCGCCATCTCGTCGAGGCGGTCCACGCCGCGCTTGAGCCGCACGGTGCCCTCGTTCGGGTTGTCGATCTCGACGACCTTCCGCAGCTTCGCGGTCGCCTCGTCGTTCCCGGTGACGGAGGCGAGCTGCACCGCCCGCCCGAGCTTGACCGTGGCGGTCGCCTCGTCGCCCCGCGCCTTGGCCGCGAGCCCGTCCTGGATCGCGGAGGCGAGCTCGGTCTGGCCGGTGTAGTGGGCGACGGCGGGGTCGATGCGGGCGGTCAGGGCGGAGTCGTCCGTCCAGCGCGCCTTCACCAGGGCGGAGGCGACCACCTCGTCGCGCACGCTGAGCTGCACCCGCGCGGCGAGCTGCTCCGAGCCGACCGGCTTCGACGCGACCCGGACCGCCACGTGGTACTCCCGCGACTCGTCGCCCCAGGCGCCGGTCGGGTAGGCGCCGGTGAGCGGGTTCACGGCGTTCCGCCGGGAGCTGAGGTCCTCGAGGTTCGGCGCGACCTGGCGGACGAAGAGCAGCTGCGCGCCCTGCGGAGTCCAGACGCGGAGCTCACCGTTGGCGACTCCCCGGCCCATCGACGCCCGCATCAGCGACTCGAAGTCGGCCGCCATGTCGGCCGGGTTCGCGATCAGGCCCACGGTGCCCAGCAGGGCGCTCGCGATGGTGCGCGCCTCCTCGACGATCCAGCGGGAGCCGACGCCGCGCACGTCGCACTGGAAGTCGCCCGACGCCGCGCGGATCGCCGCGTCCAGCTGCATCCGCGACTCGTGCTCGTTCTTGCCGTCGGTGAGGAGGATCGCGTGCCTCTGCGTCGCCTCCGGCACGGTCGCGAACAGCTGGCGGGCGAGGGTCAGCCAGGTACCCATCGCGGTGCCGCCGTCGGCCTGGAGGTAGCCGATCGCCTCCTTCGCCGCGGCTCGCGCCCCCGGCTCCATCCGCACCATCGAGACGGTGGCGTTGGGGTACGGGAAGGCGCGGTCGGCGCGCTCGGACCCGGCCACGACGGCGAAGAAGGTGCCGTCCAGGATCTGGTCGACGGCCACGGCGGCGGCGCGCTTCGCGGCCGTCATGTTCTCGCCGGTCATCGATCCGGAGCAGTCCACGATGATGATCTCGGCCGCGGCCCCGTCGGACCCGGCGACCCCCGTGCCGGACGCGGTCACCGTGACGATGGCGTGCACGTCGGTGGCGCCGTCCGAGAGGAACTCGTTCTGGAAAACACTCGCGCTGAACTCCGCCATTCCGGCAGTTTACGGGGACGCCCGGCCCGAGCGGCCCTCCATCGCCGAGGATCGGCCGGGCATCGCGGCTCGACGCCTGCACGACAGCTGTCGGGGCGGGCGGAGGCGGGTCGAGCGCCGCCGGAGCGCCCCCGTCAAGCCCGCCGCGACCGGACGCCGCCGGTGCCAGGGTGGAGCCGTGCCTCCCTGGACCCTCGCCCTCGCCAGCGGCGCCATCGGCGGCGCCACCCTCCTGATCGGCGCCGCGCTCGCCTGGTTCGTGCGCGTGCCCCCGAAGCTCACCGCCGCGATCTCGGCGTTCGGAGCAGGGGTGCTGATCTCGGCGCTCGCCTACGAGCTCGTGCAGGAAGCGGCGGACGACGGAGGACTGCTCCCGACGATCCTCGGCACGCTCGCGGGAGCCGTCGTCTTCGTCGGCGCGGACGCGCTGCTCACCCGCGCCGGCGCGGGGAACCGCAAGAGCGCGAAGGGGTCGGGCGGAGGAGGAGGCGCGGCCATCGCGGCCGGCGCCCTGATCGACGGGGTCCCCGAATCGATCGTGCTCGGCCTCTCGGTCGCCCAGGGCGGAGCGGGAGCGGCGATCAGCGTGCCCATCGTCGCCGCGGTCGCGATCTCGAACCTCCCCGAGGGCCTGTCCTCGACGGTCGGCATGAAAGCCGACGGCCGCTCCGCCCGCTACGTCGTCACCGTCTGGGGCGGGATCGCCGCGATCTCGGCCGCCGCGGCGCTGGTCGGCTTCCTGGTCTTCGCCACCGCACCGGGCGCGGTCGTGGCCTTCGTGACGACCGTCGCCGCCGGCGCGATCCTCGCCATGATCTCGAACACGATGATCCCCGAGGCGTTCGACCGCGACGACGTGCTCACCGGGCTGTACGCGGTGCTCGGGTTCGTGACGGCGTTCGCCTTGCACAGTGCTGGTTAGGACGCCGCTCCCCGCGCGGCGTCCCGCAGTCGGCTCCAGCGCGGGGCCGGGTCCCGAGGAACGGGACGCGCACGGCGACGCGGATCCGCTGGAACGCGGATCCCCGGATACGCCTCGCGAGGACGCCGCCCCCCGCGCGGCGTCCCGCAGTCGGCTCCAGCGCGCGGCCGGGTCCCGAGGAGCGGGACGCGCACGGCGACGCGGATCCGCTGGAACGCGGATCCCCGGACACGCCTCGCGACGGCGCCGCTGCATTCGCGGCGTCCCGCAGTCGGCCCGGGCGCGGGGCCGGGTCTCGATGAGCGGGATGCGCACGGCGACGGGGATCCGCTGGAACGCGGATCCCCGGACACGCCTCGCGAGGACGCCGCCGCCTGCGGAACGGAGTGCGGTCAGCCGCTGAAGGCGGTGAGGGCGTCGTCGAGGATGCCGAGGCCGCGGGCGACCTCAGCGGGGGTGATGACGGCCGGCGGGACCACGTGGATCCGGTTGTCGGCGGTGAAGGGCAGGAGACCGTGAGACAGCAGGTCGGTCTTGAGGCGGGCGACGGAGGCCGCCGGCAGCGGGGTGCGCGCGGCCCGGTCGGTGACCAGCTCCAGGGCCCAGAACACTCCGGAGCCCCGGACCTCGCCGATCAGGTCGTGCTTCGCCTCGAGCGCCGCCAGGCCGGGGGCCAGGTGCTCCGAGCCGATGGTGCGCGCGTTGTCGACGATCCCCTCCTCCTCCATCGCCTCGAGCGTCGCGACGACGCTGGCCGCGGCGAGCGGGTGGCCCGAGTAGGTGAGACCGCCGGGGAAGACGCGCTCGTCGAAGTGGTGGGCGATCGGATCCGAGATGACGACGCCGCCGATCGGGACGTAGCCGGAGTTGACGCCCTTCGCGAAGGTGATCAGATCGGGGCGCACGTCGAAGGCGTCGAAGGCGAACCACTCCCCCGTGCGGCCGAAGCCCGCCATGACCTCGTCGAGGATCAGCTGGATGCCGTACCGGTCGGCGATCTCGCGGACACCCGCGAGGTAGCCGGGCGGCGGGGTGAGCACGCCGGCGGTGCCGGGGATGGTCTCGAGGAGGAACGCGGCGATCGACTCCGGCCCCTCCGCCTGCACGACGCGCTCGAGGTGGTGGAGGGCGCGCTCGCACTCCTGCTCGAGGCTCTCGGCCCAGAACTCGCTGCGGTACAGGTAGGGCCCGAAGGCGTGCACGTGCCCGCGGGAGTACTCGTTCGGGATGCGGCGCCAGTCGCCGGTCGAGACGATCGCCGCTCCCGTGTTGCCGTGGTACGAGCGGTACAGCGAGACGACCTTGTCGCGGCCGGTGAACAGCCGCGCCATGCGGATCGCGTTCTCGTTCGCGTCCGCGCCGCCGTTGGTGAAGAAGACCTTCTCCATGCCCTCGGGCGCCCGCTCGGTGATCAGGCGGGCCGCCTCGGCGCGGGTCTCGTTCGCGTAGGCGGGGCCGACGGTGGTGAGGACGCCCGCCTGCTCCTGGATGGCGGCGACGACCTTCGGGTGCTGGTAGCCGATGGTGACGTTCACGAGCTGGCTCGAGAAGTCGAGGTAGCGGGTGCCGTCGACGTCCCAGACCTCGGCGCCGAGACCGCCTGCGATCGGCAGCGGGTTCAGCGCGCCCTGCGCCGACCAGGAGTGGAACACGCGGGACCGGTCGGCGGCGGTGACCGAGGCGTTGTCGCGGACGGTGGGGGCGGTCGAGGACGTCATGCTCCCCATCGTGCCGCGCGCACCTCGGAAGTGGGCGTGCGGATCCGTCGATCCGCGGACCCTACAATGGACGGAACGTCGAAGGGAGCCGCGCATGCCCGCGACCGTCCGCGATCTGCTGGCCGAACCGGCCTTCCGCCTCCGCGTGCTCGCCGGCGTCCACGACGAGGCCGACCTCGACGCCCCTCTGGTGTGGGCGCACTCCTCGGACCTCGTCGATCCGACGCCCTGGCTCGAGTCGGGCCAGCTGCTGCTGACCGACGGCGTCCATTTCACCGGGCACGACAGCGCCGAGTTCTCGGAGGAGTACGTCGCCCGGCTGCGCGGCCGCGGCATCCGCGCGCTCGGCTTCGCCACCCGCATCGTGCACGACGAGGTGCCCGCCGCTCTCGTCACGGCGTGCGAGCGCCAGGGCCTGCCGCTGCTGGAGGTGGCGGACCTGACTCCGTTCATGGGGATCATCCGGTTCGTCGCCGACGTGATCTCGCGGGAGCAGCGCGAGCGGCTGGAATGGTCGCTCGAGGCGCAGCGGCGGGTCGCCCGCGCGGCGCTGCGGCCGGACGGGCTCGCGGCGATCCTCACCGAGCTGGAGCGGCAGCTGGACTGCTGGGTCGCCCTCTACGACGCGGCCGGGCAGAGGGTGCACCTGCCCACCCGGCTCGACGTGCCGGCGGAGGAGGCGGTCGCCGCGGCCGCGAGGCACGCCCTGACCCGCGGCAGCCGAGCGGGACTCCGGCTCGACGACGGCGGCGGTGTGACGCTGCAGACGATCGGGCGCCGCGACCACCTGCGCGGGGTGCTCGCCGTGGGCACGGGCACGCCGCTGGACCCGGCGGGCAGCGACCTCGTCGCGAGCGTCATCGCCCTGGCGAGCATCGCGCTGGAGCAGCGGCGCGCGCTGGACTCCTCCCGCCGGCAGCTGCGCTCCGGACTGCTCGAGCTGCTGGCCGCGGGAGCCTTCGACGTCGCCGAGAGCACCGCACGGCGCCTGGGGAGCCCGCTGCCCGCCGAGCCGGTGCGGGTGGTCGTGCTGAGCGCGCCCGTGCACGGCGACTCGCTCCTCGACGAGCTGGAGGTCGTGGCGGAGGAGGACGGCGCGCGCATGTTCTTCGCCGAGAGGGACGGCTCGCTCGTCGCCGTGGCCGCCGCCGACGGACTCGGGCCGCTGACCGCCGTGCTGGAGCGGCACGGCGCGAGCGCCGGCGCCTCCGCCCCGATCGGATGGTCGGACCTGGACCGGGGCCTCGAGGAGGCGCGGCGCGCCGCCGAGCGGACGGGAGACGGGACGGTGGTCCGCTTCGAGGACGTCGCCGCAGAGGGGATGATCGGGCTCCTCGCCGCCGCCGGAGCCGCACCGCTCGCCCGCCGGATGCTCGCACCGCTGCTGACCCCGGAGGGAGCCGTGCTGCTCGAGAGCGCCCGCGTCTGGCTCCGCCGCAACGGCGCCTGGGAGCCCGCCGCCCGCGACCTCGGCGTGCACCGTCACACCCTCCGCAACCGCATCACCGCCGTCGAGCGCGCCCTCGGCCTCGACCTCGACGACGTCTCCGCCCGCACCGAGCTCTGGACGGCGCTGCGGCTGCACTCATAGCCGATCTCCTCCTCCGTCGTCGATCGGCCGCGGTCGGCCGGGGAGGGTGGTCGCGCTGGGAAGAGCGGGTCGCGTACCGCGCACGACGATCCGCTCCCACGCGGATCGACGTGCGCGGAACGCACGACGCCCTCGAGAACGGAACCACCCTCCCCAGCCGACTGCGGGCGATCGACGACGAAGGAGGAGAGACGCTCACCAGCGCCGCGACTGCGGGCGATCGACGACGCCAGGAGGAGAGAGCCTCACGAGCGCCGCGGAGCGCAACCGGCGATCCGCGTCCCAGCGGATCGACGTGCGCGGAACGCACGACGCTCTGCAATACCCGACCACCCTCCCGAGCCGACTGCGGGCGATCGACGACGAAGGAGGAGAGAGCCTAGGAATGCTGCGGGAACCCGAGGTTGATGCCGCCGTGGGAGGGGTCGAGCCAGCGGCTGGTGATGGCCTTCTGCTGGGTGAAGAAGCGGACGCCTTCTGCTCCGTGGGCCTTGGTGTCGCCGAAGAGGGACGCCTTCCAGCCGCCGAAGGAGAACGTGGCGACGGGGACGGGGATGGGGACGTTGATGCCGATCATGCCGACCTCGACCTCGTTCTGGAAGCGGCGGGCCGCTCCTCCGTCGTTGGTGAAGATGGCCGTGCCGTTGCCGAAGGCGCCGTTGTTGATGAGTGCGACGCCCTCCTCGTAGGAGGCGACGCGGACGATGGAGAGCACCGGGCCGAATATCTCCTCCGTGTAGGCGCGGGAGGTGGTGGGGACCTTGTCGAGCAGGGTCGGGCCGAGCCAGAAGCCGTTCGCGTCGCCGTCCACCTCGATCCCGCGCCCGTCGATGACGACCTCCGCGCCGTCCTCCTCCGCGATCGCGATGTAGGAGGCGACCTTGTCGCGGTGCGCCTCGGTGATCAGCGGGCCCATGTCGCAGCCGCGGCGTCCGTCGCCGATGCGCAGGGTCGCGGCCCGCTCCTGGATCCTGGTGATGAGCTCGTCGGCGACGGGCTCCACCGCGACGACGACCGAGATCGCCATGCACCGCTCGCCCGCCGAGCCGAAGCCGGCGTTGATGGCGGAGTCGGCGACGAGGTCGAGGTCCGCGTCGGGGAGCGCCAGCATGTGGTTCTTCGCCCCACCGAGGGCCTGGACGCGCTTGCCGTGGCGGGTGCCCGTCTCGTAGACGTACTGCGCGATCGGGGTCGAGCCGACGAACGAGATCGAGCGGACGTCGGGGTGCTCGAGCAGCCCGTCGACGGCCTGCTTGTCGCCGTTGAGCACCGTGTAGACGCCGTCGGGGAGGCCGGCCTCCTTCCAGAGGGCGCCGAGCCAGATCGCCGGGGACGGGTCCTTCTCGGAGGGCTTCACCACGACGGTGTTGCCGGCGGCGATGGCGATGGGGAAGAACCACATCGGCACCATCGCAGGGAAGTTGAAGGGGGAGATGATCCCGACCACGCCGAGCGGCTGCTTGGTCGAGTAGACGTCGACGCCGGTGGAGACCTGCTCCGAGTATTCGCCCTTGAGGTGGTGCGCGAGCCCCGTCGCGAACTCCACGACCTCCTGCCCGCGGGTGATCTCGCCCAGCGCGTCCGAGACGACCTTGCCGTGCTCCGACGTGATCAGCTCGGCGAGCTCCTGCTTCTTCGCCTCGAGGAGCTCGCGGAAGCGGAAGACGATCTGCTGCCGCTTCGCGAGCGACGTGTCGCGCCAGGCGGGGAAGGCGGCCTTCGCGGAGGCGACGGCGGCGTCCACCTCGGCGGAGTCGGCGAGCGCGACCTCCTTGGTCGCGACTCCCAGCGCCGGGTCGTAGACGGGAGCGGTGCGGCCGGACGAGGAGGCCGAGGGAGCCCCGTCGATCCAGTGGCCGACGACGGACAGGGCGGTGGCGGGCTCGGCGATGCTCATGGCGACGACTGTAGGGGCGTGACCACGGCCGCGGGGGTGCCGATCCGTCCAGCGGTGGAGGGGTGGTCTGGACGGATCGGCGCGCTCAGTCGGTGGGACGGGAGGCGTCGGCGTCGGGCGAAGGGGTGGCCGCGTCGGGGCTCGAGGCGGCGGGGTCGGCCGCGCTCGGGCCCGCAGCGCCGAGGTCGGCGGCGCCGGCGCCGGCAGCGTCCGGCTCCGCGGTGTCCGGCTCCGCACCATCGGGATCGGCACCGGAGTCGGCAGCATCCTGCTCGGCTGTGCCGATCTCCTCACCGTGCACCTCGGCAGCGGACGCTTCAGCCGCTGCCTCCGCCGCACCCGCCGGGTCGAACCGCGCCAGCGCCGCCGTGATGTTGTCGTGCCCGCCGCGCTCGTTCGCCCAGGCGACCAGCGCCTCCGCGAGCGTGACCGGATCCGCGCCCACCCGCTCCTGCGACTCGCGCAGCACGCGCGCCAGGTCCTCGGCGGCGGACGCGTAGTTCCACAGCCCGTCGGAGCAGACCAGAACCCAGCCCGGCTCGGTCAGCTCCTCGGAGGCGACCCGCGGCTCCTCGTCGTGCGCGTCGGCGCCGAGCCAGCGGGTGATGGCGTGAGCGTCGGGCGCCGTCTCGGCCTGCTCCCGCGGCACTCCCGAGGCGATCTGCTCCTGCGCCCACGAATCGTCGACCGTGAGCTGCCGCGGCTCGCCCGCGTCCGGCATCCAGTAGCTGCGGCTGTCGCCCACGTTGCCCGTGACGAGCAGCGCGCCGTCCAGCACCGCCGCGGTGAAGGTGCACGAGGGCGGATTCGACCGCTTCTCGGGAACGGCCGCGTCGATCGCTCCGGAGGCGCGCGCGGTGGCCATCTGCAGCAGAGCGCGCCAGCGGTCCGCTCCCGCGCTCTCGCCGCCGACCTCGGCCTGCAGCGCGCTGAGTGCCGCGCGGGCCGCGGCGAGCGACGCCTTGTCGGAGTCGGGCGTCGAGGAGACCCCGTCGCAGACCACGAGCAGCGCCGTCCTCAGAGAGCCGTCGGCGCCGGTGGTCGCCCCGAGCGCCATCGCGTCCTCGTTGGCCGGGTGCCGGAGCCCGCGGTCGCAGACGCCGCCGACCAGCGGGTGCGGCGCTTCGGCCCAGTGCTCGCGCTCGGTCGGAGCGGGGCGTCCGCACTGCTCGCAGTAGCCGTCCTCGGCGACCGCTCCCCCGCAGTAGACGCAGGCGGCGGATCCTCCGACGGCGACGGGCGGAGCGGAGGGGGCGGCCGCGACGATCAGCGGCGTCCCGCAGGCCTCGCAGAACGCGTCGCCGGTCGTGACCGGCTCGCCGCAGTTCGGACAGGGAGTCGACAGCGCGCCGCTCATGTCAGCGTCCAGCGTCGGACCTCGTTGGCCCGGTCGACGAGGCGCAGGCGCTCGTCGCGCTCGCGAGTGGAGGCGGCGAGCGCGCGGTAGGAGGCCTCGAGGCCGTCGCGGATGGCGGCCTCGTTCGCCTCGACTCCACCGAGGGTCGCTCCCTCGGCCGGGCCGTCGCGCCGCACCAGCTCGAGGGCGGAGGCGAGGACCTGGGTCGTGAGCTCGAGGCGGGTCCGCTGGTCGATCGACACGGAGTCGACGCTCGCGAGGGCGGCCGAGAGCGCGGGCAGCCCGCGGCCCGACTCCGCCAGCAGCTCCGCCCGGCGGCGGCGCGCGTCGGAGTAGGAGGAGCGCGTGGGCGCGACGATGTCGAGCGCGTCGAGCGCCCCGTCGAGGTCGGAGCGCAGCTGCCGCACCCGCGCGAGACCGAAGGCGGCGGGTGCCGTGTAGTTCGCGTCGGCGCGGGCGCAGATCACGTAGAGGGACTCGGCGACCTCGGGCTCACCGCTCGCCTCGCACGCCGCGGCGAGCGCGAGCTTCGGGGCGAGCTCGCCGGGGACCTGCCCGTAGACGGTGTTGAAGGAGGCGCGGGCCCCGATGTCGTCGCCGCGCGCGAGCTGCGCGAGACCGCTCATCCAGACCGCCCGCCACTCCCACGGGTCCTCCGTGAGGATCTCGCCCGTCGCGCGGGCCGCCTCCTCCCAGCGCTGCGCCTCGATCGCCGCCCGGGCGCGGGCGAGCCGCACCTCGACCGTCACGGTGGGCGCGAGCGCGAGAGCGCGCAGGCGCACGATCGGGTCGGCGACGTTCACGCCCGCGAGCCACGACCGGGCGGGATCGGACTCGTCGCGGCGGAGCGCCGGCAGCGCGTCCCACGGCGGGACGCGGTCGACCACGTCGGCCACGGGCGCCTCGAACAGGGCCGACTCCGTCGAGTGCAGCGCGGGGTGTCCGGGACCGCGGTCGGTCGCGACGACCTCGCGCAGCACTCCGAGCAGCTGGCCGCGCATCTCGTCCACCGTGGCGAAGCGGTCCTGCGGGTCGGGAGCGCATGCCTTCGCGATCAGGCGGTAGAAGGAGTCGTAGCGCTGGAACAGCGGCGTCTCCGACACGGGCGGCAGCGAGGCGACGAAGGTCGTCTGGTTGCCGCGGAAGTCGAGCACCAGCGAGGCCAGCGTTCGGCCGATCGTGTAGACGTCGGAGGCGACCGAGGGACCGAGGTCGGCGACCTCCGGAGCCTGGTAGCCGACGGTGCCGTAGATGGCGGAGTCCTCGTCGTCGATCCGGCGCACTCCGCCGAGGTCGATCAGCTTGACCTGGTCGCCCACCTGGATCATGTTGTCCGGCTTGAAGTCGCAGTAGAGCAGGCCGTGGTCGTGCAGGTAGGCGAAGGCGGGCATGACCTCGAGCACGAAGGCGAGCGCCTGGTCCACCGGCAGCGGATCCGCGGCGCCGCCGTTGGCGTCCAGCCGCTCCTTCAGGATCTGCTTGAGGCTCGGCCCGCCGACGTACTCCATCACGATGTAGCCGGCGCCGTCGTGCAGGACGAAGTTGTAGATCTCGACGATCAGCGGGTGCTCGACCTCGGCCAGGAATCGGCGCTCGGTGACGGCCGCCGCGTACGCATCGGGGTCGCCGGAGTTGAGCAGGCCCTTGAGCACCACCCAGCGCCCCGAGACGTTCCGGTCGCGCGCGAGGTAGATCCAGCCGAGGCCGCCGTAGGCCAGGCAGCCGACGACCTCGTACTGGCCGCCGACCACGTCGCCCTTCACCAGCTGCGGTGTGAACGAGAACGGCGTGCGGCAGTTGGGGCAGAACCCCTCGGTGCGGCCGGGCCGACCGTCGCGCCCGCGGCCGACGGCGGTGCCGCAGTGCGAGCAGAAGCGCTTGCGCTCGGGGAGGACCGCCTCGGTCATCAGAGCGGCCATCGGGTCGGCGGCCGGGCGGGACGGGACGGTGGTGAGCCCGGCGCCGAGCCTCGGGCCGCGCAGTCGGGTCGAGGTGGTGCCGACGCGGCGGGTGACCTTCGAGCCGGTCTGCGCCGTGCGGGCGGAGCCGAGGGCGGCGGTGGCGAGGCGGGCGGAGGAGGTGCGCGTGCTGCGCGCGGTGGCCGACTCCTCCGCGGGCCCGGGTGCCGTGGCGCCGGGGGTGCCCTCGACGAAGCCGGTGCCGAAGGCGGCGGAGGCGGTGGCCGGCGGGGAGGCCGGAGCGGCGCGGCGCGCGGTCGGCGTGGAGGCGGCGGCGCCCTCCTCGGGCGGGAGGCCGCAGACGTTGCAGTAGCCGTCCTCGATCGTCCCGGTGCAGCCGGGAGTCGCGGTGCAGGGGGCGCCGTTCATGGGGTGGCCTTCCGGTGGTGCGCGGGGTCGGGGTGCGGGAGGTCGCGGGTGACGACGTCGTACTGCTCGACCAGGTGGCGGGCGAGCGGGACGGAGCACGGCACCGTGTCGAGGGCTGCGCGCACCTCCTCCTCGGCCGCGACGCCGACGGCGGTGGCAGCGCGGCCGTTGCCCTCGGCACGCTCCCGAAGCGCCCGGAGGCGGAAGCCGAGGGCGGCCCGTTCGCGCAGCGGCGAGGTGTAGGCGGCCTCGACCGCGTCGAACGCGCGGCCGACGGCGGTGAGCCGGGCGAGGTGCGCGTCGAGCGCCTCGCGGTCGGACGGAGGATCGCCCAGCCGGGAGACGTCGGGCACGGCCAGCCGCGGCGGGTCGGCGATCTCGCGGCGGCAGCGGGCCACGAGCTCGCGCAGCGGCGCCTCGCGGCGCTCGGCCGCCTCCGCCAGCTCGCGCGCCCGACGGCGGTCGCGCTCGAGTCCGCGCCGCTCGGACGCGGCGATGATCAGGTCGCGCTCGAGCCGGGCGGAGTCGCTCTCGAGCTGGCCGAGCGGCCCCGACACGTCGGCTCCCCGACCCGCCCGCTCGGCGAGCGCGTCGAGGCGGGAGCGCAGCACGGCGACCCGCTCCGCCCGCTCGCGGTCGACCGTGCCGCCGCCGTCACGGGTGAGGTCGCGGCAGCGCTCGATCTCGGCGCGCACCCCCACGATCCGCCCGGCGACGTCGGTGCCGCTGGGGTCGAGCTCGAGCCGGGAGCGCAGCTGGCCGACGACCGCGTCGCAGAGGCGCACCGCCTCCACCAGCGAGACCGCGCCGCTCCCGGAGGCGTCGAGACGGCCCCAGATCAGCTGCGACATCCGCTCGCGCGCCACGACGTCGACGCGGCCGGAGTCCCAGACCGCCTCGAGCTCGGCGAGGCGCCGGGTGACGGACTCGCGGAGCGACTGGGCGAGCACCACGTCGGCCGTGTAGTTCTCGGCCTGCGGCGACGCCAGCGCGGCGGCGTCCAGCCGCGAGAGCTCGCGCGTGGTCCGCTGGAGCCAGCGGGTGAGAGCGGCGAGGTACTCGAAGAGCTCGCGCTGCGGCGCGGCCTCCCCCAGCCGGCCCGGAGCGACGGGGGTCCCCTCCGCGAGACCGGTGCTCATCGGCCGTACACCGGGGCCGGCGGCGAGGCCTCGCCGAGGACCCCGAGCCAGCGCTCGTAGATGCTCTGCCAGCGGCCGTCGCTGCGGATGCTCTCGAGCGAGGCGTTGACGAAGCGCACGAAGTCGGGGTCGTCGGCGGGCAGGCCGAGGCCGTAGGGCTCCGAGCTCAGGGCGTCGCCGACGACCTTCGCGTAAGGGTCCTGCGCCACGAAGCCCGCGAGGATCGTGTCGTCGCCCGCGATGGCGTCGACCTCTCCTGCCTGGAAGAGGGCGAGGCACTGCGAGTGCGTGGCGGCCTCGACGGCCTCGACCTCCGGGTAGTCGTTCTGCAGGCGGCTGAGCGTCGTGGTGCCGCTGGGCGCGCAGACCCTCTCGCCGTCGAGGTCGCCGATGCCCGTGATCGGGACGCCGTCGGGGTCGTCGGAGACGAGCACCTTGAGGCCGGCGTCGTAGTACTCGGACGAGAAGGCGATCGAGCTCCAGCGATCGCAGGTCATCGTGAGGGTGCGAGCCACCATGTCGACCTGCGGGGCGCCGTCGCCGCCGGTGAGCGCGGGGAGGCGCTGAGCGGAGGTGATCACGACGTAGTCGATGGAGTCGCTGCCGAGGATCGCCCGGGCGACCTCGCGGGCGATGTCGACGTCGAAGCCCTCGATCGCCCCCGTGATCGGGTTGCGGGCGCTCATCAGGAGGGTGTCGGCCGAGACGCCGACGCGCAGGGTCCCGCGCCCGCGGATCTCCGCGAGCCTGGTGCTGTCGGTCACGCCGGTCGGCGCGTAGGAGGTGACCGCCGAGGGCGAGCAGTCCGCCGCGGCAGGAGCGGCGGGAGCGGACGCGCTCGCCGTCGGAGTCGGGGTCGCCGCGGCGAGGGGCGTGCCGAGGTCGTCCGCCCCCGTCGTGCAGCCGGTGAGGGCGAGAGCCGCGGCGGTGGCCAGGGCGAGGGCGGCGGCGCGCAGGCGGTTCATCGGTACTCCTCCAGTCGCTGGGCGATGCCGCGCCAGGCGAACACGGCTCCGGCGAGACCGGCCGCCAGCAGGATCCACGAGACGAGGGTCGCGAACTCCGCGCCTCGATCGAGCGTGGTGGCGGCGGCCAGTGCCTTCTCCTGCACCACGTCGCGGGCGTCGTCGGAGAAGGTGGTGAAGAGCTCGTTCGGCGTGCCGTTCCCGGTGATCGTGGCGACGCGGACGGCCTGGTCCCAGTTCCCGGCGTCGTCCGCCTCCCGGATCTCCTCGTGGAACGACTGCCACTGCCCGAACTCGTCGACGAGCCGCGTCCTCGCCAGCTCGTCCTGCAGGTCGCCCGAGAGCTTCTCCCGGGCGGAGTCGACGGCCTGGGTGTAGCGCTCCTCGAGGGCGGCGCCGGAGCCGCGCTTGATCAGCGTGAAGCTCTCGAGCGACTTGGCGTCGCTCGCGGCGATGAGCGCGTTCGACACGGTGAGCGCCTCGCGGTAGGACTCGACCCGCGCCGTCCCCGCGTCCGCCGCGACCGATCCGTAGGCGAGCGCCCCGCCGACGCCGACGACCAGCAGGAGGGCGGTCCCCGTGGCGAGCGGGCGGTTGAGGTAGCGGTGCGTACGGCGGGCGAGCCAGAGCTGCGCCGCCAGGAGGAGGACCAGCATCACGAGCGAGCCGATCATGAGCAGGACGCTCCAGCGGACGGCGTCGTAGGCGGCCGCGACCCGGTCGGCGCCGGAGTCGACGAGCCCGTCGAGGTCCTCGAGGATGCCGCCGTCTCCCGAGAGGGCCGTCGACGCCTGGTCGAGATACGCCGAGGCGACGGGGAAGCCCTGCCGGTTGTTGGCCCGCGCCTGCTCGATCAGCCCGCTGTAGGTCGTGATGCTGCTGGCGACCCGGGCGAGGGCCCGGGTGTCCGCCGAGTCGGCGGCCGAGAGCCCGGCGATCGCGGAGGCGGCGCCGGTGAGGCTCGAGACGTACGACGCCCGCAGCTCGGTCGGCTCCAGTCCGCCGACGAGGAAGGTGTTGGCCGCGATCGCGTTGGCGTCCACCAGCAGCGTGCGGACGTTCTGCACGCCGAGGAGCTGCGCCGACTGCTCCCGGGCCGTCGTCGCGGCGCGCGCCTGCATCGCTCCGGCCTGCTGCGCGAACACGCCGAACAGCACGGCGGCCAGCGCCGTCAGGGCGAGCAGGAGGCGCAGGGTGGCCGGAGTGGTCGCGGTCGCGCGGGCCAGCAGCGACGGCTTCCGCTGCGCCGGCCGGTTGGCGACCTGGACGAGGGGCGGCTCGGGGATCCTCTGCGCGGGCGGCGCGGCGGGTGCGGTGCTCAACGGCTCTCCTCCTCGGGGTCGTCGGTGACGGGGACGGCCGTGCCGCTCGGGGCGGCGTCCGCCTGCCCAAAGGCCTCCTCAGAGCCGTCGACCGCGCCCTCGTCGTCGTCGCCGGCTCCGTCCGGGCTGCTCGAGGCTTCGGGGCTCTCCACCACGTCCTCGGGGAGCAGGATGCGCAGCTCGTCGAGCGTCGGCTCCTCCACGTCGCGGAGGCGCCAGGCGTGCCGGGCGATCGCCGCGTCGAGGACGTTGCGGACCCAGCGCCCGTTGCCGAACGCCTCCGTCCGCTGCTGCGCCGAGGCGAGGCCCGCGAACGCGGCGAGCGCCTCCTCCGTCGGCTCGAAGTCCGCGGAGGCGGCGAGGCGGCCGAAGATCGCCGAGAGCTCGTCGTCGGAGTAGTCGGCGAAGTCGATCGTGGTCGAGAAGCGGCTGGCGAGACCCGGGTTCGTGTCGAGGAAGCCCTGCATCGGCCCGGAGTAGCCGGCGACGATCACGACGAGGTCGCCGCGGTGGTCCTCCATGTCCTTCACGAGGGTGGTGACCGCCTCCGCGCCGTACTGGTCGAGCGCGAGCGCGTAGGCCTCGTCGATGAAGAGGACGCCGCCGCGCGCGGAGGCGATCACCTCCGCGGTCTTCGTCGCGGTCTGCCCGAGGTAGCCGGCCACCAGCTCCGATCGGTCGACCTCGACGAGCACGCCCTTCGAGAGGATGCCGAGCGAGCGGTAGATCCGCGAGACCAGCCGCGCCACCGTCGTCTTGCCCGTGCCGGGGTTCCCCGTGAAGACGAGGTGGCGGGTGAGCGTGGGCGTGCTGAGTCCGGCGGCCTGGCGCAGGGTGTCGATCCGGAGCAGCTGCGTCTGCCGCTTGATCTCGCTCTTCACCCGGTCGAGGCCGATCAGCGCGTCGAGCTCGGCGAGCAGGTCGTCGATGGACTCCGGCGGGTCGAGCGGCTCCGGCTCGGAGGCGGGCTCCGCGGCGGGAGCGGCGGCGGGCGCCGGCTCGTCCTGCGGACCGTCGTGCTCGGTCCGGCGGAGGCGCTCGAGGATCTCGTCGACCCCGGGCACGCCGGCGGGCAGACCGGTCGGCAGGTCGGCGCTCGCGGCACCGTCCGGCGTCCGGCCGGTCGTGTGCGGCGCTCCCCCGCTCGTCGTCGGAGCGGCGCCCCGAGCACCCGGGACGGCGGAGAGCTGGGCCGCGGCGGTCGCGGAGGCGGAGGCGATGCCGCCGATGCCCGGGTCGCCGAGAGCGCTGGCCGCCGAGACGACCTCGGTCAGGGCGCGGGCGTAGGCCGAGGCGTGGTGCGAGCCCGCGCCGACCAGGGCGGCCAGCTGATCGGTCGGCCCCGACCGCCAGCGCCGGCCGCTCGAGGCGGCGGTGAAGAACGCCTCCAGACCGCCCGTCGCGCCGGTCGCGGCGAGCCAGTCCTGCCCGGCGCCGCGGATCGACTCGGCGACGGCGGCGGCCAGCCGCGCACCCTCGTCGCGGACGGCCGCGGCGTCGAGGCCGGCGGCCGTCCCCGCGAGCACGAGGGCGTCCAGCGCCGGGGCGAGCGCGGTCACGAGGCGCTCGGCGGGGTCAGCGAGCCGGATCCGGACGGCGCTCCCGGCTGCGGAGGCGCGTCGAGACCGCTCGGGGAGAGCGAGGACTCCGTGAACTTCTCGGCCAGGAACTGCCCGTGCGCGATCAGCGCCGAGGCGTCCTGTCGCGAGACGGCGTCCGAGATGCGGTCGAGCGTGCCTCCGAGGAGGTCGAGCTGGTCGCAGAGGATCATCAGCGAGGTCTTCCCCCTGTGCACGGCGCGGCGGTCGGCGAAGTCCCTCGGCAGGCGGAGGTAGCCCTCCACCGCCTCGGGGAGGTAGCTGGTCGCGGTCGCGACGACGGTGTGGCCCTGACGGCTCATCCCGCCGAGGCGGTCGAGACGGGGCACCATCTCGCGGACCGTCTCGTCGATCCGCTGGATGCGCGCCGCGACGATGCCGGGCACCCGGCCCTCCGTCCGCGTGCCGACCCTGTCGAGCGCCGCGAGGATGTCCTCGCTCGTCGGGACGCTCGGCAGAGCGGGCGCGGTCTCCTCCGGCGCCGCGGGGGCACCCGTGAACAGTCGGGAGAACCAGCCCATCGGCTAGCGGCCGAGATCGAGCGAGGACGTCGCGTCGATGTCCGAGTTGCTGCGGCGGGCCCGCTCGACGTACTCGCCGGCCTTCGCCGTCTCGGTCTGGAGGACTCCGACGGTCTGGGCCATGCTGTCGAGCGCCTTGATCTTGAAGTCCGAGATCGAGTCCATCGTCTGGTAGATGTTCGCGAACGCGGCCTGCAGCTGCGGCAGCCCGACCGTGGCCGAGGCGGCCTGCGACTGGATCGAGGCCGACTGGTCGGCGAGCATGCGCGAGGTGGCCTCGATCATGTTGGACGTCGTGGTGTTCAGCGCCGTGATCTGATCGAGCACGAGGCGCTGGTTGGCGAGCGCCTGCGCCACGATGACCGCCGTGCGCAGCGCCGAGACGGTCGTGGTCGTCGCGCGGTCGACGCCCTTGATCAGCTCGACGTTGTTCTTGATGACGACGTCGATCGCGAGGTAGCCCTGGATCGACACGGCCAGCTGGGTCAGCAGGTCCTGGTGCTTCTGGCGCGCGTAGAAGAGGACGTCCTCGCGCAGCGCCTTCGCCCGCTCCGGATCGGTCGCGTCGAGCTCGGCGATCTTCGCCGAGAGCTTCACGTCGAGCCGCTCGGCGACGTAGATGTACTCGTTGAGACGGGTCATCGTCTCCCAGAGGTTCTGCTTCTCGAGGTTCAGGGCCGCGTTGTCCTTCCGCAGCTCGTCCTGCCCGTCGTACAGGGCCTGGATGATCGCGTTCAGGTGCGACTGGGCGCTCTCGTAGCGGCGGAAGTAGTCGGTGATCTTGTTGCCGAACGGGATGAAGCCCAGGATCTTCTTCTGCAGGTTGTCCTCGGACGGGTCCAGATCCTCCACCGTGCGGCGCAGCTCGAGCAGCGTCTTCCCGATGGTCGACCCCTCGGAGAGCCCGCCCTCCTGGAGGGCGCGCACCGGCGTGCTCAGCAGCCGGTTCGACGAGTCGGCGGCCGAGCGGATGTCGGCGTCGCCCATCGTGCGGATGTCGTTGGCCCGCGTCGCGAACTCGGGGCTGCGGGACTCCGTCGCCAGGAGCGTGTCGAGGTAGCCGTCGACCTTCGCCTCGAGGCCGGGCAGGGCGGCTTCGGGCACCTTCGGCGCGATCGACGGCGCCGAGGTGGTCGGCACCGCCGCCACCGGCTCCGGAGGCGTGAGCGAGAGGGCGTTCTGGACGGGCGGCTGCAGGGCCTCGGTCATCGGGATCCTCACCGTTCCTGGCGCTCGGCGCCGACTGGGATGAACGTCCGCCCAGCATATCCCGGGCCCTCCCGCGGGATCCCCGCGAGCCGCCTCGCCCGAGGACTCGACGCGATCGGGCGGCTGTGGAGGAGCGTCCGCCGCCGGTCAGACCGCCTTCGGGCGCCTCCGCAGCGTCGCCACCGCGACTCCGGCCAGGGCGAGCGCGCCTCCGAGCAGCGCGGCGAGCGGCGGGGTCTCGCCCAGGACGAGCCAGGACAGCAGCACCACCACCGCGGGCACCGCGTAGGTGGACGCCGCGGTGCGACCCGCGCTGGAGCGCGCGAGGACGTACCCCCACGTCGTGAAGGCGACGGCCGTCGGGAAGATCCCGAGGTAGACCACGGCCAGGATCGAGGAGAGCGGAGCGGCGGCGAGCGCCTCGACGAGCTCCGGGGCGAAGGGCAGGCACGCGACCGTGCCGGCGAGGCAGCCGAGCCAGGTCATCGTCGGTGCGTCGATCCGTCCCAGCAGGCGCTTCTGCAGGGTCGCCGCGCTGCCGTAGACGACGGCGGCGACCAGGCCGAGGGCGACGCCGATCACGTCGAACTGCCCGGTGGAGGTGGAGAACGCGATCACCGCGACGCCGGTCAGCGCCACGAGCATCCCGGCGAGGAGACGGCGGGGGAACCCCTCCCCCAGCAGCAGCCCGGCGAGCACGGCGGTGATCATCGGCGCGATGTTCACCAGCAGCGCCGCCGTCCCCGCGTCGACGTGCCGCTCCGCAGCGTTCAACGCCAGGTTGTAGACCCCGAACCAGGCGACCCCCCAGCCCAGCACGAGCAGGAGGAGGCGCCCGCGCGGGACCGCCGTGCGCGGATCCGGAGCCGCCTCCGAGCGGCGCCTCCGGGCGGTGAGGACGACGCGGACGACCGTGAGCGCGAGCGACCCGACCACGATGCGGCCGAGGGTCAGCGCGCCCGGGCCGAAGTCCTCCGTCGTGGCGCCGATGCCGACGAAGGCCGACGCCCAGAGAAGGACAGTGACCGCGATCGCGCCCCACAGCAGGAGGGCGTCCCTCGTGGAGGGCGGGGCGGAGGAGGAGACGTCGGTCATGAGGCCATCGTGGCGCTGCCGGGGATTCAGCACCAGTTCCGTTCACTGTCGGATCGTTCAGCCGGACTGTACGGTCGTCTCATGCTCGACGTGCACCGGCTCCGCATCCTCCGCTCCGTCGTCGCCTCCGGCTCGATCGCGGGAGCTGCCTCCGGCCTCGGCTACACGTCCTCCGCCGTCAGCCAGCACCTCTCCGCTCTGCAGCGCGAGACCGGACTGACCCTGCTGGAGCGGGTGGGCCGCGGCGTCCGCCCGACCCCAGCCGGACGCGCCCTCGCCGCCCAGGCGGACCGCGTCCTCGAGCGCCTCGCCGAAGCGGAGGCCGTGGTGGAGGAGCTGCGCGAGGGCCGCTCCGGCCGCCTCTCGGTGACGTACTTCGCCTCCGTCGGCAGCGCCTGGATGCCGGAGGTCGCCCGCCGGCTGACCGCCGCGTTCCCCGGCCTCGCCCTCGATCTGCGCCTGGGAGAGGAGCTCGACGACGACCTCGGAGCGCGCCCCGACGTGCAGCTCCTCGTCGCCTCCTCCGAGCCGACCGCCCCCGGATTCACGGCGCACCACCTCCTCGACGACCCCTACCTCGTCGTCCTGCCCGACGGTCATCCGCTCGCCTCACGGAGCGAGATAGACCTCGCCGAGCTCGCGAACGAGCGCTGGGTCGACAACGACCTGCCCACCGGCTGGTGCCGCCGGAACGTCGTGGAGGCCTGCGCCGCCGCCGGGTTCGCGCCGCCCTTCCACGTCCAGGCCAACGACCACATCACCGCCGCCGCGTTCGTCGCCGCGGGCATGGGCGTGACGGTCCTGCCGGAGCTCGCGGCCCACCGCCTGCCGGACGGCGTCCGCGCCGTGCCCGTCGTCCGTCCCCGGCCTGTCCGCTCCCTCGAGGCCGTCGTGCGGAACTCCGCCGCCTCCTCCGCACCGGTGGCCCTGGTGCTGGAGACACTGAAGGCCCTCGCCGCGCGCCGCTGAGCGCGCCTGCATGGGCGAGCTCGCAGCACACCGGAGCACGATGGGCGCGTGAGCTCCGTCGAACCCGTCACCCGTTCCGCGCCCGCGCTCGGCGGACCGCGCATCCTGAAGCAGCGCTGGACCGAGGCGACGTTCCTGCACTGGCGGGTCGACCCCGCCCTGGTGGCGCCCCACCTCCCGGCCGGGACGAGGCCCGACGAGCACGACGGCTCCTCCTGGGTGGGCCTGATCCCGTTCCGGCTCTCGCGGACGGCCTTCCTCGGCGGCCCGCGGGTGCCCTGGCTCGGCACCTTCCCCGAGGTGAACGTCCGGCTCTACTCCGTCGACGAGCAGGGACGACGCGGAGTCGTGTTCGTCTCGCTCGACGCCTCCCACCTCCTTCCCGTGCTCACCGCGCAGGCGGTGTTCGGGCTCCCCTACCGCTGGGCCCGGATGAGCATCGAGCACCGCCACGGCGCGGTGATCTACGACACGATCCGGCACTCGGACTCGGCCGCCCGCTCCCGGATCGTCGTTCGCCCGGGCGACCCGGTCGGCGAGGACCCGCTCGCCTCGTTCCTCACCGCACGCTGGGCCTACCACGAGCGCCACCTTGGCTCCACCTGGTACGGCCGCAACCTGCACCGGCCGTGGCCGCTGCGCCGCGCGGAGCTGCTGGCGCTCGACGACGGGCTGCTCGACGCCGCGGGCTTCCCCGGGCTGGCGACGCGCGCGCCGGACTCGGTGCTGTACTCGGCGGGAGTGGAGACCGTGTTCACGGTGCCGCGGAAGGTGTGAGGGGGGCGACGCTCCTCCACAGACGGTTCTTCGCGATGCTGTCCGATGAAACGGCGCTCCCGAGGCCCACGGCGAGACTTCGTCCGGTGAGATCAGGGCATGAAGGAATCGGCGACAGTAGACGACGCGCTCACGGAGGCGCTCGCGCTCGCCGGCTCACGGCACGCTGAGCGGTCCGCCGTCGAGGCATCCCGGTACCGGGCAGTCGAGGAGGCACGCCGCCTCGCGATGGCGGCACCCGCGGCGCTCGTCGGCGAGCACGTCCAGGTGCAGGTGGATCGGGCGGAGGCGGCGCACCGGGCGCTGATCGCGGAGCTCGCGACGGGACTCCGGGTCTCGGAGGCGCACGCCTCTGCACTGGTCGACGAGGCACGCCTGCTGGTGAACGACCTCCCGGCGACGTTGCGCGCACTCGCGGACGGAGCGCTCTCCCCCGAGCACGCGCGACTCGTGGTGCGAGGAGCGCTCGACGTCCCCGCCGAGGTCCGTGGGCGCTTCGACGAGGAGGCCGCGACGATCGCGGTCGCCTGCACGCCGCCCCAGCTGCGACGCGCCCTCCGGTCGCTCCGGGAACGGCTGCACCCGCAGACGCTCAGCGAACGTCATCGGGACTGCGCCCGTCGTCGCGCGCTCTGGGTGGAGGGCCTCGACGACGGGATGGCGATCCTGCACCTCTACACCGCAGCTCCCGATGTGCTCGGCGCGATGGACAGGATCGACCGGGCCGCCCGCTCCCTCGCGGATCTGCCGGACGAGGAGCGGACGCTGGGCCAGCTCCGCGCAGACATCGCCGCTGCGCTGCTGGTCGACGGGGAGACATCGGCCGACGGAGACGGCACGTCGATGCCGGCGGGAGTGCGCGCCGAAGTCGCGGTGACCGTGCCGGCGCTGACCCTCCTCGGGCGGTCCGACCAGCCCGCCGTCCTCGACGGATACGGACCCGTCGATCCGGAGACCGCGCGGCGTCTCACAGCAGGTGCTCCCTCGTTCACGCGGCTGCTCACTCATCCGGAGAGCGGAGCGGTCCTCTCCGTCGGACGCGACTCCTACCGAGTGCCGGCGGACCTGCGTCGCCACCTCCAGCACCGCGACGGGACCTGCCGGTTCCCGGGATGCACCCGCAGCACCCGCCACGCGGACGTCGACCACACGAACGACTGGCAGCACGGAGGCACCACGTCGGCCGACAACCTCGCGCACCTCTGCCGACACCACCACCGGCTCCGCCACACCACGGGGTGGACGCACCGGCAGGAGCCGGACGGCACGCTGCGCTGGACGAGCCCGACGGGACGGCAGCATGTCACCCGGCCCGGGGAGCCGGGGAACGGGACGGAGGGCGGACACGATCCGACCGGGACCGGCGGGTCGTGACAAGGGGCAGGTCGGATGGCGTGGACGGGCAGGTCAAGGGGCGGGCCCGCTTCGGCGCGCCCGCGTAGCGTGGACGGCACGGGCCGATAGGCGCGGAAGCGACAAGAGGGGCAGCGACATGGCAGGAACGAAGGACAGGAAAGACGCGACGACGGGGACCTCGGCGGTGCTCTTCGACATCGACGGGACCCTCGCCGACACGAACTTCCTCCACGTCGAGGCGTGGTCGCGCGCCTTCTGGCAGGCCGACCTCGTCGTGCCCGCCTGGCGCATCCAACGAGCGATCGGCGCAGACTCGTCGGAGCTGCTCGACATGCTCCTCGAGGACGACGTGAAGGAGGAGCAGCGCGCACTGGTGAAGTCGCTGCACACCAAGAA
This sequence comes from Rathayibacter sp. AY1D1, assembly GCF_002932635.1. NCBI lineage: Bacteria > Bacillati > Actinomycetota > Actinomycetes > Micrococcales > Microbacteriaceae > Rathayibacter > Rathayibacter sp. AY1D1. The sequence goes on from NZ_PSVY01000004.1 coordinate 58,763, forward strand.
CTACGCCGAGACGACAGCACGCATCGTTCCACTCCCGGGAGCTCGCGAGCTCATCGCGACGCTCGTCGGTCGAGGCGTCCACGTCGTTCTCGCCACATCGGCACCGCAGAACGAGCTCGACGTGCTTCTCCACGTCCTCGACTTCGGCGGCTCCGTCCACGCTGTCACCAGCGGCGCAGACGTCTCGACCGCCAAGCCAGCACCCGACCTGATCTCTATCGCGCTCGACCGCGCGGGTGTCTCCGTCGACCGCGCCGTCATGGTCGGCGACGCGACCTGGGACGTCCTGGCCGCCGAGCGCGCGGGCCTGGCAACGGTCGGAGTCCTCTCCGGCGGAACCTCGGAGCACGAACTCCGCGAGGCCGGAGCCGTCGCCGTCTACGAGGACGCGGCGGCCGTCCTCACCGGTCTCGGTGAAGGGCCCCTCGCGAGCCTCCTGAACTGACCGACCGCCACCCCAGGAGGCTCACGAGCCTCAGTCGCGGGGTCGCCGTCGCAGCACGAGGAGCGTCACTCCGATGGCGGCGGCGACCGCGGCGAGAGCGCCGCCGATCCACAGGACGTCCCCGAGGAGTGCCGGGTCCGATCCGGACGTCGCCTGCGCTTCGTCGGCGGACTCGGCCTGTCCTCCTGAGACCGCGACGGTGCCGTTGCAGTCCGGGACCGAGTCCGACCCGTCGGCGAGCGCGGTCCCGTCGGCCGGCGCCCAGTCGAACGCGTACTGGCCCGACACGGGGTGCCCGTCGGTCGACACGACCTGCCAGGTCACCTCGTACTCCCCCGCCGCGCCGAGCTCGAGCGGCATCGACGCTTCCGGCCCGACGACGCTGACGCAGCCGTCGCCGTAGTAGAGCCCGTCCGGCCCGACGACGCGCAGAGCCGCCGCCGTTCCGTCCGTCCCGAGGACGAGCAGGTCGTCGTTCGTCGTCAGCACCAGCGTTCCCGGCTGCTCCGTCACGGTCGAGTCCGCAGCGGGAGTCGTCGAGACGAGGTAGTTGTGCGCGCTGGCGGGCGCCGCCACCGCGATCGAGCCGAGCAGCCCGATCGCGGTAACGGCGACGAGGGCCTTCCGACGGGTCACGCCGACGCCCGGGGTCCGCGGCGGCGGGAGGCGAGCCCGACGGCCACGCCGACCGCGCCGACGACGAGCCCGCCGACTCCGAGGATGCGGGCGAGCACGTCGTCGCCGCTCGTGGCCGTCGTCGCCGAGGCGGTGGTCGCGACCGCGTCGTCACCGTCGCCGTCGTCGTCGTGTCCGCCCCCGTGGCCGGACCCCGCTTCCGCCGCGGTCACCGCGACGGTGGGAGCGGGCAGCTCGGGCTCGTCCTGGCCGTCGACGGTCGGCTGGTCCCAGGCGGTGCTGCCGGTCTCGCACGTCTGCAGCACGGGGAACTCCAGCGTGGAGCCGGCTGCGTCCTCGGGGAGCTGAAGCTGGAGGGCGACGGTGTCGCGGTAGCCGTCGGCGAGGGGCGTCTTCGCCGTGTAGACCACGTCCGAGACCCGCTTGGTCGCGGTGTTCCCGTGGGAGTCGGTGACCGGGTCGGCGATTGCGACCTCGTTCTTCACGACGTCCCAGTTCGGGTTGATCGTCGGGCTGACCGAGTTGATGCCGTCGGGCATCGTGATCGTGAGTCCCGTCGTCGGCGAGCCCTCGCAGCCGTGGGCCAGCGAGAACGTCACCACCGTGTACGAGCCGGCGGCGGTGCTGCTCGCCGCCGCGGTCACGTGGGCGCTGGCCGCAGTGGGCGCGGCGACAGCGAGCGCGATCGATCCGGCGGCGACGAGTGCGCCGCTGCCGACGAGGCGGAGCCGCGAGAAGGAAGAAGAAGAAGAACGGGTCATGACGGTCGTGTCCTCGGGGGAGATCCGGCGCGGGGCCGGGAGTTCTGGACGCAGCGCGGGTTCGCGGTGCGTGCGGGGCGCCGACCGGAGCCGCTCCCGCACGGGAGGGGCGTCAGGCGGCGCGGAGGACCCGCAGCGGCGGCCCGCGGTGCCGGAGGATCGAGAGGACCGCGTCGAGGGATCGGGGCGCCCGCGGCTCGTGGGTGCCCGTCATCGAGACGCCGGGTGCCGACGGGAGCGCGACCGCGGACGCGCGGGCGACGATCCGGACGACGACGCGCTGGAGGCCTGCTCCCAGCGTCCAGAAGAGGCGCTCGCCGTACCGGAACGCCGCGATCGTGAAGGCAGCCGCAGCGAGGTGGGCGACGAGCATCAGCGGAGCGTGGGCCGCGTGTCCGCCTCCGCCGGCGATCAGCTCGATGGTCGACCCGTCGTGGAAGTGCGCGCCGGTGCCCGTCGTCCCGACCACGCTCACCTCCCCACCGCTGCCCGTGATGAGGAAGAGGCCGTGGTACGCGATCTGGCTGAGGAGCACGGAGAGCGTCAGCCGGGGAAGGGACGGACGGCGCCCCGAGAGGAGGACGCAGACGACGACGGCGAACGCCGCGGCGAGGGCGAGCACGGCAGGAGCGGGGGTCTCGGCGCCCGCGAGCGTGTGGGAGGCGGCGGCCGTGGCGGTCGCGGCGAGAGCGGCGGCGACGCCGCGAGCCACTCGTGCACCTCGGGTCTGCACTCGCCCGTCCTCTCGTCGTCGCGTCGACGCGTGCGCGCGACGTCTCCAGGGTAATCGACGCGGCGGAGCAGCTCCCCGCCGTCCCGGTTCCCTGCCGTTACGAAGCCGTTACCTAGATCACCGAAAGAAATCCAAACCCCCGCAGGGAGGGCTCCGAACACATGTCAACGGCCGCGACACGGTCCACACAGAACAGGTCCTCCGCATCACGTGGGGGCCGTCTCACGAAGGAGTAATCCCATGCGATCCACCAAGCGTTCCGCCCTCGCCGCATTCGCCCTGCTGGGCACCGCCGCCCTCGGCCTCACCGCCTGCTCGAGCGGAAGCGGCTCGACCACCGCCGCCAGCGACGCGGCGACCGAGATGTCGACCCCGATGGCCACCTCGTCGGCCTCCGCCTCCTCGACCCCCATGGCGACCATGGACCCGGCCGCGAACCTCGTCGGCCCCGGCTGTGCCGCCTACGCCGAGCAGGTCCCGGACGGCGCCGGCTCGGTCGAGGGCATGTCGCTCGACCCCGTTGCGACCGCCGCGTCGAACAACCCGCTGCTCACCACCCTGACCGCTGCGATCTCCGGTGGCCTCAACCCCGACGTCAACCTCGTCGACACGCTGAACAGCGGCGAGTTCACCGTCTTCGCCCCGGTCGACGACGCGTTCGCCAAGCTCGACGCCGCGACCGTCGACTCCCTCAAGACCCCCGAGGGCGCCGCCACGCTGTCCTCGATCCTGACCTACCACGTCGTCCCCGGCCAGATCGCCCCTGACGCGATCGCCGGCGACCACGCCACTGTCCAGGGTGGCAACCTCACCGTCACCGGTTCCGGCGACGACCTGAAGGTCAACGACGCGTCCGTCATCTGCGGTGGCGTCCAGACCGCCAACGCGACCGTCTACCTCATCGACACCGTGCTGACCCCCCCGGCCAGCTAATTCCCCTCACCGGCTCCGGCCGGTGAACACGCCGAAGGGCGGGCACCGCGAGGTGTCCGCCCTTCGGCGTTCGTGCGTGCAGAAGCCCTCCGCGAAGCCGGACACTGCAGAGTCGTCCGGCACAGAGTCGTCCAGCGCAGAGCCGCGCAACGCAGCGCCGCCCCACGGGAAGCCGCACAGCGCGGAGCCCTGCGTAGTGCGGAGTCGGAGGGTCACCACGACCCGGCACTCGCCGTCACGCCGCACCACAGAACCCACCACGAACGACACGAGGCGCGGACCCCGATGCAGGGGTCCGCGCCTCGTCGTCGTGCGGTCGGCGGCTACTCGGCCGGGGCGCTGATCTCGCGCAGGACGCGGTCGCCGGGGCGGGCCTCGATCATCTCGGCCTCGATCTCGGCCCGGTCGAGCAGCTCCTCCATGCGGCGGCGGCGGTTGCGCGTGATGAGCGTCACGACCGTGCCCGTCTTGCCCGCGCGGCCGGTGCGGCCGGAGCGGTGGAGGTACGTCTTGTACTCGTCGGGAGCGTCGGCCTGGATCACCAGGTCGATGTCGTCGACGTGGATGCCGCGCGCGGCCACATCGGTCGCGACCAGCACGTCGACGCGTCCACTGGTGAGCAGCGCGAGGTTGCGGGTGCGGCGCGACTGGTTGAGGTCGCCGTGGAGGCTCGTCGCGGGGATGTCCGCGTGGTCGAGCTGCTCCGCGAGCTGCTCCGCGAACGCGCGGGTACGGGCGAAGATCAGCGTCTTGCCCTGGCGGGCGGCGAGCTGCTCGATGATCTCGGCCTTGTCGCGGTGCTCGATCAGGAGCACGCGGTGGTCGATGGTCGAGGACGCCTGGTCCTCGCCGGCGACCTCGTGGACGCTCGGCTCGACCAGGAACTCGTCGACGAGCGTCGCGACGCCCTTGTCGAGCGTGGCCGAGAACAGCAGCCGCTGGCCGCCGTCGGCGGTCTGACGGAGGATGCGCTGCACGGGCTCGAGGAAGCCGAGGTCGCACATGTGGTCGGCCTCGTCGAGCACCGTGATGGTGATCTTCGAGAGGTCGAGGCGCCCCTGCTCGACGAGGTCCTCGAGGCGGCCCGGCGTCGCGATGACGATGTCGACTCCGCGCTGGAGGGCTCCGACCTGCTTGTACTGGGGGACGCCGCCGTAGATGGTCGTCGTGAACAGGCCGACGGAGCGGGCGATCGGCTGGATGGTCCGGTCGATCTGCATGGCGAGCTCGCGGGTCGGCGCGAGGATGAGCGCGCGCGGAGCGCGGCCCGGCTTGCGGCCCTTCGCTCCGTTGTTCTCCATCAGGCGCTCGACGACGGGGGCGCCGAAGGCGATGGTCTTGCCGGAGCCGGTCTTGCCGCGTCCGAGGACGTCCTTGCCGGCGAGCACCTCGGGGATGGTCGCGGCCTGGATCGGGAACGGCGCGGCCGCTCCGAGCTCGGTCAGCATCCGGACGATGTTCCCTCCCAGGCCGAGGTCGCCGAAGGTGACGCCCTCGACGTCGACGGCGAGAGTGGCCGTCGCCTCGAGGCGCTCGAGCACGACGTCGTCGGCCTGGTGCGGCGCACGGGCGTCGCGGCTGGGGTAGAAGTCCGAGCCGGAGTCGCGGCGCGAGGGCCGGGAGTCGCGGTCGAGCGAGCGGATCGGGCGCTCGCCGCGGTCGTGGCCGCGCGAGGGACGCGCGTCCCGGTCGAAGGAGCGGGCCGGACGGTCGCTGCGGTCGAACGAGCGGGCGGGACGCTCGGTGCGGTCGAACGAGCGGGCGGGACGCTCGGTGCGGTCGTAGCCGCGCGAGGGGCGCTCGTCGCGGTCGCCGGTGCGGGCCGGACGGTCGTCGCGTCCGTAGGAGCGGGCCGGACGATCGTCGCGGTCGTTCGAGCGGGCCGGACGCGCATCGCGGTCGAAGGAACGGGCCGGGCGGTCGCTCCGGTCGAAGGAACGCGCAGGACGGTCGTCGCGCCCGTAGGAACGGGCCGGACGATCGTCGCGATCGTTCGAGCGGGCCGGACGCGCGTCACGGTCGAAGGAACGGGCCGGGCGGTCGCTCCGGTCGAAGGAACGCTCAGGACGCTCATCGCGCCCGTAGGAACGCGCAGGACGCTCATCGCGCCCGTAGGAACGCGCCGGACGATCGTCGCGATCGTTCGGGCGGGCCGGGCGTGCGTCGCGGTCGTACCCGCGGGCCGGACGCTCGTCACGGTCGTTCGAGCGGGCCGGACGCGCGTCGCGGTCGTAGCCGCGCGAGGGCCGCTCGTCGCGGTCGTTCCCGCGGGCGGGCCGATCGGCGCGCTCGGTGGCCCGCTCGGCGCGCTCGTCGGCGTTCCAGCGCGCCTTCTTGGGGGCGTTCTCGTCGACGGCGCGGAATCCGCGGTGGCCCTCGCTGCGCGAGCCCGGCTTGGCGCCGGGGAAGCGCGAGCGGCCGCCGAGTTGGGACTTACCGCTCGAGGCGCCGAAGCGGTTGGGCTCGAAGTTCTTGGCCGGACGTCCGCCGGCGGGCTTCTTGTTCTTGGGCATGGCAGTTCTTCCTGGGTTCAGGTCGTGCGCGAGGAGGCGACGCCGGAGGAGCCCCGTCGTGAGGGGCGTCCGTGCGCTGGACTGCTGCGGGGCAGCAGGGGGAGAACCCGGGCGAGTCATTGACCGGGGCCGATTCACACATGTGATTCGTCTCACGACGACTGTCGGAGACTCGGCCCACTTGACTAACAAACCCATCCGCACGAGAACGCACGGTGTCAAGAGCCGACCGAGTGAGTCTACACGCGGCCCCGGAGCCTGGCTAGGGCGGGGAGACGTGCGGCCAGGAGCCGCTCAGGTCGGGAGCCGCGAAGCCCGGGAGTCGCGCACCTCCGCAACCGGTCCCCCGCGGAGTCGCCCCGCATACAGCCCCCCGGCCCCGAGCCGCAGCACGATCGACGCGCGCCCGCGCGCAACGACCGCCCGTCCGCTACTGCGACGCCCGCCGGGCCCGGTACGCGGCCACGTTCGCGCGATTGCCGCAGTTGCCCGTGTCGCAGTAGCGCTTCGAGCGGTTGCGGGAGAAGTCCACGAGCACCGCCTCGCAGTCCTCCGCCGCGCAGACGCGGATCCGCTCGCGCTCGTCGCCGCGGATCACGTCGACGAACGCCATGGCGGCCTCGACCAGGATGCGCGTGGCGAGCGGGCTCTCGTCGCGCGTCGCGTGGAGGTGCCAGCCGTAGGGTCCGTGCCGGACCAGCTGCGGGAGCGCGCGGCCGGAGTCGAGCATCCCGTTGACGACGGGGACGAGGTCCTCCTCGGCCCGCGTGAGCCAGAGGGTGCGGAGGGAGGAGCGGATCGCCCGCACGGCCTCCAGCTCCTCGGCCGATCCGTCGCGGCTGCCCGTGTACCGGTTCTCGAGGAGGAAGTCGTCCAGCTGCTCGATCGTCGCCATCTCGTCCTCGCCGGACGGCGACAGCTCGGGGAGCGTGTTGACGAGGGTGGCGGTGGAGGTGAGCGACGCCTCGACGTCATAGGCGAACACCATGTTGACTCCTGACAGTGCGGCTCAGTAGTGTGCGATCAGCTCGCTGTCACGAGTGTAATCCTTTTGACTCCTGAAGGAGCCGGCCATGACCGCCGAGAGCACCGCCGCCGTCACCCTCCCCGCCGCGAGCGCGCCCGCGCCTGCACGGCGCCTCGGCTCGGGCCTCGTCGCGGCGCTGGCCGCGTCGGCGGCGTTCGGTCTGGGCGGGCCGTTCGTGAAGCCGCTCCTCGAGGCGGGCTGGACGCCGGCGTCCGCGGTCCTCTGGCGGGCGGGCGGCGCGGCCCTGATCCTCGCGATCCCGGCGATCCTGTCCCTCCGCGGCCGCTGGCCCGTGCTCCGCCGCAACCTCGGCACGATCGCCCTCTACGGAGTCTTCGCCGTGATCGCCGCGCAGCTCTGCTTCTACAGCGCGATCGAGCACATGTCGGTCGGCGTCGCCCTGCTGATCGAGTACCTCGCGCCGGTGTTCCTCGTCCTCTTCGCCTGGGCGCGCACGCGCCGGCACCCCGGCCGCTTCACCCTCGCCGGCTCCGCGCTCGCGCTCGGCGGCCTGGTGCTCGTGCTCGACCTGTCCGGCGAGTCGACGCCCGAGCTGGTCGGCATCGCCTGGGCGATGACCGCCTCGCTCGGCCTGTGCGTCTACTACGTCATCGCCGGTCGGGTGGATCCGGAGCTGCCGCCGATCGCGCTCACGGCGGGGGCGATGACGGTCGGCGCCGCGATCCTGCTGGCACTCGGGGCGCTCGGCGTCACACCGCTGCGCGCGACGTTCGGAGAGGTGGTGTTCGTCGGAGCGGAGGTCAGCTGGCTCCTTCCCGCGGGCGTGATCCTCGGCATGTCGACGGTGCTGGCGTATCTGCTCGGGATCGAGGGCGGACGCCGTCTCGGCACGCGGATCGCCTCCTTCGTCGGGCTGACGGAGGTGCTGTTCTCGATCGCGGCCGCGTGGCTGATCCTCGGCGAGCTGCCCGCGCCGATCCAGTTCGTCGGCGGCGCGCTGATCCTCGCGGGGGTCGTCCTGGTCCGGCTGCAGCGCGAGCCCGGCACCCCCTGATCGCGGGGGTGCCGCATCCGGGGCGCCGGGCACCCCGTACGCTGATCGCACTCATGCGCGAGCCCACCCGATCCCCTCGACGCGTCGCCGCGGTCCTGGCCGCCCTCGCACTCCTCCTCTCGGGCTGCGCGAGCACCACTCCCGTCTCGGAGCCGGTGGCGCAGGCGCTCGGAGCGGCACCCGCACCCGACTGGTCCGGCGTGAGCGTGACGGCCGACGTCGTCTACGACGCGAGCACCGGGCAGAGCGTCGACGTCTGCTCCTCCCCTGCCCCGTCGGCGGAGCCGCGGCCCGCCGTCCTCGTCGTGCACGGCGGCAGCTGGGCCCGTGGAGGCAAGGCCGACGCGAACTGGCGCCCGATCTGCCAGTGGCTCGGATCGGAGGGGTTCGTCGCCGTCTCGGTCGACTACCGCCTCGCGCCCGCCGCCGTGTTCCCCGCGCAGCTCGACGATGTGACGGCCGCCCTCGACTGGCTGCTCGAGCCGGAGCAGACCGCGCGCTTCGGCATCGATCCGGAGCGGGTGGCGGCCTTCGGCGGCTCGGCCGGCGGCAACCTCGTCTCTCTGCTCGGCACGCTGCCGTTGACCTCGTCGCGCCTGGCCGCCGTGGTCGAGCTGAGCGGTCCCTCCGATCTCAGCGCCGCCGGCCTCGCCGACGACGACCCGGTTGTCGGAGTCGCGGCCGCCGTGCGCAGCTACCTCGACTGCGCGGACCTCGCCTCCTGCCCCGCTGCGACCGCCGCCTCGCCCCTCGCGCAGGTGGACGGCTCCGAGCCGCCGTTCCTCATCGCGCACGCGGCGCACGAGCGGGTCGCGCTCAGCCAGTCGACCCGCTTCGCGGAGGCGCTGCGCGGAGCGGGCTCGAGCGTCGACCTCCTCGTCCTCCCCGGCTCGCTGCACTCGATCGCGCTCCTCGACGACGCTCTGCGTGCTCGGGTCGTCGAGTTCGTCCGCGCCCACCTGGGCTCGTGAGCGGAGTCGTCGTCCGCCTCGAGGACGCAGCCGCAGCGGAGGGCCTCCTCGCCGCGGTCCCACCCCCGCACGCCCGCGTCCTGATCGCCCGGATCGACGGGGCGGCGGCCGGCGTGCTGGTGCTCGCTCCCGGCCCGGACGACTTCGCCGAGGTGCTGGAGCTCGTGGTCGACTCCGTCCACCGGCGCACGGGAGTCGCCCGACGGCTCGTCGCGGCGGCGGAGTCGTGGGCGCGGGTGCAGCGGATCCGCACGCTGCGCCTGGCCGCCGCTCCGGAGCTCGCCCCAGCGGCCGGGGCGCTCGGCTTCACGGCGATCGACGGCTTCGGAGCCCACGTCGGCGACGACGCGGTGCTCTGCTTCGCGCGTCCGGTCTGAGCAGCGCCCGCTCCGAGACGAGCCTGGTCCGAGGAGCCCGGCCCGAGGGCCCGTTCGGTCGGAGGCCGACACGGCAGGACGCCCGCTCCGATCCGAGTGCCGCTCCCGGGAGGCGGCCCCGCCCTCATCCGGCGCGCACCCCCGCCGTCAGTCGATCGAGCAGCCCGGCTCGTCCGACAGCGCCCGCTGGATCCGGGCGCGGTGCTCGTCCGACATCGGCGGCAGCGCGTCGGGCGCGAACCAGCCGACCTCGGTCGACTCGTCGTCCGCGACGTGGGCCTCCCCCGAGATCCAGCGGCAGCGCACCACGTGGTCGAGGTACTGCGAGCGGTCCCCGTTGGGGTACTGCATCGGCGGGAGGGTGTGCACCTGCACGAGGCGCTCGACCTCGATCTCGACGCCCGCCTCCTCCTGCGCCTCGCGGCGGGCGGTGCCGGCGACGGTCTCGCCCGGGTCGATGATCCCGGTGACGGCCGTCCAGGCTCCGGTGTCGGCGCGCCGGACGAGCAGGACCTCGAGCGCCGGCTCCTCGCGGAGGATCACCGCGGTCACGCCGGTGAGCCAGAGCAGCTCGGTCCCGATCCGCTTGCGCAGCCGCAGCACGAAGTCGGGAGTCGCCATCAGTGCTCTTCGGGTCGGAAGTCGAACGCGACGATGCCGGCAGTGTCGACGAACGGCCCGACGAACTCCTTGAACGCGTCGTGCGCCGGATCCCAGTGCGCGGGGTCCTCGACGGCCGGCCGGCCCAGGTAGTAGTGCAGGTCGCCCTCGGAGGAGAAGGTCAGCAGGAACGCGCGGTCGAAGCCCTCGCCCGCGCCCTCGATGCTCAGCTGCGGCCCCGTCTCGATCGACTCGATGTAGGGCCGTCCGTCGCGGACGCACTCGTCGGCCAGGGCGAGGAAGCGGCGGGTGACCTCGTCCGCCTCGGCGACCAGCGCCGTCGGGCGGAAGCGGATCAGGACGAGGTGCCGGAGCGTGCCCGGGCGGAAGTCGCGGGCGACGAAGCGCTCCGGACCGATCTCGTCGAGGACCGCGGTGGCGCGCTCCGGGCCGCTGCGCCAGCGCGAGCCGACCGTCTCGGCCGCATCCCTGATGTCCGTCATGCCGACGCCTTCCCGGCGCGGGCGGCACGCCGCCGCTCACGATACCCCTCGACCAGGTTGTAGACGACGGGCAGGACCACGAGGGTCAGCACCGTCGAGGACACCAGGCCGCCGATCACGACGATCGCCAGCGGCTGCGAGATGAAGCCGCCGTGGCCCGTGATCCCCAGCGCCATCGGCAGGAGGGCGAAGATCGTCGCGAGGGCGGTCATCAGGATGGGCCGGAGCCGCCGCTCGGTGCCGTGCAGCAGCGCCTCCCGCACCGGCATCCCGCGATCGCGGTACTGGTTCACCAGGTCCACGAGCACGATCGCGTTGGTGACGACGATGCCGATCAGCATCAGCACGCCGATCAGGGACGGCACGCCCAGCGGCACGCCGGTGATCACCTGCAGGAGGATCGCGCCGGTCGCCGCGAACGGCACGGACACGAGCAGGAGCAGCGGCTGCAGGAGCGAGCGGAACGTCGCCACCATCACGACGTAGACGATCAGGATCGCGACCAGCAGCGCGATGCCCAGCTGCGAGAACGCGTCGGCCTGGTCGGCGGTCACTCCGCCGAGGGAGGCGTCGACACCGGCCGGAAGCGCCGTCGCGTCGATCGCGTTCTGCACGGCGACGTTGGCCGAGGCGAGGTCGTCGCCCTCGGGGGTGACGGTGATGGTCGCGGTGCGCTGCCCGCGCTCGGTGGTGATGCTCGCCGGACCGTCCGTCTGCTCGACCGCCGCGAGGGTGGAGAGCGCGACGGCGCCGGCGAGGGTCGGCACCTCGAGGGTCCGCAGCTCGTCCACGGTGGCCGGCGGCTGCCCGTCGGCCAGGTAGATCGAGAGGGTGCGGTCGTCGATCACGACGCTGCCGACCTGGCTGGGCTGGAGCGCCTGGCTGACGATCGTGCCCACGGCGACCTCGCTGAGACCCGCCCGGGCCGCGGCGTCGCGGTCGACCCGCACCGCGATGTAGGGCAGCGAGGAGGAGAGGTTGCTCTCGGCCTGGCTGATCCCGTCGGTCCCGCGCAGGGCCTCGAGGAGCTGGTCGCTCGCGCTCTGGAGGTCGCTCTGCGAGGCGGTCGAGAGGTCGACCTCGATGTCCGAGGAGGCGCCGAAGCCGGAGGAGGCGGCGACGCTGATGTCCTCGGCCGAGGCGACGCCCGACAGCGCGTCGCGGACGTCCGCCTGCACGGCCTCCTGGTCGGCCGACTCGTCGGCGGTGACGGAGTAGCGGATCGAGGTGCCGCCGCCGCCTCCGCCGAACGCGCTCTGCAGGCCGCCGGAGGAGCCGACGGTGAGCTGGACGGTCTCGACGCCGTCGACGCCGAGGATCGCCGTGCTCGCCTGCTGCGCCGTCGCGTCCTGCGCGTCGAGGCTCTGGCCGACGGGGACCGTCTGGGTGACGGTGAAGGTGTCCTGCCCGCTGGAGCCGAGGAAGTTCGTCTTCATCAGCGGGTACAGCGCACCGGTCCCGACGAGCACGAGCAGCGCGAGGAGGACGGTGACGACCGAGTGCTTCAGCGTCCAGTGGATGATCGGGCCGTACACCGACTGCAGCCCGCGCGCCCGCCGGGGAGCGGCGTGGGCGCCGTGGTGCGGGGCCTCCTCGACCGGCGCGGCGGTCTCGGCCGGGACCCCCGAGGCGGGTGCCCCTCCGGCCGCCGCGCGCTCCTCCGCGAGCGCCGCCTGCGCGGCCTGGCGCACCGCCGGCCGCTTCGAGGGGCGGAGGAACCAGTAGGCCAGCACCGGCACGATCGTCAGCGCCACCACGAGGGAGGCGAGCAGGGCGATCGACACGGTCAGCGCGAAGGGCCGGAACAGCTCGCCCGTGGTGCCGCCGACGAACGAGATCGGCAGGAACACCGCGACCGTGGTGATCGTGGAGGCGGTGATCGCGCCGGCGACCTCGCGGACGGCGACCGCGATGGTCCGGGCCCGGTCCTCGCCCGCGTCGAGGTGCCGCTTGATGTTCTCGATCACGACGATGGAGTCGTCGACCACACGCCCGATCGCGATGGTGAGCGCGCCGAGGGTCAGGATGTTGAGGGTGTAGCCGGCCGTCTGCAGGCCGATGAAGGTGATCAGCACCGAGGTCGGGATCGAGATGGCCGTGACCAGGGTCGAGCGCACCGACAGCAGGAACAGCAGGATCACCAGCACGGCGAAGACGAGGCCGAGCGCCCCCTCCTGCGCGAGCGACGCGATCGACTCCTGGATGTAGGGCGCCTGGTCGAAGACCGGGGTGAAGGCGGCGTTGTCGCCGATCGACTCCTCGAGGTCCGGGAGCAGCGCGGCCACGCCGGTCGACACGTCGACGGTGTTCGCGGCCGGGAGCTTGGTGATCGAGAGGGTCAGGGCGGGCTGGCCGTTGACGCGCGAGATCGAGGTGACGGGGGCGTCGGTGACGGCGACGGTCGCGACGGAGCCGAGGGTGGTGACCGTCGGCTCTGCGGTCACGGCCGCGCCTCCCGCCGCTGCTCCGGCGTCGGAGCCGCCGGCGGAAGCCCCGGCACCCGCGGAGGCACCCGCGCCCGCTGACGCACCGGCGCCGCCCGAACCCGCGGAGGCACCTGCGGACGGCAGCAGCGGCAGCGCCGCGATCGCGTCGGTCGAGTCGAGCTTGACGCCCGACTGCACCGAGAAGGTCGACCCGTCCTGGGTGATCTGTCCGCCCGCCACGAGCACGCCGTTCTGCTGCAGGGCCGAGCGGATGTCGCCGGTCGAGAGGCCGGCCGCGGCGAGCGCCGCGTCGTCCGGGGTGATCGTGACGCGCTGGGCGGTCTCGCCGACGAGCGCCGCCTCGCGCACGCCCTCGACCTTCTCCAGGTCCGGGATGACCGTGGTGCGCAGGCGCTCGGCCAGCGCGTCCGCGTCGCCGTCGCTCGACACGGCGAGCTGCAGCACCGGCAGGTCGTCGAGGGAGCCGGTGACCACCTGCGGGTCGACGCCGTCCGGGAGCGTGCTCTTGATCCGGTTGATCGCCTGCAGGATCTTCTGCTCGGCGGTGGCGAGGTCGGTGCCGTAGGTGAAGGACGCCGAGATGAGGGAGGAGTCCGGGGAGGACGTCGCGCTGGTCGTCTCGAGCCCCGGCACCCCCTGGATGGCGGTCTCGATCGGCGTCGAGACGTCGTCGTTGACCACCTCCGGAGCGGCGCCCGGGTAGGACGTGACGACGGCGAGCTGCGGGAAGGAGATCGACGGCGCGAGCTCCTGCTTGAGCCCGGTCAGGGCGACTCCGCCAAAGACGGCGATGACGACGGTGACGAGCGCGATGAGCGCCCGGTTCTTCATGCTGAGGACCGCGAGGAGATGCACCCTCCGAGTCTTCCATCAGCCGACTGAGTGTTGGGAGGGACGCGGCGTTCCGGGGCGCGCGACGGGGCGACCCGCGCCACCGGCCGGCCCGGACGCCCTCAGCCCAGGCGGACCTCCGCCGTCGACGACCCGACAGGGAGGCTCACTGCAGCGCCCGCCCCGGCGCTCGAGAGCGCGAAGTCCCCGGCGAAGGCCCGGACGCCGACGCGCCCCTCGGCGTCCGTCCGGAGCACCGTCGGCTCGAGCCACCAGTCCCCGCGGATCCGCGAGCGCAGCGCCTCGTAGGCCGGCTTCGGGCTCCCGTCGCGGCGGAGGAACCCGCCCGGCGCTCCGAGCCAGGCGCCGGCGTCGTCGAAGCCCCAGTAGGTGATCGCCTCGACCGCCGGATGCGCGACCAGCGTCTCGTAGTGCCGCACCATCTCGTCCGCCTGCCGCGCCTCCCCCTCCGGGGTGGTCGGCCAGTCCTCGACCACGTGGTCGTTGAGGTCCTCGATCTCGGCGGGCATCAGCTCGCCCGAGACGAGGGTGGTCTCGGTCCAGTGCAGCGGCAGGCCGAAGCGCGCGAACCTGTCGCAGATCGCCGTGATCTGCTCCTCCCCGCGGAACCCCTGGTGCATGTGCGACTGCAGGCCGATCGCATCGGGCCGGGTCCCGGCCTCGAGCACGTCCTCGATCAGCCGCTCGTACTCGGGCCCGAGGTCGAAGTCGTTCAGCACGAGCACCGGTCCGGTGCCGAGGCTGCGCGCCTCCGAGAAGGCCAGCTCGACCATGACGACGCGTCCCTTCTCGCGGGCGAGGCGGGTGACGGCGTTCGTCACGCCGTCCGGCTCGTTCGCGAAGCGCGGCATGATGACGACCTCGTTGATCGCGTCCCAGGTGTCGATCAGCCCGGCGAAGGCGCCCACCTCCCGGCGGATGCGCGCGCGGAGGAGCTGCTCGGCCTCGTCCAGCGGCAGCGCGTCGAGCCACTCCGGCTTCACGTAGTGCCAGACCAGCGGGTGCCCCTTCAGGCGGACGCCGTCCGCGGCGAGCGCGCGCGCCTCGGCGAGCACCTCCTCCGTCGCGGTGCGGCCGCGCTCCGGCTCGAAGCGGCCCCAGTAGACGGGGAGCGTCGCCGTATCGAACAGGTCGAGCCAGAGCCGGCGCTCCTCGGCGCGCGCGGGGTCGGTGCTCGGAGGGGTGCAGCCGAAGGCGAAGGCGTGGCGGCGCTGCTCGACCGTCACGTCGGCGTGGGCGAGCGGAGCGCCGTCGGCACCGAGGACGGTGACGAGGGCGTCGGCGAGACGGGGGCTGAAGTCGGTCATGCGGGGCCTCTCAGGCGGGGTGGCGCTCGTCGAGCGCCGTGTACTCGGATCGGGTGAGCGGGAGGACCGCTCCGTGCTTGGTGTCCTCGGGCAGGTCGAACTCCTCCGCGAGCTCCCAGCGGCCCGAGGCCGGGTCGGTGCTCGTGTAGGCGCGGTAGCCGTAGGGGCGGAGGGCGTACTGGTCGACCCAGAGCGACCAGCGCTCCTCGCGGTGGTGCCGGAAGACCAGCGGCCCCTCGATGCTCGGGCCGAGCTCCTGCCCGATCCCCCGGGCGACGGTGGCGAAGTCGTCCGCGAGGAGGGAGGAGCCGACCTGCTGGAACACCTGCATCGTGTCGGGGGCCTCGTCGTGCTGCTTGGCGAAGCGGTGGACGGCCGTGCCCTCGATCAGCAGCGTCATGTCGATCACTCCGCCGGGCAGCCGCAGGTAGGTCTCGGGCTCGGTGAACGTGCGGAAGTCGCGCGTGCGGGAGAGCAGGATGCGGCTGTCGCCCGTCTCGCCGGTGGCGGGGTCGCCGTCCTCGGCCAGGCCGGAGGACCAGTGCACGAGGAAGTCGCCCGAGACCGGGTCGTAGACCGACTCCGGCGCCCAGGCCATGCCCGCGCCCTCGGGAGCGACGGCGACCGCGCGCGGCTCGGACCACTCGAGGAGGTCCGGGGAGTCCCAGACCACGAGGTCGCGGCTCCCCCGGTGCCGGTAGAGGTCCCAGTCCGGGCCCTCGGGCCGCCAGACGCGGAGGTCGGTGGCGACGAGGTGGAAGCCCCGCGGCGCGCGGACGATGTGGGGGTCGCGGACGCCGCCCGTGCCGCCGGTCCACTCCAGCACCGGCCCGAGCGCTCGCCAGCGCAGCGGATCGTCGCCCCGGCTGAGCGAGAGGAAGATCTTCTCGCTGTGGCCGGTCCGGTCCTCCATGAAGTGGACCAGCAGGTAGCCGTACCCGTCGCTCATGAGAGAACGATCTCACACGCCCGGCGGGTACTCCACCTCAGACCACGTCGGCGAGGTACCCCGGGTCGGCCGCCGGGTGCCGGGCGACCTGCGCCCAGGCCGTCGCGAGCGCCTCCACGGCCCGGTCGGTCGCCTCGGGCGAGTAGCCGATCGGGATGCGGAGGAAGCGCTCGAAGGCGCCGTCGATCCCGAAGCGCGGGCCCGCGGTGATCAGCAGGCCCGCCGTCCGGGCGGCGAGCGCCAGCTGCGAGCTCGCCGGCCGGCCCAGGCCCACCCAGGTGGAGAGACCGCCCGAGACCCGCGGCACGCTCCACTCCGGGATCGCGCGCGCCAGGGCCGCCTCGAGGTGGTCGCGGCCGGCGCGCAGCTGCGAGCGCCGCAGCTCCAGCACGCCGTCCATCCGGCCGAGCATGTCCGCGACCAGGAGCTGCTCCAGGATCGGCGTGCCGAGGTCGCTCGCCGAGCGCGCCAGCGCCAGCTTGCGGATCACCGCCCGCTCGGCGCGGATCCAGCCGATCCGGATGCCGCCCCACAGCGTCTTGCCGACGGAGCCGATCGAGAGCACCGTCCCCTCGGGCCCGTAGGCGGCGAACGGCAGCGGCGTCATCCGCCGGTCGATGTCGAGCTCGGCCGTCGTCTCGTCGGCGATGATCAGCGTGCCCTGCCGGGCCGCGGCGGCGATCGCCCGCTCCCGCAGCTCGGGGGCCATGGAGCGGCCGGTCGGGTTGTGGAAGTCGGGCATCAGGTAGGCCAGGCTCGGGCTCGTGCCGCGCAGCGCGGCGATCAGGCCCTCTCCGTCCCAGCCGTCCGCCCCGTCGACGTTCACCGGCACGAGCCGCGCGCCGGCCAGCCGGAGGGCCTCGTAGGCGTGCGGGTAGGTCGGGGCCTCGATCAGCGCCCGGTCACCCCGCGCGAGCAGCGTGCGGGCGACGAGCGCGATCGCGTGCTGCGCGCCGATGGTCACCATGATCTGGCCGGGCTCGGTGCGCAGACCCCGCGCTGTGTAGCGCTCGGCGATCGCGCGGCGCAGCACCGGCAGGCCGACGGTGTCGTAGGAGCCGGAGTCGAAGTGCTCGGGGGCCGCCTGCGCCGCGCGGGTGTACGCCTCGGCCAGCTCGGGGACGGCGGGCAGGGCCGCCTTGGTGAAGTCGAGGAAGTCCGGCGCGAGCGAGGGCACCGCGTGCACGGCCGCTCCCGGCAGGCGGGTGACGCTGCCGGAGCCGCGCACGCTGACGAGGTAGCCGCTGTCGCGCAGCTCGCGGTACGCGGCGGCCACGGTCGTGCGGCTGACGCCGAGGCGGGCCGAGAGCTCGCGCTCGGCGGGCAGGCGGCTGCCCGCGGGAATGCGGCCGTCGATCCCGAGGAGGCGGATCCGATCGGCCAGCGCGAGGTAGGCGGGCCGGGTGCCGCGCTGCTCGCGCCAGTCGCCGAGGAGGGTCTGCAGGGCGCGCGCGCCGAAGTGGACATCAGCCATGCGTCCAAGGTAGCCGGATTGGACCGCGCGAAGAAGGCCAATGTCGCGCTGTGATGAGTCCATGACCCTCACCGCTCCCGTTGCCGCCGCCGCTCCCCCAGCGGGCCAGTGGCGCCTCCGACCCGTGCCGCGCCTGCTGGTGGGCCTGATCCTCTACGGATTCGCCGACGCGATGATGATCCGCGCGGCGATCGGCGTGGACCCGTGGACCGTCTTCGCCCAGGGGGTCGCGCACCAGACCGGGCTCGGGATCGGACTGCTCACGAACGTGATCGGCCTGCTCGTCCTGCTGCTGTGGATCCCCCTCCGACAGCGGCCCGGTCTCGGCACCGTGCTGAACGTGCTCGTGGTCGGCACGATGATCGATGTCGGGCTGCGCGTGCTGGCGACGCCGGAGGAGTGGTGGGCCCGCGGCCTGCTCTTCGCAGGCGGTCTCGTTCTGCTGGCGGTCGCGAGCGGGATCTACATCGGCGCCCACCTCGGTCCGGGGCCCCGCGACGGACTGATGCTGGGCCTGCACACCCGCACGGGCCTGCCGATCTGGGTGGCGCGCTCGGGCGTCGAGCTCACGGTGCTGCTCATCGGCTGGGCCCTCGGCGGCGACGCCGGCCTCGGCACCCTCCTCTTCGCGGTGCTGATCGGGCCGCTCTGCTCGGTGACCCTGCCTCTGCTCGGGGTGCGGAGGCACTGACCCGCGCACGACGGAGGCCCCGCCTCCCGGATCGGTTCCGGGAGGCGGGGCCTTCGCGATCGGATCGGCTAGCGCTTGGCCGCGATCTCCGCGCGCATCCGCGACGCCTCGTCGGAGTCCTGGATCGAGGCGATCCCCTCGGTGATCGAGGTGCCCGACGCGGGGGCCTCGTGCTCGTCCGCTCCGAGCGTGGTCTCGTCGAAGGGCGAGCGCCCGCCGAGGACCTCGCGGACCTGCACCATGTCGATCTGCTTGGTCCAGGTGCCCACGAGAAGGGTGGCGACCGCGTTGCCGGTGAAGTTGGTGACCGCGCGGGCCTCGGACATGAAGCGGTCGATGCCGACGATCACGCCGACGCCGTTGACCAGGTCGGGGCGGAAGGACTGGAGGCCGCCGGCCAGCGTGGCCAGGCCCGCTCCGGTGACGCCCGCGGCGCCCTTCGAGGCGATGATCATGAAGAGGAGGAGGCCGATCTGCTCCGGGATCGACATCGGCGCTCCGGTGGCCGAGGCGATGAACAGCGACGCCATCGTGAGGTAGATCGCCGTGCCGTCGAGGTTGAAGGAGTAGCCGGTGGGCACGGTGATGCCGACGACGGGCTTGGAGACGCCGAGGTGCTCCATCTTCGCGATCAGGCGGGGCAGCGCCGCCTCCGAGGAGGAGGTGCCGACGATGAGCAGGTACTCGCGGGCCAGGTACTTCATCAGCGAGAAGATGCTGACGCCGGTCACCAGGCGCAGCAGCAGGCCGAGGACGACGACCACGAAGATCGCGCAGGTGATGTAGAAGCCGATCATCAGGGTGGCGAGAGCGACGACCGCTCCCCAGCCGGTCTTGCCGACGACCGCGGCGATGGCGCCGAACGCGCCGATCGGGGCGACCCAGAGCACCATCGAGAGGATGCGGAAGACCAGGACCTGGAGCTGCTTGATCGCTCCGAGGATCGGCTGGCCCTTGGCGCCCATCTTCTGCAGCGCGAAGCCGACGAGCAGCGCGACGAAGAGGGTCTGCAGGATGCTGCCGTCCACGAGCGAGGAGAACAGCGAGACGGGGATGATCCCGAGGACGAAGTCGCTGGTGCTCTCGGCCTTGAGGTCGCTGGTGTCGTAGGTGGCGCTCGAGATGTCGAGGCCCTCGCCCGGGTGCAGGATGTTGCCGACGACGAGGCCGATCGCCAGGGCGAAGGTCGACATCACGATGAAGTAGCCCAGCGCGAGTCCGCCGACCTTGCCGACCGTGGCGGCCTTCGCGATGGAGCCGATGCCGATGACGATGGTGCAGAAGATGATCGGCGCGATCATCATCTTGATCAGTCCGACGAAGGCCTTGCCGACGGGCTCGAGCGTCGCCGCGAAGGCGGGAGCGACGAGTCCGACCACGACGCCGGCGACCACGGCGATGATGACGGCGATGTAGAGCCAGTGGTTCCGGTCGATGCGCCGCCGGGTCTTCGGAGGGGTGACCGCGGGGATCAGCCGGTCGGACGGCGTCTGAGGCGTCTTCGCCATGGGGGTGTCCTTCTCTTCGTCGAGGTGAGGGGGTAGGACGATGGTGGCCCCGCCTCCGGAGCCCGGCACGGTTGCGTTCATACTGTTCACGGCGGGGCGCCCCGAGCGCTCGCTCACGAGGGAGTGGCATGGTCAGGACGCCGAGCGCACGCGGACCGCGCGGCAGCATCGCCGCGCGCCTGTTCGCCGTGCAGCTGCTGAGCATCCTGCTGATCGCCGCGGCGGCCGTCGCGGTGCTGGCCCTCGACGCGCGGAGCCGAGCGGGCGACGAGGCCGCCCAGCGGAGCCTCGTCGTGGCGCGGACGGTGGCCGACAATCCGTTCGTCCTCGAGTCGACGGCCGGCGCGGACCCCTCCGCGAGCCTGCAGCCGTACGCCGAGGAGGTCATGCGGGACACCGGCGTCGACTTCCTCACGATCATGGCCCCCGACCGCACCCGGTACACCCACCGCGACCGCGACCGGATCGGCCTGCCGTTCCAGGGCACGATCGAGCCCGCGCTGGAGGGGCGGACCTTCACCGAGACGTACACCGGCACGCTCGGGCCCTCCGTCCGCGCCGTCGCACCGATCGAGGACGCCGACGGCGCGGTCGTCGCGCTCGTGTCGGCGGGCGTCACGCTCTCGGCCGTGGACGCCTCCTTCGCCGCCCGCGTGCAGGTCGTCGCGTGGGGCGCGCTCGGCGCGGTCGCGCTCGGCGCCCTCGGCTCGTGGCTCCTCGCCCGCTACCTGCGCCGCGTCACGGGCGGGCGGGGCCCGGAGCAGATGAGCCAGGTCTTCGCCTACTACGAGTCCGTCCTGCACTCGGTGCGGGAGGGGCTGCTGCTGGTCGACGACCGCGGCCGGCTGGTGCTCGCCAACGACCACGCGCTGGAGCTGCTCGGACTCGAGGGCGTGCGGACGCCGGTGCCGGTCGCCGAGCTCGACCTCCCCGGCGCCCTGCGCGAGCTGCTGCAGGACGACGAGCCCGTCTCGGACCGCCTAGTCGTCGCCCGGGAGCGGATCCTCGTGGTGAACGAGCGGCCCGCCGCCTCCCCCGGCGCCCGCCCCCTGGGCACGGTCGTCACGCTCCGCGACCGCACCGAGCTGCAGCGGGTGAGCGGCGAGCTGGAGTCGCTGCGCACCCTCTCGGACGCGCTGCGCTCGCAGACCCACGAGTTCTCGAACCGCCTGCACACCATCGCGTCGCTGATCGAGCTCGGCCGGCCCGACGAGGCGCTCGCGTTCGCCGCCGGCGAGCTGAACCTCAGCCAGCGCCTGGCCGACCGGGTCCTCGGCTCCGTGCAGGAGCCGGTGATCGCCGCCCTGCTGCTGGGCAAGGCCGCACAGGCCCGCGAGCGCGGCGTCGAGCTGCACTTCGAGACGCACCTCGAGCCCGGCACGCAGGGGCTGGAGCCCGGGGACCTCGTGACGGTGCTGGGCAACCTGATCGACAACGCCCTCGACGCGGCCGCCTCGTCCGCTCCGGACCGCGAGCCGTGGGTGGAGGTCTACCTCGGCCTCGCGGAGGGCGAGCTGGTGGTGCAGGTGTCGGACAGCGGCCCCGGAGTCGCGAGCGCCGCCGACGTCTTCGCGCGCGGCTACTCGACGAAGGAGTCGGACGGCTTCGGCCGCGGCATCGGCCTGGCGCTGGTGCAGCAGGTGGTGCAGCGGCTCGGCGGCTCGATCGAGGTCTCGCGCCACGTCGGCGCGGTGTTCACGGTGCAGCTGCCGCTGCCCGCGCGGGTGGCGTCGTGATCCGGGTGCTCGTCGTCGAGGACGAGCCGCTGACCGCGAGCGCCCACGCCGACTACGTCCGGCGGGTCGACGGCTTCGAGGTGGCCGCGGTCGCCGGCAGCGGCGCGGAGGCGATCCGGGCGCTGCGCGCGGACCCGGGCATCGCGCTGATCCTGCTCGACATGAACCTGCCTGACATGGGCGGCCTCGACCTCTGCCGGGCCGTCCGGGCGGCGGGCCTGGACGTCGACGTCATCGCGATCACCGCCGTCCGCGACGCCGCGAACGTGCGCGCCTCCGTCGCCGCCGGCATCGTGCAGTACCTGATCAAGCCGTTCGTCTTCAGCGCGTTCGCCGCCAAGCTCGCCAGCTACCGGTCGTACCGCGAGCGGATGCACGGCGCCGACGTCGCCAGCCAGCACGAGGTGGACGGGGCCTTCGCGGCGCTCCGCACCTCCAACGCCCCGGGTCTGGCCAAGGGGCTCTCGGCCCAGACCCTCGAGGCCGTCACCGCACTGCTGGGCCCCGTCGGCCTCTCGGCGGCCGAGCTCGCCACCCGCCTCGACATCTCGCGGGTGACGGCCCGCCGCTACCTCGAGCACCTCGCCGACTCCGGAGTCGCGGACCGCGCGCCCCGCTACGGCTCCCCCGGCCGCCCGGAGCTGGAGTACCGCCGCCGCTGAGCGCGCGTCAGGCGGCCCGCAGTGCGGCGGCGATCTCCTCCTCGATCAGGTCGTGGTTGATCGCCGCGCCCACGCGCAGCCCGTCGGCGGACGAGGCGACGACCTGCGCCATCGGCTCGACCAGCGAGCCCGCGGCGAAGACCCCGGCGACGCCGGCCCGGCCCATCGGATCGACGGCGAGGTGCCGCGCGACTCCCGACGGGTGGTCGGCGAGCTCGAGGCCGAGCCCCTCGGGGAGCCGCCCCTCGACCCGCGGGCCGACGACGAGCGCGTCGAGCTCGTGCCGCCGACCGTCGATCACCACGCCGACCAGGCGGTCGTCCTCGACGAGGACCTTCTCGACGCGGCCCGGCACGAGAGCGATCCCGCGGGCGGCCAGCGCCGCCGCCTCGTCGCCGGCGTGCACGGGTGCGCCGTGGAGCAGGATCGACGTCCGGTCGCTGAGCTGACGGAACATCTGCGCCTGGTGCCCGGCGAACGAGCTGCCGAGCACGCCGATCCGCCGGCCGCGCACCTCGAAGCCGTGGCAGTAGGGGCAGTGCAGGACGTCCCGTCCCCAGCGGGCGCCGAGCCCGGGGATCTCCGGCAGCAGGTCGCGGACGCCGGTCGCGAGCAGGAGGCGGCGCGCGCGGAGGATCGTGCCGTCGGCGAGGGTCGCGGTCACGCCCTCGGCACCCGCGGAGGCGCGGACCGCCTCGCCCTCGACCACCCGGGCACCGTAGCCCTCGGCCTCGGCGCGCGCCAGGCGCACCAGCTCCGTGGGCGGGACGCCGTCGCGGGTCAGCACGTTGTGGGCACCGGGCGAGGGTGCGTTGCGTGGAGGTCCGCCGTCGACGACGAGGACGTCGCGGAGACTGCGGCCGAGGGCGGTGGCAGCGGCGAGGCCGGCGAAGGAGGCGCCGAGGATCAGGACGTCGGCGGGGGCGGGGACGGACGGGCCGGTGGGGGCGTCGGTGGAGGTCATGGGTCGATGCTCCGCCGCCCCGGGGCGGGCCGCGAGGATCCGTGCCGTTCCGGCATGCGGCGCGACCGCCCGTGCCAGGATGGCGTCGTGCCCGAGACCCCGCCCGCCCCCTCCGACGACGAGATCGTCGCCGCCGTCGGACCGCGGCTCCGTCGCCTGCGCACCCGCCGCGACCGCACGCTCGCGTCCCTCGCCGCCGAGACCGGCATCTCGGCGAGCACCCTCTCGCGCCTCGAGAGCGGCGGCCGCCGCGCGACGCTGGAGCTGCTCCTCCCGATCGCCCGCGCCCTCGGGGCGCCGCTCGACGAGCTCGTCGGCGCGGCGCCGGAGGATCCCCGCGTGCACGGGCGGCCGGTGCGCCGGAACGGCATGCTCATCCAGCCGCTCAGCCGCGACGCGGGCGCGCTCCAGGCGTTCAAGCACACGCTCCCGGCCGGGCCGGTGACGGAGCCGGCGGAGCAGCGCGCGCACGAGGGCTTCGAGTGGCTCTACGTGCTGAGCGGGCGGCTCCGCCTGCGGCTCGGCGAGCACGATCTGGTGCTGCCGGCCGGCGAGGCCGCCGAGTTCGACACCCGGGTGCCGCACTGGTTCGGCCGCGCCGACGAGCAGCAGGTCGAGTTCCTCAGCCTCTTCGGCCGCCAGGGCGAGCGGATGCACGTGCGCGCGTCCACGCGCCGCTGAGCGCGGTCACGCCTCGCCGAGCACCTCACGCGCGAAGCCCTCGGTGCGCGCCCGCAGAGTCGCGATCCGCTGTGCCCGCGCCGCCTCGAGGTCGAACCCGATGTAGGCCACCGACGGGCGCCGCCGCACATTCACCGAGCACTCGAAGCGGGAGCAGACGAGCGTGCCGAGCGAGTCCCCCGCCCGCCCGGCCGCTCCGGCCTTCCGCGCCCCGAAGAAGACGACGTCGTTCGGGAGCTGCACGTCGCGGCACCACGAGCACTGCGCCCGCGAGCGCGGCAGGGCGTCGGCCTGGGTGAGCAGGACCCCGACGAGGCGCTCCTCCAGCGGCACGACGACGTAGGCGCGGCGGCCCATCCTCCGGTCGCGCCAGCCGAGGTGGTCGATGACCGACCAGTCCAGCGCGTCGAAGTCCTTCGGCAGCGCGAGATCGGCGACCTCCTTGCGGGAGGCGTTGACGAAGGACTCGCGGATCTCGGTCTCGGTCAGTGGCTGCATAGCGCTTCCGAGCCTAGGCCGGGATCAGCCCAGGTGGGCGACGGCCTCCTTCGGAGCATGGGCGAGGAACTCCTCCTTCTTCACCCGGATCATCGCGACGGCGACGACGGAGGCGACGACCAGCCCGATCGCGGCCGCGACGAAGACCGCGGAGTAGCCGTCGACGAAGGCGACCGGCGACTGCTGCTCACCCGCGACTCCCGCGTAGAGGGTCGTGAAGATCGACAGCCCGATCGAGCCGCCGATCTGCATGGCGGCGTTCGCGGTCGCTCCGGCGGCACCGGCGTCGTGGGCCGCGACTCCGGTGAGCGCGAGGTTCTGCAGCGGCACGAAGACCATTGCCATGCCGATGCCCAGGAGGATCAGCGCGGGCAGCACCTCGAGGAGGTAGCCGCCGTCGGGGGTGATGCGGCTCAGGTAGAGGAGCCCGGCCGCCGCGATCAGCGGGCCGACGATCATCAGCACGCGCGGGCCGATGCGCGGCAGCAGCTTGGCGGCGACTCCGGCGACGATCATGATCGTCACCGTCATCGGCAGATTGGCCAGGCCCGCCTCGAGCGGCGGCAGGCCCAGGACCAGCTGCAGGTGCAGGGTCAGGTAGAGGGTGGAGCCGATCATCACGCTGCCGACGATCGCCTGGACCAGGAAGGCTCCGCCGCGGACGCGGTCGGCGACGATGCGCAGCGGCAGCGACGGGTGGTCGGAGCGGGCCTGGATCCGCACGAAGAGGGCCAGCAGCAGCACGCCGACGAGGAGGAAGCCGAGGGTGTCGACGCGGAGCCAGCCCTGCTCGGCGAGGGTGAAGCCGTAGACGACGCTCGCGAGCCCGAGCGCGACGGTGATCGTCCCGGCGACGTCGAAGCGGTTGCGCCCCTCCGCGCGGCTCTCGGTGACGAGCAGCTGGCCGGCGATCGCGCCGACCACGACGACGGGGACGTTGACGAGGAGGCACCAGCGCCAGTCGGCGAACTCGGTGAGCAGCCCGCCCAGCACGAGGCCGACGGCGGCGCCCGCTCCGGCGACCGCTCCGAAGACGGCGAAGGCCGTGCCCCGCTCGCGGCCGGAGGGGAAGGAGACGGTGAGGAGGGCCAGAGCGGCCGGGGCGAGCAGCGCGGCGAAGGCGCCCTGCAGCCCGCGGGCGGCGATCAGCTCCGTGCCGGAGGTGGCGAGGCCGCCCCAGGCGGAGGCGGCGCCGAAGCCGATCATCCCGATCAGGTAGGTGCGCTTGCGGCCGGTGTAGTCGGCGATGCGGCCGCCCAGGAGCAGGAGCGCGCCGAACGCGAGGGCGTAGGCGGTGACGACCCACTGGCGCTCGACGTCGGTGAGGCCGAGGTCGGCCTGCGCGGCGGGGAGGGCGATCGTGACGATGGTGCCGTCGAGCACGACGACGAGCTGCGTGAGCGCGAGGATCACGAGCACCCACCAGCGGCGGGCGGAGGAGGGAGCGGACGGGGAGGGCATGGCGGCCTTTCACACGGAGCGGAGCGGGACCGGCGGGTCCGGATCCGGGCCGCGTCATCGGGGCCGAACCACCCCAACCAGTTGGTTGGGCGAAGAAGAGTGTATCGTTCGAGCGCCCGGAGGTGAACCATGGAGCCGACATCCGATGCGGCGCTGCCCGCACGCGAGCGGATCCTCCGCGCCGCCTCCGTCGAGTTCGCCGCCCACGGCTTCGCGGGCGCCCGGGTCGACCGTGTGGCCGCGGCGGCGGGTCTGAACAAGGAGCGGCTCTACGCCTACTACGGCGGCAAGCGCGGCCTGTTCGTCGCGACCGTCGTCGAGGCGCTCGGCGCTCTCGACGAGACGCTCCTCGCCGAGGCGGCGGACCTCCCCGACCTCGCGGGCCGCATGTTCGACCATGTGTGGGAGCACCCGGAGTTCCTGCGCCTGCTCACGTGGGCGCGCCTGGAGGGAGCCGGCGTCTGGGAGGAGGCCGGCGAGCAGCTCGGCGGGGTCCCCGCCCCCGAGGCCCGGGTCCTCGAGTGGCAGCGCACCGGCGTCGTCGACGCGAGCTGGTCCGCCGACGACCTCTTCATCGCCCTCCTCGGCCTCTGCGAGATCTGGCACCTCACCCCCTTCGCCTCCCGGGGCGGGGAGAAGACGCGCGACCGCCGCCGCGCCTTCGTCGTGCACGTCGCGCAGCTGGTGGGCGCACCGCGCTGAGGCAGACCCCTCCCCCGGCAACGGAAGCGACGTCGGCATCTCCGATCCGGACGCGGTGGACGGGGCGGCTCATCCCTCCGAGCCGGAACCCGACGGATCGGACTGGAGTGGGAGGTCCCGCGGATCCGGCTTCGGGACGACCCCTTCATCACCCGGAAGGACCGCGCCCGCCGCGCGCTGAGCCTCGTCCTCGAGGAGGAGTGATTCGAAATCGCCGGGCGCGCACGGCATCTCCGCCCCGATCATGTACATCTCCTCGACAGCGCCGGTGACGAAGCTCGCCCGCAGCACCGGTCCGCCCTGCCCGTAGACCGTCGGGCGCGGAGTCGAATCGGTCACTCTCACCGTCATCCCCAGAGACTCCCAGTAGTCCGCGACCTTCCGCGCATCCCCCTCGACATCGGTGCCCGCCGGGGCCCACCAGGCGTAGCTGTAGCTCGCACCGCTCATCCGGTCGCCGGGGCCGCACACATCGGGCCTGGCCGCGCCGCTCCGCGGCCACCACCCCTCCACATCGAGCCGCCCCGCGGAGTCCCGCACGAACTCCACCACCCGATCCCGACCCTCCCGAGGACTCATCGTGCTCACCGGTCTCGCCTCCTTCTCCGTTGCACAAGCGGTCATCGACATCACGAGCAGAGCGGCGACGGTCAGCGCGACGCCCGTCCGCTGAGGAGAGCCTCTACCCGCCATGGGAGGCTCCCACGACCGCCTTCTGGAAGGCGGTCGGTCCGAGCGGCCGGTTCTCGGTCAGCAGGTCGAGTCGCCGGGAGACGGCCCACGCCGCGTTCTGCAGGGACTCGGTGTTCGTGTCGAGATACCCCGCGAGATCGCCGTCGTCGCTCTTCAGCGCAGCGTGATCCGTCACGATCCTCCCGGCGTCGCCTCCGGTCTCCACACCGAAGACGCGCGCGCCGAAGTCCTCGTCAGCGGGATCCGTGTGGTGGTTCCAGCTGAAGGCGCGGCCCATCCACGCGGCCTCGTCGCCGCTCTCGGTCTCGCCGAGGTACTTGTCCCGCGCCTGCCCCGCGAAGACGGATTCCGCGTGCAGGTCGCTCGCCTCGTCGACGCTGTCCGGGAGGCCGGCCGAGCCCAGCGTCACGACGACCCCGAGCTCGACGTCCGAGCGCGAGGCGGCGACGGCCATGACGGTGCTGCCGTAGGAGTGGGCGACGACGTTCGGCTTCGGCAGGTCGTCGCCCCGGACCGCGGAGAGCCCCTGGACAGCCGAGGCGAGTGCGGCGCCGCCGGCGACCGCCTGGTTCGAGGTGAGGACGTCCATGCCGTTCCCGCCGAGCCGCGCCATCGGCGGGGTCTCGTAGCCGATCCAGGAGACGACGGCGCTGCCGGGCGGGAGGAGCGACTGCAGATTCTGCGACGCCTTCGTCCATCGGGTCATGCTCTCCGTCGTCTGTCCCATCCCGGGGACGGCGTAGGTGACGTTCGTGGCGGTGTCGGGATCGCCGATCGAGACGGCGGCGAGCGGAGGCTCGTCGGCGGTCAGGGAGATGAGGAAGCGCGGGTCCTGACCGAGACCGCGCCGGAGCGATGCCCGCACGTCCCTCAGCGCCACCAGCTGCGACTCCACCGCCGCGAGTCGCTCCCCGTCGCCCGCCTTCCCGCGCAGGCCCGCCGCCTCGCTCCTCAGCGCCACGATCCGCGCCCTCAGCGCCCTCTCGTTCGCCCTCACCCGGGCGCGGTAGGGAACACCCTCCAGATTTCCGATCACCCCGGGCAGACCGGCGACCAGCGCCGCCTGCTGCGGCGAGAAGCGCGCGCCGTCCGTGGAGTCGAGGCTCCGCCACCAGTCGTTCACGAGGGTCGGAGCCAGTCGCCCGAGGCGCGCCGCGAGGTCGGGCGACGCCGCCAGGAGTGTCGCGAGATCGTCGGACGAGAGCGCCGCGAGGGAGTCGAGCAGGCTCCGGCCGCCCCGGGGCCGCGCCAGGGTGCCGACGGCGTCGAGGACCGGAACGGAGAGCGCCGCTCCCCCCGCGGCGGTGAAGGCCAGGGAGATCTGCTCGACCCAGGTCGCGTCGGCCGCACCGATCGACAGCAGCTCGCGGAAGCCCCGGAGCACCGAGAAGGACTCGACCGGCGCCCACGAGCAGCGGTTGCCGAAGGCTCCCCAGGCGGCCATCAGATCCTGGAGCCGGGAGCGCATCGCTTCGTCCGCCTGCCGGGTCTGCGAGACGAAGACGTCGAGGCGCTCGGGGTCGGCGGAGGTCGTGCCTCCCGCGGCGGGGCCGCCCGGGGACGTGCGGGGCACCGACCGGGGGGAGAACAGCGCACGGATCGGCGGAGGCACGACCGGCCGATCGGACGGCGGCCGGTCGACGACCTCCTCGACTCCCGCCGCGAGGGCCGCGACCGGATCGAGGCGGCGCTGCTGCTCGCGCTCGTCCGCCCGCCGCTCCCAGGCCGCGTACTCCTCCCGGCGCCGACGCTCCTCCTCGGCCTTCCGTGCCACGAGCCGCACCGTGTCGGCGAGCTCGTGCAGCTCGGCGCTCAGCCGACCGCGGTTCTCCCTGTCGCAGACGCAGACCCGGCGGAACAGCTCGGCGTACGCGCCGCGGAACTCGCCCAGCGCGTACTCGGCAGCGACGGACCTCAGCAGCCCCTGGGAGGCGAGCGCCTCCGCCGCCTCGTCCGAGGCGCGGACCAGCTCCGCCGCTGCTGCGTGGTCGAAAGAGAACAGGGTCATCGCCTCCTGAGTGAGAACATCTCAGGAAATGTAGAACGACTACGACGGCGTCGGCACCGGGTGGCGCGAGACGGCGCGCGGTCAGCGCGCCCGCGCCGCGTCCGGCGGCACGCAGAAGTGGCGCGGACCGCATCGGTCCGCGCCACTCGTCCAGATCACGCGGCTCACTCCGCCGCGGTCAGCCGCTCCAGGTATCCCGCGAACGCACGCAGGTCCTCCTCGGGCCAGGCGCTCAGCGCCTCCTGCATCCGCTGCCGCTGACGGCCGCCGAGGTCGCGCATCCGCTCGCATCCGGCCGCGCTGAGCGAGAGGAACCGCGCTCGGCCGTCGGCGGGATCGGAGGTCATCTCG
Organism: Rathayibacter sp. AY1D1; assembly: GCF_002932635.1. Classification (NCBI taxonomy): domain Bacteria; kingdom Bacillati; phylum Actinomycetota; class Actinomycetes; order Micrococcales; family Microbacteriaceae; genus Rathayibacter; species Rathayibacter sp. AY1D1. The sequence continues at coordinate 88,261 of NZ_PSVY01000004.1, forward strand.
ACCAGGCCCAGCTCGGCGAGCTGGCGGGCCTGGCGGCTGATCGCGCTGCGGTCGACCCCGAGCCGCTCCGCCGCGGCGCCGGAGTGGACCGGACCGCAGCGCTCGAGGACCCGCAGCAGCCGCAGTCCGAAGGGCGGCAGCGCCGGGTCGATCGACGCCGCCGCGTCCCGGACGGCGAGGCGCACCTGGACGGCGAGCACGGTGATCTGCTCCTCGACCTCGTGCAGCGCCTCGGCCGAGGGCGCGGCGGCGGGCATCAGGAGCGCTCGATCACGTCGACGGAGCCGGTGGGAGCGGCGTGCCGGGCGTGCCCGACCGGCTCCTCCTGCCGCTCCTCGTCGGCGTGGCGGCCGTGTCCGACGGGAGTGGCCTCGCGACCCTCCCGGGCGTGCGTCGCGTCGTCCGTCCGCCGGGCCTGGCCGACGGGGCGGAGCGCCGCCTGGCCGTCCGAGGCGGCGATGAGGGCGTCCTCCGCGGCCTGCAGCGGAGTGGTCGGCTCCGCCTTGAGCTGCACCGCGTTCTTCGAGCCGAGGCTCACGTTCGGCAGGAGGACGACGGCGATCAGCGTGACCACGGCGAGCGGGATGCTGTAGAGGAACACGTCGCCGACGCCGATCCCGTAGGCGCTCTCGACCACGACGCGCACGGCGTCGGGCAGGGTGGCCGGCTGCGGGATCGTGCCGCTGCCCAGCGCCTGCGCGGCGAGAGCCTGGTCGGCGGGAGCGAGCCCCGCGATGCCGGTCTTGATGCGGTCGGCGATCACGGTGCCGAGCATCGAGCCCAGGACCGAGACTCCGACGGTGCCGCCGAGGCTGCGGAAGAACGTGACCGCGCTGGTCGCGACGCCGAGGTTCTTCACCTCGATCGAGTTCTGCACCACCAGGACGAGGTTCTGCATCAGCATGCCCAGGCCGGCACCGAGGACGGCCATGTAGATCCCGACGAGGACCAGGTCCGTGTCGTAGCGGAGGGTGCTGAGGAGGGAGGTGCCAATCACGGCGAGCACGCCGCCGCTGATCATGATCGCCTTCCACTTGCCGGTGCGCGAGATGATCCCGCCGAAGATCGTCGACGCGATCAGCAGGCCGGCCATCATCGGGATGGTGAGCAGGCCCGACTGGGTCGGCGTGGCTCCGCGGGCCAGCTGCATGTACTGCGCGAGGAAGACGGCGACGCCGAACATCGAGACGCCGACCGAGATGCTCGCCACGACGGCGAGGCTGAAGGTGCGGTTCTTGAACATCCCCATCGGGATGATCGGCTCGGCCACGGTGAGCTCGGTGATCACGGCGGCGATCAGCAGCACGACGGCACCGCCGACCATGACCGCGGTCTCCCACGAGGCCCAGTCGAAGTTCTTGCCGGCGAGGGAGACCCAGATCAGCAGGAGCGAGACTCCGCCCGCGATGAGCACGGCGCCGAGGTAGTCGATCCGCACCTTGCGCTTCGGGTGCGCGGGGAGGCGGAGGGTCATTTGGAGGAGGACGATCGCGACGATCGCGACGGGCATCGCGATGAAGAAGTTCCAGCGCCAGCCGAACGCGTCGGTCACGACGCCGCCCAGGAGCGGGCCGCCGACGGTGCCGATCGCCATCACGCCGCCGAAGAGGCCGGCGTACTTGCCGCGCTCACGGGGGCTGATGATGTCGGCCATGATGATCTGGCTCAGCGCGGCGAGTCCGCCGGCGCCCAGGCCCTGGAACACGCGGAAGACGATCAGCATGTTCGTGTCCTGCGAGAAGCCGGCCAGGGCGGAGCCGATGACGAACAGCCCGAGGGCGAGCTGGATCAACAGCTTGCGGTTGAACAGGTCGGCGAACTTGCCCCAGAGCGGGGTGGAGACCGTGGTCGCGAGCAGGGTCGCGGTGACGACCCAGGTGTAGGCGTTCTGGTCGCCCTTGAGGTCGGAGATGATCCGGGGCAGCGAGGTCGACACGACCGTGCCCGCGAGGATCGAGACGAACATGCCCAGCAGCAGGCCGCTGAGCGATTCGAGCACCTGGCGGTGCGACATGGCGCCGTCCGGCCCGGCGGGGGCGTGCGGCGCGGTGGTTCCGCGCGATGCGGCGCGGTGTTCGGGGTGTGACATGGGCTCCTCTTCAGCACGGCGGCGGTTCTAGTTGACTGCGATCAACTATTGACCGAGAGCAACTATATAGCCGGGCGTCACGAATCTCCAGTGGCACTCTGCTGCCGTCCAGGCGCCGCTCCGGCCGCGCCTATCCTCGGAGCATGGACAACATCGATCGGAAGATCCTCGATCTGCTGCGCCAGAACTCCCGCGCGGGCTACGGCGACATCGGCGGCGTGGTCGGGCTCTCCGCCTCCGCGGTGAAGCGCCGCGTCGACCGCCTCGTGGCCGACGGCGTGATCCGCGGCTTCACGATCAAGGTCGACCCCGCGGTCGACGGGATGGCCACCGAGGCCTACGTCGAGCTCTTCTGCCGCGGCACCGTCGCTCCGGACGAGCTCCGCCGCATCCTCTCCGCGGTCCCCGAGGTCGTCGACGCGGGCACGGTCACCGGCTCCGCCGACGCGATCGTCCACATCCGCTCGCGCGACATCCCCAGCCTCGAGCTCGCCCTCGAGAAGGTCCGCATCGCGCCCAACGTCGACCACACGCGCTCCGCGATCGTCCTCTCCCGCCTCATCCAGCGCAGCGAGGCCTGACGGATCGCGCCATCTCCTCGACGCGCGTCGCGACCGCCTGGTACTCCATACCTGTATGGTGAATTCAGGAGGGCGAGCATGAGCGACAGGGAACAGGCCGGTACGGCGGCACGACGGAGACGGCGCATCTGGCTGATGCTGCCGGCACTGTTCGTCGGCGTCCTGGCCGGGCACCTCGTCGCGACCGCGGTGGGCGCCGAGGATCCGTGGGACGTCGTGGTCACCGCCGCCGTCGCGGCAGCGGTGGCGTCCGTCGTCCTCGCCCTCGTCGACCGACGGCGCTGAGCCCTCCTTCCTGGATCGGAATCCGAGGGAGGGAACGACGATGGAACGACAGAGGACGAGCACGGCACTGGTCGCGGCGGCGGCCGCTCTGCTGGCGGTGCCGCTGTTCACAGCGCAGGCCGCGCACGCCGAGCCGGCGAGGCAGGAGACGAGCAGCCGAGTGCACCTCGAGGCACGGGGCGGATCGGCGTCGACGGTGACCTTCGACGTCACCGACGACACGCGGATCGTCGAGCTGGCGGGCGGCGGGGTCGGCTTCACGGACGGCGCCGAGACGTCCGACGCACTCCCGGAGAGGATCGACGTCGGACGCGGCCGCACCGTGTCGGGCCACTGGTCGATCGACGACTCCGACACGCTCACCTTCCACTTCGCCCCGGACTCGGCGTCCCGCTCGGCGGTGGGCGGCCTGCACCTGAACAGCGACTGGAGCTCGCCCGAATGGGGCCACTGCGTCGCCGGGAGCGGCGTCAGCGGTGCCGCGACCGGCGGGGTGATCGGTGCGATCTCCGGTCCCGGCGCGATCGCCTCCGCGACCGGCGGGCTGCTCGCGGGGATCATCGGCGGAGCGATCACCTGCTGAGCGCCGCCTCCTGAACGACCCGGATCAGGCGGGCGCGTCCGCTGCGGTGTGGACGCGCTCGCCGCCGATCCAGGTGCCCAGCACCCGGGTGTCCCCGATCGCCCGGGGGTCGCCGGCGAAGGGGTCCCGGTCCAGCAGGGCGAAGTCCGCCGCGAGTCCCACGGCGATCGAGCCCGACTCGCCCTCCAGGCCGTTCACCCACGCCGAGCCGGCCGTGGAGGCGGAGAGGGCGGTGGCGAGGTCGAGGCGCTGCCCCGGGAGGAACACCTCCTCGCTCCACCCCGGCTCGCGCTCGGACGGCGCCGAGAGCCGGTTCACCGCGACGTGGATCGCGGCGAGCGGGTCGGGCGTCGACACCGGCCAGTCGCTCCCCGCGGCGAGCACCGCGCCCGAGCGGAGCAGGTCGCCGAAGGGGTACTGCCACGAGCCGCGCCGCTCGCCGAGGAACGGCAGCGTCAGCTCCACCATCTGCGGCTCCAGCGAGGCCCACAGCATCTGCAGGTTGGCCGTGACGTCGAGCGCACGGAAGCGCGGCAGGTCGTCCGGATGCACGACCTGCAGGTGGGCGAGGTGGTGGCGGTTGCCGCGGCGCCCGTTCGCCTCGATCGCCCGCTCGACGGCGTCCAGGCACTCGCGCACGGCGCGATCGCCGATCGCGTGGAAGTGCACCTGGAACCCGGCCGCGTCCAGGAGCGGCACGGCCTCGCTCAGGAGGCGCGGGTCGACCATCGAGAGGCCGTCGCCGTGACCGTGGCCGCCGTGCCCGTCGAGGTAGGGCTCGAGCATCGCCGCCGTGATGTTCTCGGCGACCCCGTCCTGCATGATCTTGACGGTCGTCGGCGCGAAGCGGTCGGCGGCGAGCGCCGCGCGCCGCTCGACGAGCTCCGGGATCTGCTCGACGCCGCGGCCCCGGTCCCACCACAGCGCACCGCGGACGCGCCCGGTCAGCTCGCCGCTCAGCGCCGCGCGGCGGTACACCGGACCGGGGTCGCCCACATCGCCGTAGGAGCCGATGATCGCGTCCTGCCACGCCGTCACTCCGAACGAGTGCAGGGTCTCCTGCCCGAGGAGCAGCGCGCGGTGGAGCTCGTCCGCGCTGGCGGGCGGGAGATGGCGGCGGACCGCGTCCATCGCCCCCTCGTGCAGGGTGCCGGAGGGGGTGCCGTCGGCCAGGCGCTCGATGCGGCCGTCGGCGGGGTCCGGCGTCGTGCGGTCGATCCCCGCGAGGCGCAGTGCGGCGGAGTTGACCCAGGCGCCGTGCCCGTCGGCGTTGGTGAGGAAGGCGGGCCGGTCAGGGACGACCGTGTCGAGCTCGCGGGCGGTCGGGGTTCCTCCGGGGAAGTCGGGCAGGTTCCAGCCGCCGCCGAGGATCCACTCCGCTCCGCTCTCCCGAGCCGCGTACCCGGCGACCGTCGCCAGGTGCTCGGCGGGCGATCCACCCGCTCCGAGCCAGCAGCGCAGCAGCGCGGCGCCGCCCCAGACCGGGTGCACGTGGGCGTCCTGGAAGCCGGGGACGAGCATCCGGCCCTCGAGGTCGACCACCTCGGTGCGCGGCCCGATCAGGTCGGAGGCGTCGGCGCCGACCGCGACGATCCGCCCTCCGACGACAGCGACGCCGTGCGCTCGGGAGCGCACGGCGTCGGCGGTGAAGACGGCGCCGCCGGTCAGGACGAGATCGGCGGCGCGCACGGGTTCAGAAGCCCGCGGGAGCGAAGGCCTGCGTCATCTGGGAGAAGAGCGACACCGTCCAGCCGATCGCGATGAGGAACGACACGACCACGACGCCGAGGAAGACCCAGAGCGGGAGGAGGCCGCCGCCGGTCACGCGCTTCACGACCACGCTGCGGCCGATCACGTAGACGTAGGGAGCGGCGAGGAAGGCCCACGCCCAGTGGAACGGACGCTGCAGGCCGGCTCGCTTCAGCTGGCGCCAGTCGAGGAAGGCGAAGACGACCTCCGCCGCGTAGATCAGGAAGCCGACGACCTGGAGCACGCCGAGGCCGACGAGGTAGGCCGTCGACATCCCCATCGAGGAGCTCGGCCCGTAGGTCGAGGCCATCGACGAGTCGACGATCGCGCTCGGCGGGAGGAGGAAGATCGACAGCGCCGAGAGCAGCGGCAGGAGGACCACCACCCAGATCCACGGGGTGGACGTGACGATGCTCGTGTCACGCTGCTGCACGGGTGCTCCGGGAGCCGCGGAGTAGGCCGGGTACTGCGGCTGCTGCTGGTTGTAGGGCTGCTGCGGCTGCTGGCCGTAGGGCTGCTGGCCGTACCCCTGCTGGCCGTACTGCTGGGGAGCCTGCTGGCCGTAGCCCTGCTGCGGCTGCTGCTGGCCGGAGGGCTGCTGCGGCTGCGGCTGCTGACCGGCGCCCTGCTGGCCGTAGCCCTGCTGCCCGTAGCTCTGCTGCGGGTCGGCGGACGACGGCTGCTGCGGATACCGACCCGAGGCCGACTGCCCGTAGCTCGTCGCCGCTCCGCTCGACGTCTCCCCGTAGGCGGGACGCTCGGCGGGCGGCGAGGGCGGAGTCGGTGCGGTCGGCGGAACGGGAGTCGCGGCGGCCTGCGCCGACCCGCTCTCGGCCGGGGCGGTGGGAGTGGCCGCCGGCGCGTCGCGGAGCGACTCCGTCCAACCGGTCCCGTCCCACCAGCGCTGACGGGACGAGCCCGCCGGGTCCGGGTACCACCCGGCGCGGGGTCCGGAGGCCTCGCCGCCCGTGCTCGCGCCCTGGTCCGTGCCGGTTCCGTTGTCGTCCGTCATGGCGTCCTCCACTCCCCTCCGGGCGTCTGCCCGCGATCTCGGACCACCGTAGCGCCGCGACACGATGCATGGCCTGAGGGCGGGCTGATCGCGCGCTGTCCGAGCGCTGTCCGCACCGGCAGGCGCCGGAGGCCGCCGACCGCCAGGATGGACGCATGCCCCACCTCCTCCGAGCCCGCGCCGCCCTCTTCGACATGGACGGGACGCTCGTCGACTCGACGGCCGTCGTGGAGACCATCTGGGGCGCCTTCGCCGAGCGCTTCGCTCTCGACCACGACGCGGTGCTCGGCGCCGTTCACGGTGTCCGCGCCGCCGACAGCGTCCGCCGCTTCGCTCCGGCCGGCAGCGACGTCGACGCGATCGTCGCGGAGCTCGACGCGTACGAGCTCGAGCACACCGAGGGCACCGTCGAGATCCCCGGCGCGACGGCGTTCCTCGCCTCACTCCCCCGCGAGCGCGTCGCCCTGGTCACGTCCGCGAGCCCGGCGCTGGCGGCCGCACGTCTGGCTGCGGCGGGCGTCCCCTCCCCCGACACCGTCGTCACCGCGCACGACGTCGCGAACGGCAAGCCCGCTCCCGACGGCTACCTCGCCGCCGCGGCCCTGCTCGGCGTCTCCCCCGAGGAAGCGCTGGTGTTCGAGGACGCCGAGGCCGGCATCCGGGCGGGTCTGGACGCGGGCATGCGCGTGATCGTCGTCGGGAGCCACGAGAGTGCGAGCACCCGGGGGCTGCCCCGGATCGCGCACTACTCCGACGCGCGCGCCGCGCTCGAGGGCGACGAGCTCGTCGTCACCCTCGGCGGGCCTCAGTAGCGGATCGCGTCGATCACCTTCACCCGCACGGCGACGATCGCCGGCACCAGGCCCGCGAGCGCGCCGACGAGGGTCGCCGCCCCGAGCCCGAGCAGCGCCGCCTCGGCCGGGAAAGGCGGGATGTCGGCGATCCCGTTGTCCTGCACGAAGGCCACCGTCCACGGGTTGGTGACGAGGATGACCGCGACCGTCACGCCGACCACTCCCGCGACGACGGTCGCCACGACGCTCTCCATCATGATCGAGAAGAAGATGCGGCCGGAGGAGGCGCCGAAGCTGCGCCGGATGCCGATCTCGCGGATCCGCTGCCGGACGGTGACCAGGGCGATGTTGAGCAGTCCGAGCGCGCCGAGCGCCAGCACCAGGCCCGCCACGCCGCCGATCACCCAGGTCAGCACGCCGAAGGGGTCGGAGTCGTAGACCAGGTAGTCCTGCCGGTCGACCGACACCTCGAAGTCGGATCCCAGGGCGCCGGCCACGTCGCGCTCCACCGCCGCGGCGAGGGGCTCGGCCAGGTCGAGCGGCACCCACATCTCGTAGTTCGGCACGCCCTGCCCGCCGTACTGCGGGTCGGCGTCGCGGGCGACCGCCGGGTAGGCGTCCGCGAGCATCATCATCGACGGATCCGTCTCGAACTGCGAGGAGGGAGTCACGCCGACCACCACGCCCGTGACGTCGCGCTCGGAGCCGAGCAGGGTGACCACCGGGTGGGTGCGCAGATCCGGGCTCCCGATCCGCTCCCAGAAGCGCTCGTTGACGACGAGGGCGGGAGCGAGGCGCTGGGAGTCGCGGGCGGTGAACCAGGAGCCGTCCACGATCTTCAGCCGGTGCATCTCGGCGAAGGGCTGGTCGACCGCCTGCACCGCGACGTCGACGGCGCCGTCGGCGAACTGGACGCGCGCGCTGCCGTAGGTCGAGCGGCTCGCGTAGGTGATGGAGTAGCGCTCGAGCGCACCGGTCCACGCGGCCTGGAGTGCGTCGGCATCCACCTCGGAGGTGCCGGTACCGGAGGGGTAGGCGGAGAGGAAGAGGCTCGCCGGGCGCCCGCTGGAGCGCTCGGCCTGCTCGATGCTGGCCTGGCGGGCGATGCCACCGGCGGCGACGACCGCGGTCAGGGCGGCGACGGCCACCGCGACTCCGATCAGCGAGAGCAGCACGCGGCCGCGGTGGATCCGCAGCTCGGTCCACGCCTCGACGATCGCGCCGGCGATCCCGACGAGCGCGCGCATCAGAGGACCACCCCCTCGGCGACGGGGCCCGCATCCGCGGTCGAGCCCAGGCGGCCGTGGTCGAGCCGGTAGTGGCGCTCGGCCCGCGCCGCGATGGCCGGGTCGTGGGTGATGGTGACCAGCGCGGAGCCGGACTCGCGGGCGATCTCGTCGAGCAGGCCCATCACGCTCTCGCCGGTGTCGGTGTCGAGGGCGCCCGTCGGCTCGTCGGCGAGGATCAGCCGCGGTCGGCGCACCAGGGCGCGGGCGATCGCGATCCGCTGCTGCTCGCCGCCGGACATGCGCCCGGGCATCGAGTCCACGCGGTGCCCGAGGCCGACCCGCTCCAGCATCTCGGCCGCGAGGTCGCGGCGGCGCCAGAACTCCGATCCGGTCGCGTAGAGCAGCGGCGTCATCACGTTCTCGCGGGCGGTCCGCCCCTCCAGCAGGTTGAACTGCTGGAAGATGAAGCCGATGCTGCCGCCGCGGATGCGCGCGCGGGCCCGCGAGGACAGGGTCTCGGTGGGAGCGCCCTCGAGCAGCATCCGCCCCTCGGTGGGCTCGTCGATGAGTCCGAGGATGTTGAGCAGCGTCGACTTGCCGGAACCGCTGCGGCCCACGACCGAGACGTGGTCGCCCTCGCCCACCTCGAGATCGACTCCGTCGAGGATCGTCAGCGGCGGCGCGTCGGGCAGCGGGACGACCTTGCGGATCCCCTCGAGCCGGAGGATCGTCACGAGCAGAAGACCGAGCCGTCGGGCTGCGCGATGCAGTCGCCGCCCAGCTGGACGTCGGGAGCAGCCTCCTCCGCGCCCGGCACGAACTGCAGGAGCTCGGCGCCCTCCTCCACTCCGCCGGTGATCTCGACGGAGCTGCCGTCGGTGAGTCCCAGCGTCACCGGGACCTCCTCGGTGCTGCCGTCGTCCGCCCGGCGGAACACGACGCCGGACTGGGCGGTGCCCTCGACCGCGGTGGTCGGCACGACGAGGACGTCCTCCGCCTTGCCTCCCGCGAGCGTCACCGAGGCGGCGAGCCCGGGGAACACGGTGACCTCCGTCGGCACCTGGCAGGTGAAGCTCGTGCCGGAGCCGCCGGTGGAGGTTCCACCGCCGCCGTCCGTCGCTCCGCCGGTCGTGCCGCCCTCGCCGGCTCCGGCGAGAGGGGTGCTGATGGTGAGGTCGGTGCAGGTGAAGCCGGCGGGCCCGCCGGTGATCGCGACCTGCGCCTCCGTCGGCCGGTTCTGGATGCGGTAGAGCTGCTGCGCGTCGATCGTGCCGGTGACGGCGTAGCTCGGCGGCGCGACCTGTCCGGTCACCTCGCCGACCGTGACGGCCTGGTCGTGGATGACGCCGAGCGCGCTGAGGGTGCCGCCGGTCGCGGCGTAGACCCGCTCGAAGCGCACGGAGGGCTCCTGCTGGGTGAGGGTGACGGCGCCGTCCGGGCCGGTCGTCTCGACCGGGTCGCGCGGAGTCTCGACGCGGATGTCGTAGATGAGATCGCCCGACGCGACGGCCGCGCCCTGCTGCACGTAGACGTCGTCGACCGTTCCGGCCGCCGTCGCCTTCAGCGGCACGGCGGGGTCGGCGGCGACGGTGCCCTGGAGGGTGAGGTCGTTGGTGACCGTGCCGCGGGCGACCGTGACGGTCGGCTCGGTGATCTCACCGGTCGGCTGCGTCGGATCGGCCTCGGCCGCGCCGTCCGGGAAGAACGCGATCTTCACCAGGGCGATGCTCGCCGCTCCGATGATGACCATCCACACGATCGGGAACACCCAACGCCGAACCGCACCCATCAAGTCCCCCGACTCCGCTTCCAGAGCGCTCCGCCGTGGGGCGCCGGAGGCAGCCTATCCGGCGACGAGGTGGCGTCCCGGACCGTGGCGCGCCCGTCAGCCGACGAGCGCCGCGACGATCGAGGCGACGCGGCGCGCCCTCGTCTCGGCGGCCTTCGCGCCCTCGACCGACGTGACGTGGGCCTTCCGCGCGCTCGGCGAGAGCGCGGCGAAGCGCTCCGCAGCGCCCGCCGAGGCCAGCGCGGACGCCAGGTCCTCCGGCACGACGACCTCGCGCGGCGCGGTGTCGAGCTCGATCACGACGTCGATCGCGTCACCGCCGGCGAGCTGCGTCTCGCGGCGCTTGTCGGCCGAGAACGGGATGAGCGCGCGTCCGCCCATCGCTCCGACCGTGCTGGTGAAGCGGTAGCCGTTCACCGTCACCGCGACGGCGGGACGCTTGCCGCCGCCGAGTGCCTCGAGGACCTCGGGCGGCACCTCGATGCCGGTGTTGTTGCCGATCTGGAAGAGCGTCGTGGTGAACTGCACGAGGCGATGATGGCACGGACTCCCGCGTGTCGCGCGGCCGATCGCTGTACTGACGAGGAGGGCCGTCGACTCGATCCTCGTCGACCTCCCGTTCACGGATCCGGAGCGCTCGAGGGCGTTCTCCCCGGCGCTCGGCCGGACCCTGGATCTCCTTTTCAGCCCTGAATCCGCTGTTCAGCGACGACGCCGCCTGCTCCGTCGCCTCCGAGCACGTGTCCGCGATGCTCCTCCCGCACCCCTCCTTCTCGACCTCCAGATCGAAGGAGATCATCGACGCGCGCTCCCGGGTGCAGGGCCTCTTCGCGGTGAGCGTCGGCAGCAGGGAGGAGGTCGGCGAGGTGCTCGGGAACGGGCCGGCCTCCGGCGGCGCCGAGCCGGTCGCGGTGCAGGACCTCGGCTCCATGCGGGCGCGGCCTCAAGGACCCTGACGGGCACGTCCGGGAGTCCCTGTACATGAATTCGGCCGCGGCCGAGGCCGGTCCGCCCCGGGAGCGAGGGGTCGGTGCGCTCAGCAGGAGCGGGTGTCGGGGTCTCCGAGCGAGGAGCGCACGGCGTCGACCGTCATCCTGCCCTCGGGGTCGAGCCGGGCGAGCATGCGCGACATGATGTCGGCCAGCTGCGGGATCTGCTCGGCGTCGAGCGGATCGATGACGTCGGCCAGCACGGTCGCGACGTGACCGGGCGCCGTGTCGACGATCTTCTGGAGGCCGGCGTCGGTGAGCACCGCGTTCGTGGCGCGGCCGTCGGAGGCGCAGGGGCGGCGCTCGAGGTAGCCGCGGGCGACGAGGCGGGTCACCACGTGCGAGAGGCGGGGCAGGGTCGCGTTGGTGCGGGCGGCGAGCGTGGTCATCCGGAGGGCGCGGTCGGGCGCCTCGGACAGCATCGCCAGCGTCAGGTACTCGAAGTGCGTGAGTCCCGCGTCGCGCTGCAGCTGCGTGTCGAGGGCCCCCGGCAGCAGTTCCACGACCGCGATGAAGCGCAGCCAGGCGTCGAGCTGATCGGGCGTCAGCCAGCGTGTCTCGGGCGCACTCATCCCCCCACCCTACCCACTACTTGCCGCGACAAGTAAGTCCCCCCGCGCCTCGTCGAGCCGCGTCCCGGGGCTCCGTCGGGAGGCCGACCCGCGCCAGCCTGATCTCACCATCCCCGCGAGCACCGCCCCCGAGGCGAACCAGCGATCCGCGTACCAGCGGATCGCTGCAGCCGAACGCACCCCGCCCTGCAGAACGCGCCCCGTCACGAAGCCGACCGCGCCACACACGATCCACACCATCCCCGCGAGCACCGTCCCCGAGGCGAACCAGCGATCCGCGTGCGAGCGGATCGCTGTAGCCGAACGCCCCCCGCTCCTCAGAACGCACCCCGTCGAGAAGCCGACCGCGCCACACTCGATCCACACCATCCCCGCAAGCACTGCCCCCGAGGCGAACCAGCGATCCGCGTACCAGCGGATCGCTGCAGCCGAACGCACACCGCCCTGCAGAACCCACCCCGTCGCGAAGCCGACCGCGCCACACTCGATCCACACCATCCCCGCGAGCACCGCCCCCGAGGCGAACCAGCGATCCGCGTACCAGCGGATCGCTGTAGCCGAACGCCCCCCGCTCCACAGAACGCACCCCGTCGCGAAGCCGACCGCGCCACGCCCGTCAGGGACGGGCGTGGAATCCAACTCACAGCACGTCGTCGCTCAGATCGATCGGGTTGCCGAAGCGGTGGTTCGTGATCGAGATCGCCTGCTCGCGGAGGAAGGGCAGCAGTTCGACGCGGCCGGCGGGGGTGACCGGGTCGGCGTAGACGGCGGTGTCGAGGGCGCCGCCGAGGGCTTCGGCGAGGGCGGTCGCGAGGGGGACGCGGGATCCGTCGGCGCGGGTGAGCGGGACCGGCTTGCCCGTGCTGCCGCGGGTCATGCCGGCGACGACGTCGGTGAAGGAGCCGGTCGAGTCGGACGATCGGCGGACGACGGCCTGCTGTCCGTGCGTCGGGCTGCCGGGGGCCTGCGGGCCCGCATAGCCGTCGACGCGGTCGGAGACGATGTCGCCGATGATGCGGATGCGCGGCGCCGTGATGCGGCCGGCCGCGGCGCGCTCGAGCCACTGGGCGTCGGTCTCGACGACGATGCGCGGGACGAGGCCCGCCATCTCGGCGAGCTCGTCGCCGCCGAGCATCTCCTTTACCCGCGGCGGGAGCGGGAGGGACGTGGAGATGTTCATCCGGGAGCGGGTCAGCAGGCCGGCGGCGATGACGCGGAGGAGCTCTCCGAGGTCGCCGCCGTCGGCCAGGCGCAGCGCGATCGGCACGCGGAGGTAGCGGAACAGGTTGCGCTCGACGCCGACCTTCGAGATGTCGGTGACGACTCCGAACTCGGTCGCCCAGGCGAGCTGGTCGGAGAGTGCGGAGCGGCGGAGCAGGTCGAACTGCTCGAACCGGAGCGAGGACTGGGCCGCCTCGATGAACTGGCGCGCGCGGTCGTCGAGGCCGCGCAGGTGCAGCGTCGAGGAGGAGCGCGCGGGCGAGGGCTTCCAGGAGCCGAGGCCGATGAGGTGGTTGGGTCCGCCCGCCTTCGCGCCGCCGCCGACGGACGAGCGCTTCCAGCCGCCGAAGGGCTGGCGCCGGACGATGGCTCCGGTGATGCCCCGGTTGACGTAGAGGTTGCCCGCCTCGACCGAGTCGATCCAGAGGGCGAGCTCGTCGGCGTGCAGGGAGTGGAGCCCGGCCGTGAGCCCGTACTCGGTGCCGTTCTGCATCCGGACGGCGTCCTCGAGGGTCGCCGCGTGCATGATCCCGAGCACCGGGCCGAAGAACTCGGTGAGGTGGACGTAGCTGTCCTCGGTGACGCCCTCGCGGATCCCGGGCGACCAGAGCGTGCCGCTCTCGTCGAGGCGCTGCGGCTCGACGAGCCACGACTCGCCTCCGCCCAGCGTGGTGAGCGCGTGCAGGAGCTTGCCGGTGGGCTCCTCGATGAGCGGCCCCATCACCGCCGACGGGTCGTCGGGCCGGCCGACGCGGAGCGACGTGACGGCGTCGACCAGCTGGGCGCGGAAGCGCTTGGAGCGGGCGACCGAGCCGACCAGGATCACCAGGGAGGCGGCGGAGCACTTCTGGCCCGCGTGCCCGAAGGCGCTGCGGACGATGTCGGCGACGGCGAGGTCGTAGTCGGCGTGGGGAGTGACGATGATCGCGTTCTTGCCGCTGGTCTCGGCCTGCAGCGCGAGGCCGGGCCGCCAGGAGCGGAAGAGGCGGGCGGTCTCGTAGGAGCCGGTGAGCAGCACGCGGTCCACGAGGGGGTCGGTGATCAGCGCCCGTCCCAGCTCCTCCTCGTCGAGGTCGACCAGGGCGAGGAGCTCCTGCGGGACGCCCGCGTCCCAGAGCGCCTCGACGAGCACAGCCGCCGAGCGGCGGGCCTGGGGCGCCGGCTTCACCACGACTCCGGAGCCGGCGGCGAGCGCCGCGAGGATCGATCCGGCCGGGATGGCGACCGGGAAGTTCCACGGCGGAGCGACGACGGTGACCCGCGCGGGGACGAAGGTGGCCCCGGTGACGGCGTCGAGCTCGCGGGCGCGGGTGGCGTAGTAGTGGGCGAAGTCGATGGCCTCGGAGACCTCGGGGTCGGCCTCGGCGATCGTCTTGCCGGTCTCGGAGGCCATCACCTCGATCAGGCGGTCGCGGTTCGCGGCGAGGACGAGGCCGGCGCGGTCGAGCACGGCCGCTCGGTCGTAGCCCAGGCGCTCGCCCCAGCGCTCCGCGCGGCGGGACACCGCGCGCAGCACCTCCTGGAGCTCCGCCTCGGTGCTCACGCGCGCGGCGTCGGCCGTGCCCGCTCCGATGGTCGAGCCGGCGATGCGCTCGGTGATCAGGCGCGCCCAGCGGCGGTTGCCGGGGAGGGCGGGGTCGGTGTCGGGCTCGTTGTGGAAGCCCGCGGTCGCGGCGGCCGCACCGGAGCCGCGGCTGAGGCCGAGGACGGCCTGCGTCAGGCCCGCGGCGGCCGGGTCCTGCGCCCGCTCGCCGGCGCGGGCGTGCTCCTGCACGAGGCGGCGGCCGGAGCCGGAGGACCACTCCCGCAGGCGGTCCTGCGTGCGGTTCGGCGGCGGGACGGAGTCGTCGAGGGCCTCGAGCGAGGCGCGGAAGCGGCCGAGCTGCCGCTGCAGCACCTCCTCGTCGTCGAGGCGGAACGCGGCCGACAGGAAGTTCTCGGGGCTGCTGTTCTCCTCGAGCCGGCGGATGAGGTACGAGATGGCCACGTCGAACTCGTGCGGGTGCACGACGGGCGTGTAGAGGAGGAGTCGTCCCACGTCCTCGCGGACGGCGCGCGCCTGCCCGGTCGCCATCCCGAGCAGCATCTCGATCTCGACCGCGCCGGTCACCCCGCGCTCGGTCGCCGTGAGCCACGCCCAGGCGAGGTCGAAGAGGTTGTGCCCGGCGACGCCCACGCGCACCGCGTCGACGCGCTCCGGCCGCAGCGCCCGGTCGAGCAGGCGCTTGTAGTTCGTGTCGGCCTCCACCTTGCTGCCGACGGTCGCGAGCGGCCAGTCGTGCAGGGCCGCGTCGACCCGCTCCATCGCGAGGTTCGCGCCCTTCACGACGCGCACCTTGATCGGGGCTCCGCCGCGGGCCCGGCGCTCCTGCGCCCACTCGGTCAGCTCGTCGAGCACGCGGACGGAGTCGGGCAGGTAGGCCTGCAGGACGATGCCCGCCTCGAGGTCGAGCATGCCCGGCTGCTCGAGGAGGCGTCGGAACACGGCGACCGTCAGGTCGAGGTCGCGGTACTCCTCCATGTCGAGGTTGATGAAGGTGGGGTCGGCTCCGGACGCGGCGGCCTGGTAGAGCGGGGTGAGACGCTCCACGACGCGGTCGACCTCCTCCTCGAAGGCCCACATCGACAGCTGGCTGACGACGCTCGAGACCTTGACGCTGACGTAGTCGACGTCCGGCCGCTCGAGCAGGCGGAGGGTCCCCTCGAGGCGCCGGCGGGCCTCGCGCTCGCCGAGCACGGCCTCGCCGAGGAGGTTGAGGTTGAGCCGGTCGCCGCCCTCGCGCAGCGCGGCGACGGCCGCACCGAGACGCGCCTCCGAGGCGTCGACCGCGAGGTGCCCGACGAGGCGGCGGAGGACCCGGCGGGCCGCGGGCACGACCACCCAGGGCAGCACGGGGCCGACGGCGCCGCCGGTGCTGATCGCCGCGCGCAGGTAGGAGGGGAGGAAGGCGGGCGTCTTCGCGGTGAGCGCCGCGAGGTTCTCGGCCGCGACCGAGAGGTCCTCGGGCCGGGCGACGCCGTCGACGAACCCGACGGTGAAGTCGAGTCCGTTCGGGTCCTGGAGCACGCCCGCGAGCCGCTGGGCGGCGGGCTCGACCGGGAACTCGCCGCTGCGCGCGATCCAGCGGCGGACCAGGGACTCGACGCGCTCGATCATCGGGCGGTCGTCGACCTCGGGCTCGGCGGCGGCGGGCGCGGCGTGCTCCGACTCCGACGCGGCGTCGGGCCCATGCACGACCTCGTCCTCAGCGTCGCGCACGACCTCGTCCTCGTCCTGGATCTCGGACTCGCTCACGGCCTCGTCCTGAGCGTCGCGCACGACCTCGTCCTCGTCCTGAACACCGGACTCGCGCAGGTCCTCGTCCTCAGCGTCGGACTCCTGCTCGTCCTGAGGCTCAGCCACGTCCCCGCTCCCGGAGTCGCGGGCCTCACCGGCCTCGACCTCGTCGTCCGACTCCGTGCCGCCCTCCGGCGTCCGACCACCGACCGTCGCGTCGACGCCGCTCCGCACGGCCGCGTCGTCGGGCTCGCGCTCCGGGTCGCTGCCGGGCACACCTGGGGTCGTCGACTGCTGCATCCTCCGAGGCTAAGCCCGAGCCGCCGCCCGGACGCGGCGTGACGCGGTGGTCGCGCCGACTCGCCCGCGAGCCGCCCCTGTGGAGGAGCGGATCAGTGCCGGCGGTGGTCCTGGATGGTCATCCGCGGGCCGTGCCGCGGCTTCCTCGCTCCGCTGCAGCCGATCAGCCGGATGATCCGCTGCCGGTGCCCGCGCCACGGCTCGAGGAGCTCGAGCATGCCGTCGTCGTCGACCCCGAGCCGACCCGTGAGCGCGAAGCCGACGGCCGCGGCCAGGTGGTAGTCGCCCACGCTGACCGCGTCCGGATCGCCGTGGGCGCGCATCATCACCTCGGACGCCGTCCACGGCCCGATCCCCGGCACCGACTGCAGCCGGCGGGCGACCTCGTCGCCGCCCCGCCCGAGCGCGAGGGTCCGCTCGAGGCCGGAGGCGACGAGCGCGGCGGTGAGGACGGTCCGCGAGCGCCGCGGATCCACTCCCGCGCGGTGCCAGTCCCACGAGGGCACGCGCCGCCACTGCTGCGCGCTCGGAGCCACGTGCAGAGCGACCGGCCCCGGGGCGGGCTCCCCGTGGAGGCGCACCAGCACCCGGTAGGCGCGCCACGCCTCCGTGCTCGTGACCTTCTGCTCGAGGACCGACGGCGCGAGCATCTCGAACACCAGGTTCGCGCGCGTGAGGCGCAGGCCCGACGAGCGGCGGAGCACCTCGGCGAGCGGCGCGTGGGCCGACAGGTCGAGCCCGCTCCAGTCGTCGCCGTGGCCGAGGAGTTCGGGGACCGCGTCGATCAGCCACTCCGCTCCCCCGCCCCAGGCGCGCGCGTGGACCGCGCCGTCGGCCGCCTGCCGCAGATGCAGGGTGCCCGGGCCGAGCGGCGTGCGGAACGCCCGCCAGAAGCCGGACGCGTCGAGGAGCATGGTCGGGTCGCCCGAGCCCCGCAGCAGCGTGCGGAGGGTGAGCGCGAGGCTCACCGGCTCCGCCGGCGCGTAGACCGTCGCCCAGGCGGGCTCCGGAGCAGGGGCGGGGATCGACACGCAGTGATGGTAACCGGCGGCTCCGACACCGGATCGGACGCTCCTCCACAGAACCCCCATCCACGACGTGTTCGGAGCGACACGCCCGGCGGATTGGTTCAGACGGCGTGAACACATGCGCGGATCCGATCGCCCGTTTCCACTGGTCAGCAGGTCGATCCCGGGCGTAGCTTCGCGCTGTCGCGGCGGCGCTCCAGCCGCCCGGCACCCGCCTATCACTGGAGATGCGCACATGTTCGACACGACCTTCATCCGCAACGCGATCGTCAAGAGCTCTGAGACCGCTCTCGACCGTCGCCGCTTCTTCGAGGCCACCGGCGTCGCCGGCCTCGGCATCGGAGCCGCGGCCCTCGCCGCGCCCACCGCCTCCGCCGAGGAGGTCGCTGCCAGCGGCCCCAGCGACGCCTCGATCCTCAACTTCGCCCTCAACCTCGAGTACCTCGAGGCCGAGTTCTACCTCCGCGCCGTCTACGGCACCGGCCTCGGCGGCTCGGACGTGACCGGCAAGGGCACGCCCGGCGGCGTCATCGGCGGCCGCCCCGTCGACTTCAAGACCCCGTGGCTGAAGAGCTTCGCCACCGAGGTCGCGAACGACGAGAAGGCCCACGTGCAGTTCCTGCGGGCCGCGCTGGGCACCGCGAAGGTGGCCCGCCCGGCGATCAACCTGAAGGACAGCTTCAACTCCGCCGCCGTTGCGGCGGGGCTGATCAAGGCCGGTCAGTCGTTCGACCCGTTCGCGAGCGAGTCGAACTTCCTGCTCGGCGCCTTCGTCTTCGAGGACGTGGGAGTGACCGCCTACAAGGGCGCCGCCCCGCTCATCCAGTCGAAGACCTACCTCGACGCGGCCGCCGGCATCCTCGCGGTGGAGGCGTACCACGCGGGCGCGATCCGCTCGGCGATCTACGCCGCCGACCTGTCCGACTCGGCGAACAAGCTCTCCGACGCGCGCGACAGCCTCGACGGCAAGACCGACCTCGACCAGGGCGTCAAGGTCAACGGCCAGGCGAACATCGTCCCGACCGACGGCAGCTCCATCGCGTTCAGCCGCACCCCGGGCCAGGTCCTCAACATCGTGTACCTGAACCCCGCGGCCGGGACGCGCACCGGCGGATTCTTCCCCCGCGGCGTCAACGGCGAGCTCGTCACGACCTAGTCCCACCAGCACCGAGCACGACGACGGGCCCTTCCTCGAGGCGGCGAGGAGGGGCCCGTCGTCGTCCGCGTGCACATCCGTTCACCGGGTCCTCTAACCTGAGCGGGTGAAGATCGGGATCCTGACCTCCGGTGGCGACTGCCCCGGCCTCAACGCCGTCATCCGCGGTGCCGTCTACAAGGGCATCAAGGTCTACGACCAGGAGTTCGTGGGCTTCCGGAACGGCTGGCGCGGAGTGGTCGACGGCGACCTCCTGCCCCTGGGCCGCCCCGAGATCCAGGGCATCGCCAAGCAGGGCGGCACGATCATCGGCACCAGCCGGACGAACCCCTTCGAGGGCGAGAACGGCGGCCCCGAGAAGATCGCCGAGATGATGGACCGCAACGGCATCGACTCGATCATCGCGATCGGCGGCGAGGGCACCCTGGCGGCGGCCAAGCGCCTCACGGACGCGGGCCTCAAGATCGTCGGCGTCCCCAAGACCATCGACAACGACCTCGGCGCCACCGACTACACCTTCGGCTTCGACACCGCCGTCGGCATCGCGACCGACGCGATGGACCGCCTCCGCACCACCGGCGACTCGCACGGCCGCTGCATGGTCGCCGAGGTCATGGGCCGCCACGTCGGCTGGATCGCCCTGCACTCCGGCATGGCCGCGGGCGCCCACGTCATCCTCATCCCGGAGAAGCGCACCTCCCTAAACCAGATCGTCGAGTGGGTGCAGAGCGCGCAGGACCGCGGGCGCGCACCGCTCGTCGTGGTCGCCGAGGGCTTCTCGCTCGACACGATGGACGACGCCCACTCCGAGCGCGGCCTCGACGCCTTCGGCCGGCCCCGCCTCGGCGGCATCGGCGAGCTGCTGGCCCCGCTCATCGAGGAGCGCACCGGCATCGAGACCCGCGCCACGACGCTCGGCCACATCCAGCGCGGAGGCACGCCCACCGCGTTCGACCGCGTCCTCGCGACCCGCCTGGGCATGGCCGCCATCGACTCCGTCGTCGCCGAGCACTGGGGCCGCATGGTCGCCCTGCGCGGCACCGACATCTACCACGTGGACTTCGCCGAGGCGCTCGGCACCCTCAAGACGGTCCCGGACGCCCGCTACGAGGAGGCGCGCACCCTCTTCGGGTAGCGCGCGCTCCCCGCGGAGCGGGTCAGCCCTTCGCGCCGTCCGGCGTCGCCGTGGCGACGATCTGCGCCCGCGCGAGGGTGTGGAAGTGCGCGTTGAAGCCGAGGATCGCCGGCGTCGACTCCGGATCGAGGTCGAGCGACTCGACGTCGAGGGCGTGCACCACGAAGAAGTAGCGGTGCTCGCGGTCCGGCGGCGCCGCTCCGACGAACTGGCGCAGCCGCATCTCGTTGGGCAGCGTCTGCGCGCCCGCCGGGAGCAGCTCGAAGCCGGCGGCTCCGGCTCCCGTGGGGAGCTCCGTGGTGTCGGCCGGGAGGTTGTAGACGGCCCAGTGCCAGAAGCCGGAGCCGGTGGGCGCGTCGGGGTCGAACACCGTCACGGCGAAGCTCTTCGTCTCGGCGGGGGCTCCCGACCAGCGCAGGTGCGGCGAGACGTCCTCCCCGCCGGAGCCCTCGCCGTAGTGGCGGGCGGACAGGGGCGCACCGTCGGCGATGTCGTCGCTCTCGAGCGCGAAGGTCGGCACCTCGCCGAGGCGGGCGTAGGGGTCGTAGGTCCAGTCGGACATCCGGTTTCTCCGTTCGGGAAGGGCGGGCGGGGGCCCGCGCCCTCAGCCTAGGAACCCGGCGGTGCGCGCCGAAGGGCTTGCGGAGGGGGTCAGGACCCGAGATAGCGCCCGGGCCGGTGGTTGAACGCCAGGACCAGGTTGAGCACCACCACTCCCGCCGCCGAGATCAGCACGTTCAGCGGAGGCACCACCAGCAGCGCGGCCGCGACCACGCACGCGTCGAGCGCCATCATCACGTAGCCCGCCCGCCAGCCGAGCCGCTCCTGCGCGATCAGGGCGACGATGCTGAATCCGCCCAGGCTCGACCCGTGCCGGAAGAGGATCAGGAGGCCGATCCCCGCGAGCACGTCGCCCGTGAGGACGCCGTAGACGGGCTCGATCCGCAGCTCGCCGAACGCCAGCGGGTGCAGGCCCGCCAGGACCGAGACCAGCACGATCGAGAACATGGTCCGCAGCGTGAAGCGCCAGCCCTTCTTCCACAGCGAGAGGGCGAGGAACGGCACGTTGACCGTGACGAGGATCACGCCGAACGGGATGTCGAGCGGGTACCCCAGCAGCAGTGCGAGACCCGCGGTGCCGCCCGTGACCGCCTGGCTCGCGCGCAGCAGGTAGAGGCCGAGCGACACGACGAACGCACCGGTGACGAGACCGAAGACGTCCTCGAGGCGGGAGTGCGGCACGGGGGCGGAGGCGTCGGGCACCCGACGATGCTGCCACACGCCGCGCCCCGGTCCGGACGTCCTCGTAGGATGTGCCGGTGCTGCCGAAGATCCTGCTGTTCTACCGCTTCGTGCCGCTGGCCGACCCCGAGTCCGTGCGGCTGTGGCAGCGCGAGCTGTGCGAGTCGCTGGGCCTGCGCGGGCGCCTGCTGATCTCGGAGCACGGGGTGAACGGCACGCTGGGCGGCGGGATGGACGCCCTGAAGCGCTACGTCCGCCGCACCCGTGAGCACTCGGCCTTCCACGGGCTCGAGGTGAAGTGGAGC
Source organism: Rathayibacter sp. AY1D1 (assembly GCF_002932635.1). Lineage (NCBI taxonomy): Bacteria > Bacillati > Actinomycetota > Actinomycetes > Micrococcales > Microbacteriaceae > Rathayibacter > Rathayibacter sp. AY1D1. The sequence goes on from NZ_PSVY01000004.1 coordinate 109,597, forward strand.
GACGGCTCCGGCCTCGACGACGACGGCCGCAGCCTCGACTTCCCCGGTCTCTCGGTGAAGGTGCGCGACGAGATCGTCTCGTTCGGAGCGCCCGACGAGCTGCGGGTCGACGCCGACGGGGTCGTCGGGACGGCGCCGCGGCTCGACCCGGACCAGCTGGACGCCCTGGTCGCCGAGCGCGACGACGTGGTGCTCTTCGACGGCCGCAACGCCTTCGAAGCCGAGATCGGCCGGTTCGAGGGGGCGATCGTGCCGGGGGTCTCCAGCACCCGCGAGTTCGTCGAGCAGCTCGACGCCGGCGTCTACGACCACCTCAAGGGCCGGCCCGTCGTCACGTACTGCACCGGCGGCATCCGCTGCGAGGTGCTGTCGAGCCTGATGACGGCGCGCGGCTTCGGCGAGGTGTACCAGCTCGACGGCGGCGTCGTCCGCTACGCCGAGGCGCGGCGCGACCGCGGGCTGTGGAAGGGGGCCCTGTACGTCTTCGACGGCCGCGGCTCCGTCTCCTTCTCCCCCGACGCCGAGGTGCTCGGCCGCTGCACCTCGTGCGCCGCGCCGACCAGCCGGATGCGCAACTGCACCGACCTCTCCTGCCGCGCCCAGCTCGTGGTCTGCGCCGACTGCGATGCGGCGGCCTGCGCCGCGCACGCGGGCCCTACGCTCGTGCCATGAGCATCGAAGCGCGCGGGCGCACCCTCGTCGACCTCCACACCGCCCCCGAGCTGCTGCAGGTGGTGAACGTCTGGGACGTGATCAGCGCGACCACGGTCGCCGCGCTCCCGGAGACCCGGGCGCTCGCGACCGCCAGCCACTCCATCGCGGCGGCGTTCGGCTACGAGGACGGCGAGCGGATCCCGCTGGAGCTGCACCTGGGCATGATCGAGCGCATCGTCGCCGCCGTCGAGGTCCCGGTCTCGGCCGACCTCGAGGCGGGCTACGGCGACGCCGGCGAGACGGTCCGCCGCGCGATCGGGATCGGCGTCGTGGGCGCGAACCTCGAGGACCAGGCGAAGCCGCTCCCGGAGGCGCTGCGAGCGGTCGAGAAGGCCGTCGCCGCGGCCGAGGAGGAGGCGGTGCCCTTCGCGCTCAACGCCCGCACGGATGTGCTCCTCCGCGCCGGCGACCGCGACCGCGGCGAGGTCCTGGCCGACGCGATCGAGCGCGGCCGCGCGTACCTCGACGCCGGCGCCACCTGCTTCTTCGTCCCCGGGCTGCTCCAGGACGCCGAGCTGGAGTCCCTCGTCGCCGCCCTCGGGCGGCAGCGGGTCAGCGTCATCGGCGTCCCCGGATCGCAGTCCCCCGCCCGCTTCGAGGAGCTCGGGCTGGCCCGCGTCTCCTACGGTCCGTGGACGCAGCGCGTCGCCCTGACGGCGCTCCAGGACGCGGCCTCCGCCCTCTACTCCGGCGGATCGCTCCCCGAGGGCACCCGGCCCCTGAACTGACCGCCCGGCCGGGGGCCCGCGGGCGTAGCGTGGGCCCATGTACCGAGCCATCGTCGTCGAGCGGCACTCCGACTCCGACACCGAGACCCCCAACCGAGCCCGCCTCCTCGAGCGCGACGACCCCGATCGCTCGCACGGCGACGTGTCGATCGCCGTCGAGTACTCGAGCGTCAACTACAAGGACGCCCTGGCGCTGGCGGGGCGGCCCGGGATCGTTCGCCGCACCCCGCTCGTCGCCGGCATCGACCTGGTCGGCACCGTGGAGTACGCGGACGGCGAGGCGGGCGAGCGCTTCGACTCCGGCGACCGGGTGGTGCTCAACGGCGCCGGCCTCGGCGAGCGCCACGACGGCGGGCTCGCCGAGCGGGCGCGTGTCGACTCCGCGTCGCTGCTCCGGCTGCCCGGCGCCATCTCGGCGGCACGGGCCGGAGCGATCGGCACCGCGGGCTTCACGGCGATGCTGGCCGTGCTGGCGCTCGAGCGGCACGGCGTGCGGCCGGGCAGCGGTCCCGTCCTGGTGACGGGGGCCTCGGGAGGCGTGGGGTCGCTCGCCGTCGCGCTCCTGGCGCGCCTCGGCCACGAGGTCGTCGCCTCGACCGGCCGGCTCGACGAGCACGGCGCTCTGCTCCAGCGCTTGGGCGCCTCCGACGTCATCGACCGCGCCGAGCTGCAGGAGGGCGGGAAGCCGCTGCAGTCCGAGCGCTGGGCGGGAGCGGTGGACTCCGCCGGCTCGCACACGCTCGCGAACGCCCTCGCGCAGACGCGGTGGGGCGGCACCGTGGCGGCGTGCGGTCTCGCGCAGGGCCCGGACCTGCCGGTGAGCGTGATGCCGTTCATCCTGCGCGGAGTGACGCTGGCCGGCATCAACTCGGTGGAGGCGCCGCGCAAGCTCCGCGAGGAGGCCTGGCGCCGCCTCGCCCACGACCTCGACCTGGAGCTGCTCGACGAGCTGACGACGACGGTGCCGCTCGGCGGGGCGGTCGACGCGGCCGAGGACGTGCTCGCCGGCCGCTCGCACGGTCGGACGCTGGTGGACGTCCGCGCCTGAGGGCACGGCGTCGGCGGAGGGCGTCCGCCCGCCTCGAGCGTGGAGGAGTGGGCGCCTCGGCCGGCGCTGCGTGGCTGCTGCTCGTGCGGCGGTGCGCTACTCCGCGGCCTCGGTGGCGCCGCTCGGCTCGGCCGACGCGTGACCGACGGAGGAGTCGGGGCGCGCGGCGCGGGGTTTCGCCGGCGTGCGGGGCTTCGGCGCGGGCTTCGCGGCCGGAGCCGGCTTCGCGGGGGCGGGCTCGGCGGACTCGGATCCGGCGGGCTTCGGCTCGGCGGGCTTCGATCCCGCGGACTTCGGCCCGGCGGGCTTCGGCTCCGCGGGCTTCGGCTCGGCGGGCTTCACCGGAGCTGCGGAGTCGATCGGCTCGGAGCCGATGACGTCCACGGGCGCGGACCCCCCGGACCCGGCCGGCGTGCTCGCGGCGGTCCGAGCACTCGTCTTCGGAGCGGCCTTCGGCGTCGCCTTCGGGCTCTTCGGAGCGGCCCCCGCTGCTGACTCCGTCGGCGCCACGACGCCGTCCGCCTCCGGAGCCGCGGCCGCCGCGCTCCCGCTGCTCGCCGCCTCCCGGACCTCGACCACCGTCGCCGGACCCGCCGCCTCCGCGGCCACGGCCGCGGCCTCCGCCGCCTTCGCCTTCTTCTTCGCGCGCTTCTCCGCGGCGGCCGCCTGGGCCCGCTCCGCCTGCTCGGCGACCTCGGGGACGATCACGAGGTCGTCGGTCTCGATCACGGGGATCGCCGCGGTCGTCGTCCCCAGCTGGAGGGCCGCGATCAGCTCGGGAGCGTGCTTGGTGCTCACGATCAGGCGGGAGTAGTCCTCGTCGACCAGGTCGATCACGACGGCCGAGGCGGTGCGCTTGATCAGCAGGAAGTCCTTGCCGCCGTGGAACTTCCACGTGCCGGCCGCGAGCGTGAGCGGCACCGCGGTGCCCGGCGCGCGGATGCCCCGGACCCAGATCCAGGGGTCCTCGGTGACCGTCGCCGAGCGGATGCTCGACCGGTCGACGACGACGTCGCTGCGGTGGAACGCGAGCAGTCGCTCGGCCGCGGTGAGGCGGAGTTCGAGGCGGTCGGGGAGCACGGTCACGACGGGCATGCCTCTAGTCTGCCCCGCCGCCCGCCGCCGGGTCAGCGCCGGATCGCACAACGATGCCCCGCCGCCCGCGTGGGTGGCAGCATGGTCGGATGCCGATGGATCCGGACGAGGCGCGCCTCCTCGACGCGCTGCTGGCCGAGCGGCAGGCCGAGACGCGCGACGAGGCGGCCCGGCTCGAGGCCTCGCTGGCCGAGCTCCTGCGCGACCGTGCCGACGGCACCGCCGATGACGAGCACGACCCGGAGGGCACGCCGCTCTCGGCCGAGTGGTCGCGGATGGCCGGAGTCCGCGACGCTCTCGCCCGCACGGCGCGCGAGCTCGACGCCGCTCGCACCCGCCTCGGCACCGGCGGCTACGGGGACTGCGCCTCGTGCGGCCGCCCGATCGGGGCCGCCCGCCTCGCCGCCCGGCCCACGGCCGAGCTCTGCATCGACTGCGCCCGTCTGGCGGAGTCGCGCATCCGCTGACGCCCCGCGAGGCGAGCCTGCGGCGCGCCCTCCGCCTGAAGGCCCCCACAGATCCCGGCGTGCGGAAACCCGGTTTCTCCTGCGAGCATTCACATCCGGTCGCGTCCCTCGAACAGGTCTGACGGACCACCCCTCCCCCCCTGCTCGAAAGGCACTCCTGCGATGACCGAGACGTCGACCGCCCGATCGACCGGCGCCCCTCCCGCCCCCGACAAGCGCGCCTGGCGCTCGCTGATCGTCCTGCTCGCGGGCATGTTCATCGCCCTGCTCGACACGACCATCGTGAACGTGGCGCTGCCCACCATCCGCACCACGCTCGACGCCTCCGAGTCGACGCTCTCCTGGATCATCTCCGGCTACGCCCTCGCGTTCGGCCTCGCCCTCATCCCCGCCGGCCGCCTCGGCGACCGCTTCGGGCACAAGTGGGTCTTCGTCAGCGGCATCGCCCTCTTCACCGTCGCCAGCTTCGCGTGCGGACTGGCCGCGGACGACACCCAGCTCGTCATCGCCCGCATCGTGCAGGGCCTGGCGGGCGGCGTCTTCGTCCCGGCGGTCAACGCCTACATCCAGCTCCTCTTCCGCGGTCCCTCGCGCGGCAAGGCCTTCGCGGTGATGGGCGCGGTCCTCGGCGTCTCGTCGGCGCTCGGCCCGATCATCGGCGGCCTGATCATCCAGGCCTTCGGCGACGAGAACGGCTGGCGCCTGGTCTTCTGGGTGAACCTGCCCATCGGCGTCGCGACCCTGATCGCCGCCGCGGTCCTCCTCCCCGCCCGTCGCGACCTCGAGGCCGGCGACCGCGCCCCGAGCGGAGGCGTCGACTGGCTCGGCCTCGTGCTCGTCTCCGGCGGCCTGGTCGCCCTGCTCGTCCCGCTCATCCAGGGCGAGGACGAGGGCTGGCCGCTGTGGACCTTCCTCTCGATCGCCGGCGGAGTCCTGCTCCTCGCCGCGTTCGGCGCATGGGAGGTCCTCCACGTCCGCCGCGGCCGCGCTCCCCTGGTGCCGCCGTCGCTGTTCCGCCACCCGGCCTTCACCGGAGGCGTGATCCTCGCGCTGGTCTACTTCGCCGCCTTCACGAGCATCTTCTTCACCATCTCGCTGCTCTGGCAGTCGGGCCTCGGCCACACCGCGCTCGAGTCGGGCCTGGTCTCGATCCCCTTCGCGATCGGCAGCATCATCAGTTCCTCGCAGAGCAACCGGATGACCGCGCGCCTGGGCCGCAACGTCCTGGTGATGGGCAGCGGACTCCTCGCCGTCGGGCTCGGCTGGGTCTGGCTGGTGCTGCTGACCGCGACCCCGGACTCGATCAGCAACTGGCAGCTCCTGCCGCCGCTGCTGATCGCGGGCCTCGGCAACGGCTTCTTCATCGCCCCGAACGTGCAGTTCATCGTCTCGACCGTCGACCCGCAGGACGCGGGCGCGGCGAGCGGCGTGATCTCGGCGATCCAGCGCATCGGCTCGGCCGTGGGCATCGCGGTCATCGGCAGCGTGCTGTTCGGGAGCCTCGTCATCACGGGTCCGGACACGGTCGCCTCGGGCTTCCTCGACGCCGCGGCTCCCGCGATGCTCCTCAGCACCCTGATGGCGGTCGCCGCCTTCGCGCTGGTGTTCGTGCTGCCGAAGTCGGTCTCGCGCCGGGGCTGAGGGCCCCTGCCCGGTCGCCGCACGCCGGCGGCCGGGCGCGCGGGACGTCCGCCGCTTCAGCGCGGCGGGCCCCCGCCTGATCCGCGGGTGGCCCCGGAGCCTACGCCCGAGCGGCCGCCGCGGCCTTCGCCGCCGCCGGCAGCGCGTCCACGATGCGCCCGATCGCCGCGTCGTCGTGCGCGGCCGAGACGAACCAGGCCTCGTACACCGACGGCGGCAGCGAGACGCCCGCGTCGAGCATCGCGTGGAAGAACGCCGGGTAGCGGAACGACTCCTGCGCCTGGACCTCGGCGTAGTCCCGCACCGGCCGGCCCAGGTCCGTGAACATGAAGCTGAAGAGGCTCCCGGCCGTCTGCACCGTGTGCGCGACGCCCTCGGCCGTCAGCGCCGCCGACACCTCGCGCTGGAGCGTCAGCGCCGTGGCGTCCAGCGAGGCGTAGACCGCGTCGTCGGCCAGCTGCAGCGTCCGGATGCCCGCGGCCACCGCGACCGGGTTCCCGGAGAGGGTGCCCGCCTGGTACACCGGCCCGAGCGGCGCCAGGTGGTCCATGACGTCCGCACGGCCGCCGAGAGCCGCGACCGGCATCCCTCCGCCGATGACCTTGCCGAAGGTGTAGAGGTCGGCCCGGTACGGAGCCTCGGCGCCGCGGTTCTCGAGCCCCCACCAGCCGCCGGCGCTCACGCGGAAGCCGGTCAGCACCTCGTCCATGATCAGCAGCGATCCGTTCGCGTGCACGAGCTCGGCGAGGGCCGCGTTGAAGCCCGGGTCCGGAGCGACCACGCCCATGTTGGCGGCCGCGGCCTCGGTGATGACCGCCGCGATGTCGGCGCCACGCTCGGCCAGGACCGCGCGCACCGCCTCGAGGTCGTTGTACGGCAGCACGATCGTCTGGGCCGCGGTCGCGGCCGTGACGCCGGCGGAGGCGGGCAGCGAGAGGGTCGCGAGACCGGAGCCGGCATCGGCGAGCAGCCCGTCGGAGTGGCCGTGGTAGTGGCCGGAGAACTTGATCAGCAGGTCGCGGCCGGTGACGCCGCGGGCGAGGCGGATCGCCGTCATCGTCGCCTCGGTGCCGGTGGAGACCAGGCGGAGCTTCTCGATCGGCGAGACTCCCCCGGCCGTGATCCGCGCCTCGACCAGCTCGGCGAGGTCGGTCTCGGCGGGAGTGGACGCGCCGAACGAGAGACCGCGGGCGGCCGCCTCCTGCACCGCCGCGACGACCTCGGGGTGCGCGTGCCCGAGGACGGCGGGGCCCCAGGAGCAGACGAGGTCGACGTACTCGCGCCCGTCCGCGTCCGTGATGTACGGGCCGGCGGCCGAGACCATGAAGCGCGGGGTCCCGCCGACCGAGCGGAACGCTCTGACGGGCGAGTTGACGCCTCCGGGGATCGCGTGCCGGGCACGCTCGTACAGGGTGTCGTTCGCCGAGGTGGTCACCCCTCCAGGGTACGCGCGCCGCCCGGCGCCCTCGCGCCGGAGGAGCGCTTTCGGACGAGATGCCGAGGCTCGCTCCCGGGAGGAGGAGGCGGTTACTTCAGCAGGTCGCGAGCGATCTCGACGGCCCAGTAGGTGAGAACCGCGTCGGCCCCCGCGCGGAGGATCCCCGTGACCGACTCCAGGATCGCCGGCTCGCGCGAGATCCAGCCGTTCGCGGCGGCGGCCTCGATCATCGCGTACTCCCCCGACACCTGGTACGCCCAGACCGGCACGTCCGAGACGGAGGCGACGTCCGAGAGCACGTCGAGATAGCTCATGGCGGGCTTCACCATCACCACGTCGGCACCCTCGGCGAGGTCGAGGGTCGCCTCGCGCAGGCCCTCGCGGCGGTTCGCCGGGTCCTGCTGGTAGGTGCGGCGATCGCCCTCGAGCGTGGACTGCACGGCCTCGCGGAACGGACCGTAGAAGCTGGAGGCGTACTTCGCCGAGTACGCGAGGATCGCGGTGTCCAGGTGCCCGGCGCCGTCGAGAGCGGCGCGGATCGCTCCGACCTGGCCGTCCATCATCCCCGAGAGCCCGAGCAGGTGGGAGCCGGCCTCGGCCTGGGCGAGCGCCATCTCCTCGTAGCGGAGGAGCGTGGCGTCGTTGTCGACGCGCCCGCGGTCGTCGAGGACACCGCAGTGGCCGTGGTCGGTGAACTCGTCCAGGCACAGGTCGGTCTGCACGACCAGCGCGTCGCCGACCTCCTCCACGACGACCCGCGTCGCGGCGTTGAGCACGCCGTCGGGGTCGGTCGCACCGGAGCCGACCGCGTCGCGCGTGGTCGGCACGCCGAACAGCATCACACCGCCGATCCCCGCCTCGGCCGCCTCCGTCACCGCTCCGCGGACGCTGTCCAGCGAGTGGTGCATCACCCCCGGCATCGACCCGATCGGCCGGGCCTCGGTGGTCCCCTCGGCCACGAAGAGGGGCAGGATCAGCTGCGCCGGGTGGATGCGCGTCTCCTGGACGAGACGGCGGAGTGCGGGGGTCGTGCGGAGGCGGCGCGGGCGGATGGCAGTCATGTCCTCCAGCGTAATCCCGCCCCGCCGAGCACCCCCCGGGAGCGCGGACGCCCCACCCCGTGGAGGTGCTCCGGACGCAGGACGTCAGCCGAGAGGCGGGTCCCCGGCCTGTGGGGCGAGGCCCGCCCCTCCCGGCCGACGTCGCGCCGGAGAGGCGGCTCAGCGGGGAGCGCGCTCCGTGGCGACGGCGGCGACCGCGTCGATGAGGGAGGAGGCCGAGCGCTCGTCGGCGACGACGTCGACGCGCAGGCCGAAGGCGCGGGCGTCCTTCGCGGTCTGCGGCCCGATCGCGGCGACGAGGATCGACTCGGGCACCGGGCCGAGCTGCTTCTGGACCTGCTCCGCCACGCTGCCCGAGGTGACGAGGATCGCGTGCACGGCTCCGCCGGCGACATCCGCCACGACGCGCTCCTCCACCGGGACGCCGACCGTGCGGTAGGCGACCACGGAGCGCACGTCGTGCCCGATGCGGGTGAGGCCCTCGGTGAGCAGCGGCTTGGCGATCTCGGACCGCAGCGTCAGCACGCGCAGGGGGTGTCGACCGCCGGTCGCCTCCTCCCACTCGGCCAGGAGGCCGCGGGCGGAGTTGTCCTCGGAGGGGACGAGGTCGACGGAGTACCCGGCGGCGACGAGCGCGGCCGCCGTGGTCTCGCCGACCGCCGCCACCTTGGTGCTCGCGGGCACGGTGGTGCGCAGGAGGGAGAGGACGTCGACCGTGGTGGCGCTCGTGACGGTCATCCAGTCGAAGGCGCCGGCCTCGAGGTCGGCGAGGGCCTGCTCGAGCGCCGGGAAGTCGTCGGTCGGCGCGAAGTTGATCATCGGAGCGACGACGGGCGAGGCTCCCTTGGCACGGAGAGCGGCGGCGACACCGTCCCCCCACGGGCCTCCGCGGGGGACGAGGATGCGCCACCCCTGCAACGGCTTCTCCCACTGGGAGTAGGCGGCGGGGACGATCACGAAGGGGCTCCCAGGGGTGCGAGTTCGGCGGCACCCGCACCGAGAAGCGCGTCAGCGAGCAGAGAGCCGCAACGGAACGCGGCTTCGACGACGGGCAGTTCGCGACCACCATACTGCGGATCCGCCCGGTGTCGACCACCGCCGACCGAACCGTTATCGACCGGCTCCGCGACCTCCCGTGCGAGGGACGCCGTGCCGTCGACGGCGAAGACCACGCCGTGCAGGACCACGCGGTCCTCCTCGACGACCGCGGAGGCTCCGATCGGAGCGGCGCACCCGGCCTCGAGGGAGGCGAGGAGCGACCGCTCGGCCGTGATCGCCGCGCGGGTCGGCACGTGCTCGACCGCCGCGAGAGCGGCACGCAGCTCCTCCGACGGCTCCTCGTCGCGCACCTCGATGGCCAGCGCTCCCTGACCGGGGGCGTGCGGGGAGACGTCGAAGCCGAGCACCTCGGTGATCGCGTCGACCCGGCCGAGGCGGCGCAGGCCGGACAGGGCGAGCACGATCGCATCCAGCGGCGAGTCGCTGCCGGGCAGCACCCTCCGGAGCCGGGTGTCGATGTTGCCGCGGATGTCCACGATCTCGAGGTCCGGACGGGCGGCCAGCAGCGCCGCGCGCCGGCGGGGCGAGCCCGTGCCCACGCGGGCTCCGACCGGCAGGGTCGCCAGGGTGAGCCCGTCGCGGGCGCAGAGCGCGTCGCGCGGGTCCTCCCGCTCGGGGACCGCTCCGAGCAGCAGGCCCTCCACCGGAGCGGTGGGCAGGTCCTTCAGCGAGTGCACGATCGCATCGCAGCGCCCGGCGAGCAGCGCGTCGCGCAGGGCGCTGACGAACACGCCGGTGCCGCCGAGGGAGGCGAGCGAGCCGCGCATGCGGTCGCCGTCCGACTCGATGCGCACCAGCTCCACGGGGACCCCCGCGGCGGCCGACATCAGATCGGCCGTCATCCGGGTCTGCGCCACCGCGAGCGCGCTCGCGCGGGTGCCGACTCTGATGCTCACGACAGACGACTCCTCATCACGGTGCGACTCCCGCCAGGGCGGGCTTGAACCCCGCTCGCACGTTCTCGCAGCAGCCGGGGCGGCAGACGTCGTACCAGGGGCCGAGCGCCGTCATCGAGGGCCGGTCCTCGGTCGGCACGCCGTTGACGCGCTCGAGGACCAGGTCGATCAGGCCGGAGACGTAGACCGGGTCCGTGCCGGGGGTCGCGACGCGGAGCGCGACGAGTCCGTGCTCCTCCGAGGTCTCGAGGGCCTCGTTGTCGAGGTCCCACATGACCTCCATGTGGTCGGACACGAAGCCGAGCGGGACGATCAGCAGCGCGCGGCGGCCGCGGGCCGGCAGCTCCGCGATGGCGTCGTTGATGTCCGGCTCGAGCCAGGGCTGGGTGGGCGGGCCGGAGCGCGACTGGTAGACCAGCTGCCAGGGCACGTCCTCGTCCGTGGCGGCGGCCATGACGACCTCGGCGACGGCGAGGTGCTGCGCCTCGTAGGCACCGCCCGGTCCGAACTCGTGCACGTCGACGACGGTGCCGTCGTCGTGGCGCTCGTGGGGTCCGCTGCGCTCGGCGTCGGCCATGGGGATCGAGTGCGTCGAGAACAGCACCTCCACCTCGGACGTGACATCGAGGTCGGGCATCCGCTCGCGCAGCTCGTCGAGCCCGTCGTGGACGGCCTTGATGAACGGCATCACGAAGCCGGGGTGGTCGAAGAACTGGCGCACCTTGTCGATCCGCAGCTCGCCCTCGAGGCCGGTCGCGTCGAGCGCCGCCGCGTAGTCCTCGCGGTACTGCCTGCAGGACGAGAAGGAGGAGTACGCGCTGGTGGCGATGGCGAGCAGGTTGGTGAACCCGCGCTCCTTCGCCTCGGCGACGGCCTCGCTCATGTAGGGCGCCCAGTTGCGGTTGCCCCAGAGCACGGGGAGGTCGATGCCGCGGTTCGCGAGCTCGGCCTCGAGCGCCTTCTTCAGCGCACGGTTCTGCGCGTTGATCGGGCTGACGCCGCCGAAGTGGCGGTAGTGGTGGGCGACCTCCTCGAGACGCTCCTCCGGGATGCCGCGGCCGCGGGTGACGTTGCGGAGGAACGGGATGACGTCGTCCTGACCCTCGGGCCCGCCGAAGCCGGCGAGGAGGATCGCGTCGTACGCCACGGGGACCTCGACGTGCTCGGGGCCGGACGCCGCCGCGGGGGTGGCCCCGCGGACGAGGATCGGCTCGCTGGTCGTGTCGCTCATCGGAGCACCTCGGCGATCTGGTCGGCGTCGATGCGCCGTCCTGTGTAGAAGGGGACTTCCTCGCGCACGTGGCGGCGGGCCTCGGTGGCGCGCAGGTCGCGCATGAGGTCGACGAGGTTGACGAGCTCCTCGTCCTCGAGGGCGAGGATCCACTCGTAGTCGCCGAGTGAGAACGAGGCGACCGTGTTGGTCAGGACGGAGCGGAACCGCGAGCCCTGGCGCCCGTGCTGGGCGAGCATCGCGCGGCGCTCCTCCTCGGGGAGGATGTACCACTCGTAGGAGCGGACGAAGGGGTAGACCGTGAGCCAGCGGGCCGGCGCCTTCCCGCGCATGTAGGCGGGGAGGTGGTTCGAGCTGAACTCGGCGTCGCGGTGCACGCCCATCGCGTTCCACGTCGGCAGGAGGCCGACCAGCAGCTCCGTGCGCCGCAGCTCGCGGTAGGCCCGCTGCAGCTCCTCGGGCGCCGGGCCCGTGAGCCACAGCATGATGTCGGCGTCGGCGCGCAGGGCCGAGACGTCGTAGGTGCCGCGGACGGTCACGCCCTCGCCCTCGAGCTGGGCGACGAGGTGCTCGTACTGCTTCACCGCGGGATCCACGGCGTCGCTGGAGAGGGTGAACGGACGTGCGGGATCCCTGCGGAGAACCGCCCAGAGCGTGTATCCCAGGGCCTGATCGGAGTGATCCTGATCGGCGGGGGGCTGCGGCGCCGGAGCGGCGGCGCTCGTGTCGGGGGCGGACTGAACGGGACCCGCCGTGCCGGCGGTCTGATCGGTCATTGATCCATCATCCCTCCGCTCGTGCCGATGCACAAAAGCGGCGGGGGCTCTGGCGCCGGAGGGCCCGGGACGCTAGCACCCCGGGCCCTCCGGCGCTCAGTCCTCGATGATCTGCTTCGCGACGCCCCAGACGACGAGGCCCACGGCGGCGGCGGCGCCGACCGCTCCGGCGATCAGCGCGGAGGGGTTCTGGCGGCGCACCACCTGGAGCTTGCGCTCGATCGTCCGCTGGGCCGTGCGCACCTTGCGCGGCACGTTGACCTTGTACTCGATCGCGTCGAGCGTCGCGGCCAGCTCGGAGCGAGCGCGCTCGATGTCGGCCTTCAGCTGGCCGGGCTTCAGCTCCGCCGGGTCGACGAAGCGGGGCGTGGTGCTGCTGACGGATCGCTCAGTTGTCATAGCTGCCCACTCCCTTGAACGCCTGGACGTCCTTCTTGATGCTGTCGATCGAGTCCTGCGGCACCGGCGGCACGGCCTTCTTGATGGTGCGCACGCCGACGAGGGCGAGGATCACGGCCACCAGGAGGAAGAAGACCGTCACGATCAGCGCCGACAGCCAGGCCGGAAGCCAGGAGGCGATGCCGATGATCGCGAAGGCGACCAGCGTCGCCCACGCGGTCAGGAGGAGGAAGGCCGCGACCGCGAACAGGCCGACGGCCAGACCCGCGCTCTTCGCCTTGCCCGCCAGCTCGTTCTTCAGCGAGGCGACCTCGGCCTTGACGAGCTCGATCACGAGGCCGGGCAGGTCGCTGACCAGCTCTCCCAGTGATCGGGCGTTCTTGGGATTGCGTTCGTTCACCACGGGAGCTCCTCGAGGGTGGGACGTGCCGGCCGGCGCGCGCCTGGCACGGCCGGGGGGATGAGCACTAGGCCCTGCTGGTGGAGGTGGACGTCGTCGACCCGCCGGAGCCGGCCGACGCCGCGGCCTCATCGACCTTCGAGGCCGCCTTGCGGGCGGCGGCCGACGCCTCCGCGTCGCTCGCTCCCTGGGCCTTCCTGCCGCCGGACACGGCCTTGACGACCACCGAGCGCACGACCTCGTACGCCTTGTCCGAGACGCTGCTCAGCTGGGTCTTCGCAGCACCGCCGACGGCGCCCGCGACGTCCTGCACCGGCTGGGTCCGCCAGAAGCGGCCTGCCGCCGAGGCGATCTGCTCGTACCGCTTGCGGCCGGCGCGTGCTCCCAGCACGTACCCGGCTGCGGCTCCTGCCACGAAAAGAATCTTGCCCTTCACGCCTACTCCTCGTCCTGGGTCGCTCTCGCGATCGTCCACGCGGTCGGTGACCACTCGTGCCGGGGCACGCCGCGCGCTCGCGCGGATGCCTGGGCCTAAGAGTAGCCGTCGGCGTCGCGGGCGTCGCTCGGCAGCCCGACTCCTTGACGCACCAGTCGGCGCCGGATAAGGGCGGCCGTCTCGGCGGCGTGCGGGAGCACCGAGGCGAGGCCCGTGCCCGCGATCCAGGTGCCGGTCACGGCGACTCCCTCGATTGGGAGGAGCGCCTCGCGGAACGCCTCCAGGTGCGCACGGCGGCCCAGCGCCGCGGCGGGCCGGACGTTGGCCCAGCTCACCCGGGCGGAGTCGACGAGCGACGCCGGATCGAGGGCGAGTCCGAGCAGCGTCGAGGCGTCGAGCAGGGCGATCGCGGCCGCCTCGGCATCGGTGCGCCCCTCGAGCGGCGGGCGCTCGCCCGGGCGCCCGTAGGAGAGGCGCAGCACGTGGCGCCCGGGAGGGAGGGAGGCGGCCAGCCAGTCCCACTTCGCGGTCGCGTGCGTGATCGCCTTGGCCGTGACGTCGGTGGCGGTGGGCGCCACGAGCACACCGGAGCCGCGGGGGGCTGCGTCCAGGCGGGCGTCGTCGAGGACGAGGGTCACCAGCTCGACGGAGTCGTGGGGCGCCTCCTCGGCGCGCTCCGCGACGGCGGGGGCGAGGCCGGCGAGCAGCGCCCGGGCGTCGCGCTCCGGCGTCGAGACGATCACCGCTCGGGCGCTCAGAGTGCCGTCGGCGAGGGTCAGGACGAAGTCCCCGTCGGAGCCCTCGAGCCGCTGCACGGAGGCTCCGGTGCGGATCTCGCCGGAGAGGTAGTCGATCCGCTGGACCAGCGCGGCGACCAGGCGGTGCATCCCGCCCTCGAGCCCGCGGACCGCGACTCCGGCCGGGAGGTTCGCGCGGAGGGCGGCCACTGCCCGGGCGAGGGAGCCCGCGCGGGTGAGCGCGCCGTTCAGTCCGGGTGCGGCGAGGTCGACGTCGATGTCGTCCGGCCGGCTCGAGTACACGCCCGAGACGACCGGCGCGACCAGGTCCTCGAGCACGCGCTCGCCCATCCGGGTGCGCACCAGCTCGGCGAGGGAGTGGGCGCGGCCGATGCGCAGCACGGGCATCAGGGTGTCGAGCCAGGCGCGCCAGGCACCGCGGCGGCCGATCGCCCGCACGACGTCGGGGGCGAGCGGCGTGCCGGGGATGCCGAGGATGCCGGCCCGGGGCGACGGCACGGAGCGGCCGTTCGAGAGGTGCAGCCACGAGCCGTGCGTCCGCGGCTCGACGATCGACTCGGCGAGCGGGACGCCGTCGAGGGTCAGCGCGGCGAGCGCCCGCTCGACGTGGCCGCCGCGGGTGGCGAAGCTCTCGGCGCCCGCATCGAGCGCGGCTCCGGCCAGCGCGAGCGGGGAGACCGAGCCCCCGACCCGCTCCCCCGCCTCGAGCACCACGACGCGCAGGCCGATGCGCAGGCACTCCGCGGCGGCGGCGAGCCCCGCCACTCCGCCGCCGACGATCGCGACGTCGTACGACGCCGCGTCGCGGGGGCGCTCCTCGCTCACGGCCGCCAGGCGTGCACGAACGCGACGAGGCGCGTGAGCACGTCGGGGTCGGTCTCGGGCGGCACGCCGTGGCCGAGGTTGAGCACATGCGCGGGGGCGCTCAGGCCTCGGCGGAGCACGTCGTCGACGTGGGCCTCGAGGACCTCCCACGGCGCGGTCAGCAGGGCCGGGTCGACGTTGCCCTGCACCGGCACGAAGCCGCCGAGGCGGTGGTTGGCCTCGTCGAGCGGGATCCGGTAGTCGACGCCCACCACGTCGGCGCCGATGCCGTGCATCGCTCCGAGCAGCTCGCCGGTGCCGACGCCGAAGTGCACGATCGGGACGTTGCGGCGCGTCTCCCCGTGGTCGAACGCGAGGTCGCGCACGTGGACGAGGGCGCGCGCGGAGGCGGGAGCGACGTGGGTCGTGTAGTCCGAGAGCGAGAGCGCCCCGGCCCAGGAGTCGAAGAGCTGCGCGGCGCTGGCCCCGGCGAGCACCTGCGCGCGGAGGAAGCGGCCGGTGACCTCGGCGGTCCACTCCATCAGCTGGGCCCAGGCGGCGGGGTCGGCGTGCATCATCGTCCGCGCGCGCAGGTGGTCCTTGGACGGGCCGCCCTCCACCAGGTAGGCGGCCAGGGTGAAGGGAGCGCCGGCGAAGCCGATGAGCGGGGTGTCGCCGAGGCCCGCGACGGTGCGGCGCACGCCCTCGCGGATGGGCTCGAGCGTCTCGTCGAGCACGGACGGGTCGATCGAGGCGAGCTCGGCGACGTCGGCGGCCGTGCGCACCGGCTTCTCGAGCACCGGACCGCGCCCGGGGACGATGTCGACGCCGACGCCCGCGAGCCGCAGCGGGATCACGATGTCGCTGAAGAAGATGGCCGCGTCCACTCCGTGGCGCCGCACCGGCTGCAGGGTGATCTCGCTCGCCAGCGCCGGGTCGAGGCAGGCGTCGAGCATCTTCGTGTCGGTGCGCAGGGCCCGGTACTCCGGGAGGCTGCGGCCGGCCTGGCGCATGAACCAGACGGGCGTCCTCTCGCCCCGCTCGGAGCGGTAGGCGCGCAGGAGCAGCGAGTCGGCCGTGCGGCCGGCGGAGAGGGGGTGCAGCGGATCGAGCAGGCCGTCGGTGGGGGAGGTCACCGCGGCATTATTCCAGGCGCATCCGTGCATTCCTCCCCAGTCCGGGACCCCGCCCCGCAGAGCGCGGGTAGACTGACGTGGTGCTTCTGTGTCTGACGGCGTCGCACAAGAACGCCAGCTTCGATCTCCTCGAGAAGCTCTCCGTCGACTCCTCCGCCGTGACCGCGGCCCTCTCCGAGGGGATCGACTTCGTCTCCGGGGCCGTCGTCGTCGCGACCTGCAACCGCTTCGAGGCCTACCTCGACATCGAGGAGCCGCTGACCGCCGCGCAGGCCGTCGCCGTCGAGGCCGCCACCGCCGCTGTCAGCGCCGCGACCGGCGTCGAGCAGGACGAGCTGCGCGGGAGCGTCGACGTCGTCTCGGGCGACCGGGTGGCCGAGCACCTCTTCGCCGTCTCCAGCGGGCTCGAGTCCGTCGTGGTCGGCGAGGGCGAGATCGCGGGCCAGGTCCGCCGGTCCCTCGAGGAGGCGCGCCGCCTCGGCACCACCTCCTCCGAGCTCGAGCGGCTGTTCCAGCGCGCCTCGCAGACCTCGCGCGGCATCAAGAACCGCACCGGCCTCGGCAGCGCCGGCCGCTCGATCGTGCGCCTCGCGCTCGACCTGGCCGCGAGCCGCGTCACCGACTGGCGGGCCGCCCGCGTCCTCCTCGTCGGTACCGGCAGCTACGCGCGGGCGACCGTCGCGGCCCTGCGCGACCGCGGAGTGGTCGACATCGCCGTGCACTCCCCCTCCGGCCGCGCCGAGGGCTTCGCCGCCCGCCGCTCGCTCCGGCCCATCGCCGCCTCCGATCTCGCGCTCGAGGCGGTCTCGGCCGACATCGTCATCACCTGCACCACGACCCAGGAGCCGGTGCTCGACGCCGCCCTGCTCGCCGCCGGGCGCCTCCAGGGCTTCTCCCGCGAGCGCCAGCTCGTGATCGACCTGGGCCTGCCGCGCAACGTCGCCTCCGACGTCACCTCGGTCGCCGGCGTCGAGCTCCTCGACCTCGAGACGATCAGCCTGCACGCACCTCTCGACGTGCTCGACGCGTCGCAGCAGGCGCGCGCGCTCGTCGACAAGGCGGCCCGGAAGTTCTCGGACGTCGCCGACGAGAAGAGCCTCACTCCGGCCGTCGTCGCCCTGCGCGCCCACGTGTTCGACGCGCTCGACGCCGAGATCGAGCGGGCCCGCTCGCGCGGCGACGAGGACGGCCGCACCGAGCAGGCGCTCCGCCACCTCGCCGGCGTCCTGCTGCACACTCCGAGCGTCCGCGCCCGCGACTACGCGCGCGCCGGAGCCCAGGGGGCCTACCTCACCGGGCTCGAGGCGCTCTTCGGCATCGAGGTCCCGGCCGAGCCCGCCGCCGCCGCCCGCCCCGACGCGGACGCCGCCACCGCGTGAGCCTCCGGCTCCCCTTCGACGCGGAGCCGCTGCGCTCCGCGCCGCTGCTCACCGAGCGCCTGCTCCTGCGTCCCCTCGGACCGGAGGACGCCGAGGACCACGCGCGCTACCAGGGCGACGCCGACGCCGTCCGGTTCCTCCGCTGGCCGGTGCGCACCCCCGAGGAGTCGCGGGCGCACCTGCAGCGCCGCCTCCCCTCGACACGGCTCGCCGCTGACGGCGACGTGGCCGTGCTGGCGATCGTCCCCCGGGAGGGCGTCCTCGCCGGGCGGATGATCGGCGACCTCACGCTCATCGCGACGTCCGTCGAGCAGGAGGCGGTCGAGATCGGCTGGGTGCTGCATCCGGAGGCGCAGGGGCGCGGCTACGCGACCGAGGCCGCCCGGGCGCTGCTCGACCTCGCGTTCGACACCCTCGGCGCCCACCGCGTGATCGCGCAGCTCGACGCTCGGAACACCGCCTCCGCCCGCCTCTGCGAGCGCCTCGGGATGCGCCTCGAGGCGCACCACCGGGAGGACGAGTTCTGCAAGGGCGAGTGGACCTCGACCCTCGTCTTCGCCCTGCTCGCCCGCGAGCGCTGACCGCAGGGCCGGCTGGTCCGCGCCCTCCGGGACGCCGCCGGCCCGTCCGGTCGGCGGCGTCCCGGGAGGAGCGTCAGGCCCCGCGGAGCCCGGTGAAGAGGTACGACTCGAGCTGCTCGAGCGGGATGCGCTCCTGCTTCATCGTGTCGCGATCGCGGACGGTCACTGCGTCGTCCTCGAGCGAGTCGAAGTCGACGGTCACGCAGTACGGGGTGCCGATCTCGTCCTGGCGGCGGTAGCGGCGGCCGATCGCTCCGGAGTCGTCGAAGTCGACGTTCCAGAGCTGGCGCAGCTGGTCGGCGACGCGGCGCGCGAGCGGCGAGAGGGCCTCGTTGCGCGAAAGCGGCAGCACAGCCACCTTCACCGGCGCCAGGCGCGGGTCGAGGTGCAGCACGGTCCGCGTCTCGACCTTGCCCTTGGCGTTCGGCGGCAGCTCCTGCTCCTCGTAGGCGTCGACGAGGAACGCCATGAGCGCGCGGGTGAGACCGAACGACGGCTCGATCACGAACGGCACGTAGCGCTCGTTCTTGTTCTGGTCGAAGAACGAGAGGTCCTTGCCCGAGTGCTCGATGTGCGTCTTGAGGTCGTAGTCGGTGCGGTTCGCGACTCCCATCAGCTCGCCCCACTCGCCCGAGGCGAAGCTGAAGCGGTACTCGATGTCGACGGTGCGCTTGGAGTAGTGGGAGAGCTTGTCCTTCGGGTGCTCGTACTGCCGGATGTTCTCGGGGTTCATCCCGAGCCCGACGAACCAGTCCCAGGCGAGCTGCATCCAGGTCTCCTGCCACTCCTCGTCCGTGCCGGGCTCGACGAAGAACTCGAGCTCCATCTGCTCGAACTCGCGGGTGCGGAAGATGAAGTTGCCGGGGGTGATCTCGTTGCGAAACGCCTTGCCGATCTGGCCGATGCCGAAGGGCGGCTTGCGACGGGCGCTCTGCAGCACGTTCGCGAAGTTGGTGAAGATGCCCTGGGCGGTCTCGGGACGCAGGTAGTGCAGACCCGACTCGTCGTCGACGACGCCGAGGTAGGTCTTCATCAGGCCCGAGAACTGCTTGATCTCGGTCCACTGGCCGACCTTGTCGGGGTGCTCCGGGTCGGGGATGTCGGCGAGGCCGTTCACGGGCGGGTGGCCGTTGACCTCCTCGTACTTCTCGAAGAGGTGGTCGGCGCGGTAGCGCTTGTGGGTGATCAGCGACTCGGTCAGCGGGTCCGAGAAGACGCCGACGTGTCCCGAGGCGTGCCAGATCGCCGTGGGCAGGATGACCGCGGAGTCCAGGCCGACGACGTCGCCCCGGCCCTGCACGAAGGTCTTCCACCACTGGCGCTTGATGTTCTCCTTGAACTCCACGCCGAGCGGCCCGTAGTCCCACGCGGAGCGGGTGCCCCCGTAGATCTCACCCGAGGGGAAGACGAATCCCCTGTGCTGCGCGAGGGTGATGACTTTGTCGAGGGTGGTGGGTTCTGCCACGGGTTGCTCCTCAGCTGTTCGGGCGCACGGGGCCCCGGCGCGCGCCGGCTGCGCGCGTCCTTCTGGTGTGCCCCCATGGTAGCCGCGGGGGCGCCGCGACGGTCCGCCCGCGGCGGGCATGATGAGCGGATGAGCACCCTCCCGCCGATCGTCGTGTCCGCCGTCGCCGTCCTCCGCGACCGGCGCGTCCTGATGGTCACGGCGCGGGGCCGCGACGTCCTCTACCTCCCCGGCGGCAAGGTCGACGAGGGCGAGAGCGGGATCGAGGCGGCGGCCCGCGAGGCCCGCGAGGAGCTCGGCGCCGTCGCGCTCGGCCTCGAGCCCCTGTTCACCGTCCGCACCCAGGCGCACGGCGAGCCGGAGGGGCGGGAGGTCCACATGAGCGTCTTCGCCGCCGAGCTCGACCGGGAGGCGCGCCCGAGCGGCGAGATCGACTCGCTGCACTGGGTCGACGGCTCCGATGCGGGCCGCTGCCCGCCCGCCGGGGTCGAGACCCTCCGGCTGCTGCGCGGTCTCGATCTCGTCGACTGACCCTCCGGCGCCGGGCCGACCGCGGGGCGGCTAGCCTCGTGGCGTGGAGACGAGACGGCGTGCACGGGACCGGTCGAGCGCGGAGGAGCCGGACCGGCTCGAGCCGGTGCGACTGGAGGCGGCCGTGCCGATCCTGCGGATCTTCTCGGTCGCCAAGGCGGGCGAGTTCTACGTCGACTACCTCGGCTTCGAGGTGGACTGGGAGCACCGCGCCGCGCTCGACGCCCCCCTCTACCTGCAGGTGTCGCGCTCGGGGCTCCGCCTGCACCTCAGCGAGCACCACCGCGACGGCAGTCCCGGCGCCGCGGTGCACGTCGCCCTCCGCGGTGTCCGCGAGCTGCACGCCGAGCTCGACGCGAAGGCGTACCCCTACCTCAACCCGCGGATCACCCGCACGCCGTTCGGCTTCGCGCTCGACGTGATCGATCCGTTCGGCAACCAGCTGCGCTTCGCGGAGCCGGCCCCGGTGCCGCGCCTGCCCTGATCGGTGCGCGTGCGGGTGCTTGTACAACCTGAGCGCCGACTGATCAACCGTTCACCGGCCGTCCATGCACTTCGGAGTCCCATCCTTTAGCGTGGATCCGATGGCTTCACGGGGGACGATCGAGCGGCCGGACACGGCCCGGGCAACGGGACGGCAGCGCCGACCGCGGCTCCGCTTCATGGAGGCCGCACCGCTGGCGACGGGCCTGCTGGGCTCGATCGCGATCCTCCTCGGCTCGCTCGGCGTGGGCTACCTGCCCGCCGGCTCGCCCATCCGCGACTGGCCTCTCGTCGCCTCGATCCGCGCCACGGGCTGGCTCACCGAGTCCAGCGGCGCCCTCGTCGTGGGCGGCGGGATGCTGCTGCTGATCGCGTGGCTCCGCCTGCGCACGGTCGCTCTCGCGGCGGGCCCCGGCTCCGTCCGCACCATCGTGGTGGCGGCCCTCGCCTGGACCGCTCCGCTCCTCGTGACGGTGCCGCTGTTCAGCCACGACATGTTCTCCTACGTGGCGCAGGGTCGCCTGATGACCCAGGGCATCGACCCCTACACCCACGGCGTCGCGACGCTCCCGGGCTGGTTCGACCTCGGCGTCGACCCGCTCTGGGCCGACACGCCCACGCCCTACGGGCCCCTCTACCTCCTGATCGAGCGCACCGCCGTGCAGTTCGCGGGCTACGGCGCACCGGAGCTCTCGATCGCGATGCTCCGCGCCGTGTCGGTCGCGGGCGTGGCCGTCATGGCCGTCTACGCGCTCCGCCTGGCGCGCCTGCGCGGCCTCTCGGTCCCGCTCACCGCCTGGACGATCGTCGCCAACCCGCTGACCCTCGTGCTCTTCGTCGTCGCCGGCCACAACGATTCCGTGATGCTGGCGCTCATCCTCGCGTCGCTCTACTACGCCCAGACCGACCGGCGCATCGCCGCCGTCGTGCTGATGGCCGGAGCGATCGCGATCAAGCCGATCGCCGTGATCGCGCTCCCCGTGCTCGCGCTCCTGTGGCTGCGCCACGACGCGACGTGGCGTGAGCGCACCCGCGGCTGGCTCTGGACGGGCGCCGGAGCGCTCGGCCTCGTGGTCGCCGTCGGGCTGCTCGCGGGCGTCGGGGTCGGCTGGGTCGCGGCGATGGTCGTGCCCGGCTTGATCCTGCACTGGTACGCGCCGATGTCGTTCGTCACGGTCTCGGTCTCCCGCGCCGTCGAGTTCACCGGTCACGACCCCGCCGCGGCGATCGCCGTGGTCAAGATCCTCGCGCTCGGGCTCGCCGGCCTGATTGCTGCGCGCCTCATGCTGTCGCGGCGCTCCATCGATCCGCTCGCCCGCCTGTCCGGCGCGCTGCTCGCGTTCGTGACGGCGTCGACCGCCATCCACCCCTGGTACGCCCTCTGGATCCTGCCGATCGCCGCGCTCGCGCGCCCGTGGAGCCGCTCCCACGTGCACCTGGCGGTCTACGCGTCGATCTTCCTCATGTGCGTCACGCTCGCCGAGCCGATCGACGGCGGAGGCGGCACGATGGACCAGATCCCGGCGCGGGTCGCGACGATCGCCGCGATCGCCGTGGTCGGGATGTACGTCCTCCTCGGCTACACGGACGAGGAGCGGGTCGAGGGTCTGCCCCTGGTGCGCGCGCTGCCGTTCGGCTCCGTGATCCTCGCCCGCCTCAGCGGCGGCCGCCTGGTCGACGCCCGGATGGCCGCCACTCGCCTGCGCGACTAGCCGGGGCCGCGGCTCAGGAGTCGGACTCGTCGCTCCGACGGCGCGTGCGGCGGTCGAGCGCGGCCTGCGCCGTCTCGGCGGCCGAGTCCGGGGAGCCGACCGGCCCGGTGGGTCCGGCGAGGGTGCTCGAGAGCGACGACAGCCAGCCGGAGTCGTCGCGGCCGGCGTTCAGCGCGTCCGAGAAGAGGGGGAGGTCTTTGCGGGCGGCGTGGATCGCGTAGGACTCGCGGGAGAACCCGTTGTCGGGGACGACGGGCGTCCTGCGGGACGCGCGCGTGGCGTCCGGGGCCTGCTCCTGTCGCGAGGCGTCCGACGCCTGCTCCTGGGGGGCCTGCTCCTGGGCGGCCTGCTCCCGGCGGGCGTCGCGCTCGTCGCGCGGGGTGCTGCTGTCGTGGTCCACGGCGGTCCTCCTGCTCTCCGCCCCGAGCGGAGGGACGGGCGCCGCGATGACGGGGCGGCGCCCGGTCAGGCTACCCCTCGTTCAGGGCGTGGCGTCGTCGGTGGCCCCTGATCGTGGCGCGGGGCGCCAGACGACCAGCTCGGTCCGGCGCTGCGCGCGCGTGCCGTGGCGCAGAGTGACCACGTCCCCCTCGAGTCCGGCGGCGAACACGCGGCGGCCCGGCCGGTTCAGGAGCTCATCGGCGAGGGCCGCCTCCAGCTCGCGCACCCGCTGCGAGAGCGACTGCACCTGGTTCTCGAGCTGCAGGATGCGCGCGATGCCCTCGAGCGAGACGCCCTCGGAGGAGAGCCGGGCGACCTCGCGCAGCTGCACCACGTCGCGCATCGAGTAGCGGCGCGACTTGCCCGCGGTGCGGGTCGGGCTCACGAGCCCGAGCCGGTCGTACTGCCGGAGCGTCTGCGGGTGCATCCCCGCCAGCTCGGCGGCGACGGCGATTGCGAAGACGGGCGTGTTCTCGTCCATGTCTCCTCCTCCGACCGGTCGCGCCGATCCGGTGCTAGTAGCGGGCCTTCTCCAGGATGTCCTCGCGCGGGTCCTCGTCCGGCTCGGCGGCGGCGTAGGCCTCGAGGGCCTCACGGGCGGCGGCGGACAGGTGGCTCGGGACGGCGACCTGCAGGACGGCGAGCAGGTCGCCCGTGCCCTTGGGGGTCGTGACGCCGCGGCCCTTGACGCGCAGGACGCGGCCGCTCGGGGTGCCTGCGGCGACCCGGAGCTTGACGGGCTCGCCGCCGAGGGTCGGCACCTCGATCGTCGCGCCGAAGACGGCCTCGACGAAGGTCACGGGGACCGTCACGCGCAGGTTCAGCCCGTCGCGCTCGAACACCGGATGCTTGCGGACCGAGACGGTGAGCACCAGGTCGCCGGGATCGCCGCCGTCCGGGCTGGGGCGGCCCTTGCCGCGGACGCGGATCTTCTGGTCGTCGGCCACGCCGGCCGGGATGCGCACCGAGAGGGTGCGCCCGTCGCCGGTCTGCAGCTGGACGGTGTCGCCCCGGGTCGCGGTGCGGAAGTCGATGGTGGTGCTGGCGGTGACGTCGGCGCCCTTCTGCGGGCCGCCGAAGCCGCGGTAGCCGCCACTGGGCTGGCCGAAGCGGCTGCCTCCGCCGCCGAACATGCCGCCGAGGATGTCCTCGAAGCCGGGCGGCGGGCCCTGCTGGGTGCTGTAGGAGGTGCGCCCGCCCTGGCCGAACATGCCGCCGAAGACGTCGTCGAACCCTCCGGGCTGGCCTCCCGCGGTGAAGCGCGCTCCGCCGCCCATGGCGCGGATCTGGTCGTACTCCTTGCGCTGCTCGGCGTCCGAGAGCACGGTGTACGCCTCGCTGATCTCCTTGAAGCGCGCCTCGGCCTTCGCGTCCCCCGGGTTGGAGTCGGGGTGGAACTGGCGGGCGAGCTTGCGGTAGGTCTTCTTCAGGTCCGCGGCGGAGACGTCCTTGGACACGCCGAGGACCTTGTAGAAGTCCTTGTCGAACCAATCCTGGCTGGCCATGTGCCTCTTCCTGTGTCGAATGCGGCGAGGGACCCCGCCCCGGTCCGGCAGCGTGCTGCCGAGCGGGGCGGGGTCCTCCGCGGTGGTGGTGCCGGTGGCGGGGTCAGTCGGCGGGGACTGCCACGACCACCTTGGCGGCCCGCAACAGCGAGCCTCCGAGGTAGTAGCCCGCCTCGACGACGTCCGCGACCGTGGAGGTCTCGGCGCCGGGGGTGGGCTGCTGGAAGATCGCCTCGTGGATGTTCGGGTCGAACAGGTCGCCCACGGCGCCGGTCTTCACCAGGCCGAGCTTCTCCACTCCGCCGCGCAGCTTCTGCGCGATGGCCGTGAAGGGCCCGCCCTCGGCGAGGTCGCCGTGCTTCTCGGCGCGGTCGAGGTCGTCGAGCACGGGGAGGATGACCTTCACCGCGTCGCCGATCGCCCGCTCCTTGTCGACCTGGCGGTTCGCCTCGGTGCGCTTGCGGTAGTTCGCGTACTCGGCGGTCACCCGCTGGAGGTCGGCGAGGTGCTCGGCTGCGAGCGTCTCGGCGCTGGACTGTCCCGAGAGGAACGAGAGGTCGGCGTCCGAGAGGCTGGTCTCGACGTCGGGCCCCTCGGCCTCGATGAGGCCCTCCTGGTCCTGGGCGTCCTGCGCCGCCTCCGCTCCCGCCTCGCCGCCGGTGACCGGCTGCTCCTCGGGGAGGTCCTGGGGCTCGTTCTCGGCTGCCATGGCTACTTCGTGTCCTTCGGCTCGTCCTCGTCGATGACCTCGGCGTCGACGATGTCCTCGTCGTCCTTCTTGTCACCGTCGGCCGGAGCGTCCGCGGGGGCGCTCTGCGCGGCCTGGTCCTGGGAGTAGATCGCCTGGCCGATCTTTGTCTGCGAGGCGTTGAGGGCGTCGAACGCGGTCTTGACGGCCGCGTCGTCGTCGCCGGCGAGCGCGGTCTTCAGCGCGTCGACGTCTCCCTGCACCTCGGACTTGACGTCCTCGGGCAGCTTGTCCTCGTTGTCCTTGATCAGCTTGTCGATCGAGTACGCCAGGGTCTCGGCGTTGTTGCGGATCTCGGCGGCCTCGCGGCGGGCCTTGTCCTCGGCGGCGTGCTCCTCGGCCTCGCGGACCATGCGGTCGATGTCGTCCTTGGGCAGCGACGAGCCGCCCGTGATCGTCATCGACTGCTCCTTGCCGGTGCCCTTGTCCTTCGCGGACACGTGGACGATGCCGTTGGCGTCGATGTCGAAGGTGACCTCGACCTGCGGGATGCCGCGCGGGGCCGGCGCGATGCCGGTCAGCTCGAACGTGCCCAGGTTCTTGTTGTCGCGGGTGAACTCGCGCTCGCCCTGGAAGACCTGGATCGCGACGGACGGCTGGTTGTCGTCGGCCGTGGTGAAGGTCTCGGACCTCTTGGTCGGGATCGCGGTGTTGCGCTCGATGAGCTTGGTCATGATCCCGCCCTTGGTCTCGATGCCCAGCGAGAGCGGGGTCACGTCGATCAGGAGGACGTCCTTGCGCTCGCCCTTGAGGACGCCGGCCTGCAGCGCGGCGCCGACGGCGACGACCTCGTCCGGGTTGACGCCCTTGTTGGGCTCCTTGCCGCCGGTGAGCTTCTTGACGAGCTCGGCCACGGCCGGCATGCGGGTCGAGCCGCCGACGAGGACCACGTGAGCGATGTCCTCGACCTTGACGCCCGCCTCGGCGATGACGTCGGTGAAGGGCTTGCGGGTGCGCTCGATCAGGTCGCTGGTGAGCTCCTCGAACTTGGCGCGGGTGAGCGTCTCGTCGAGGTTCGCCGGGCCGTTCTCGGTGAGCGAGAGGTAGGGCAGCTGGATGCTGGTCGAGGTGCTCGAGGAGAGCTCCTTCTTCGCCTGCTCCGCGGCCTCCTTGAGGCGCTGGCGAGCGATCTTGTCCTTCGAGACGTCGACGCCGGTCGAGTCCTTGAAGCGCTTGACCAGGTGGTCGACGACGCGCTGGTCCCAGTCGTCGCCGCCGAGGCGGTTGTCGCCCGAGGTCGCGCGGACCTGGATGGTCGAGAAGTCGTCGTCCTTGCCCACCTCGAGGAGGGAGACGTCGAATGTTCCGCCGCCGAGGTCGAAGACGAGGATGAGCTCGTCCTCCTTGCCCTTGTCGAGGCCGTAGGCCAGCGCGGCCGCGGTGGGCTCGTTGATGATGCGCAGGACGTTGAGGCCGGCGATCTCGCCGGCGTCCTTGGTCGCCTGGCGCTCGGCGTCGTTGAAGTAGGCCGGGACGGTGATGACCGCGTCGGTCACCTTGTCGCCCAGGTACTGCTCCGCGTCGCGCTTGAGCTTGCCCAGGATGCGGGCCGAGATCTCCTGCGGGGTGTACTTCTTGTCCTCGACGCCGAAGGTCCAGTCGGTGCCCATGTGGCGCTTGACCGACGCGATGGTGCGGTCGACGTTGGTGACGGCCTGGCGCTTCGCGGTCTCGCCGACGAGCACCTCCCCGTCCTTGGTGAACGCCACGACGGACGGCGTGGTGCGGAAGCCCTCGGCGTTGGCGATGACGGTGGGCTCGCCTCCCTCGAGGACGGCCACGACAGAGTTGGTGGTTCCCAGGTCGATGCCTACGGCACGGGACATATGCGTTGTTCTCCTTCGCGATCGGCGTCGCGCGGGCGGCTGCCGGTCAGTTGACGGGTGGTGCGGAATCCTCTGCGGGAGTTGAGCCCCGCACGCTCAAGTTTACGCATCCGTCGTCTCGCGTCAAGTCCGGAGGCGAGAAGTTGAGTCGCATCGGCTCAACTCTCAGACTCGCGGGTCCCGCCGCTTCCGGCCGTTCACCTCCTCCCCCTACGGTGGGCCCATGACGACGCGCACCGGCCGCTGGCCCGTCCTCGCCTGGGGCCTGTGGGACTGGGGCGGATCGGCCTTCAACGCGGTGGTGACCACCTTCGTCTTCACCGTCTACCTGACCACCGACGGGCTCTTCGGCACCTCGAGCGGAGTCTCGGCCGCGCTCGGCTGGTCCCTCGCCGCCGCCGGCGTGGTCGTCGCCGTGATCGCGCCGATCACCGGCCGCCGGGCCGACCTCGGCGGGCGCCGCCGGCTCTGGCTGGGGATCCACTCCGCCGTCGTCGTCCTCTGCATCCTGCTGATGTTCCTCGTGCGCCCCGACCCGGCCCTCCTCTGGCTGGGACTCGGACTGCTCGCGGTCGGCACGGTCTTCTTCGAGTTCGCGAGCGTCAACTACAACGCGATGCTCCTCCAGGTCTCGACCCGGGCGACCATCGGCCGCGTCTCCGGCTTCGGCTGGGGCATGGGCTACGTGGGCGGGATCGTCCTGCTGCTGATCGTGTACTTCGGCTTCATCTCGCCCGAGGTCGGGCTCTTCGGAGTGACGGGTGACGACGGCCTCGACGTGCGCGTCTCGATCCTGGTCGCCGGCGTGTGGCTCGCCGTCTTCGCCCTGCCTGTGCTGGTCGCGGTGCCGGAGACGCCGGCGCGCGCGAGCCGGGCGGAGCGCGTCGGGGTGATCACCTCCTACCGCGCGCTCTTCGCGCAGGTCGCCGGCCTCTGGCGCGAGAGCCGCAGCACCGTGGCCTTCCTCATCGCCAGCGCGGTGTTCCGCGACGGGCTCACCGGGGTCTTCACCTTCGGCGGCGTGCTGGCGCAGGGCACCTTCGGCTTCGACGCCGGCGAGGTGATCCTGTTCGCCATCGCGGCGAACGTCGTGGCCGGAGTGGCGACCATCTCGGTCGGCGCGCTCGACGACCGCATCGGCCCCAAGGCCGTGATCGTCGCCTCGCTCATCGGCCTGGTCGTCTGCGGCACCGCCGTCTTCGTCCTGCACGACGGGGGGAGCACGGTGTTCTGGATCTTCGGCCTGCTGCTGTGCCTGTTCGTCGGCCCGGCGCAGTCGGCGAGCCGCAGCTACCTGGCCCGCCTCATTCCGGAGGGACGGGAGGGCGAGATCTTCGGCCTCTACGCGACCACCGGGCGGGCGGCCTCGTTCCTCGCGCCCGCCGCCTTCGCAGCCGCCGTCTCGATCGCCGCGGCCGTCTCGGGCAGCGGCGAGGCGAACGTGCAGTACTGGGGCATCCTCGGGCTCGTCCTCGTCCTCGCCGTCGGGCTGGTGCTGCTCCTGCCGGTGCGCCGCCCGCCGGCCACCGCCCCCGTCGTGCCGGAGCCGCGGCTCGCTCCGCCCGCCCGCCGGGACTGACGAGGCCCGGACCGCGGAGTCGCTGGCGACGCCCCTCCCCGCGCGCCGCCGGCCGCGGATCAGACCGTGGCGATCCAGAACACGATCAGCAGGAGCGTGACGAGGAAGCCGGTCAGGAAGTTCAGCGCGAGGAAGCGCTTCCAGCCCGCATTCGCCCGCTCCGCCTCGGCGTCCTCGAGCGACCGGTACGGCCAGATGCTCACCGCGTACGGCACCGCGAGGATCGCCGCGAGGGTCCCCGGCCAGGGCAGCAGGAGCAGGAGCAGGCCGCTCGCGACGTAGGCGGCGATGGCGAAGCGCGTGGTCGCCTTCGCTCCGATCACGGTCGCGATCGAGCCGATGCCGCCCGCGCGGTCGGCCAGGATGTCCTGCACCGCGCCGAAGGCGTGGCTCGCGATCCCCCAGAGGAAGAACGCCACGAGCAGCGCCACCAGAGGTCCGGTGACCACGGTGCCCGCGAGGGCGATCCCGTAGACGGCCGGGCTGACGAAGTGGGTCGCCGAGGTCAGCGAGTCGACGAACGGGCGCTCCTTGAAGCGGAGCCCCGGCGCACTGTAGGCGATCACGGCGAAGACGCTGATCGCGAGGACCAGCCACGAGACCGGTGACCCGAGCAGCACGAGCGCCACCAGGAACGGCACGTTCGTGGCCACCGCCGCGATCAGCGTCGCTCGGTGCTCGCTCCGGTCGAGCACGGCGCCCTCGACGCCGCCCTTGCGGGGGTTCCGCAGGTCGGACTCGTAGTCGAAGACGTCGTTGATCCCGTACATCGCGAGGTTGTAGGGGATGAGGAAGTAGATCGTGCCGAGCACGAAGGCGAGGTCGATCTCGCGGGTGGTCAGCAGGTACGCCGCCGCGAACGGGTAGGCGGTGTTGACCCAGCTCAGCGGGCGGCTCGAGACGAACAGCGCGCGCAGCCGGTTCACGGCTCGCTCCGACGACGCGAGGGCAGGAGCACCCAGAGCGCTGGGAGGGCGAGGGCCGCGGCGATCGCGTAGGCGAAGTCCTCGATCGGAGCGACGCCGATCCGGATGCCCGAGATCAGGTCGTCGTCGTAGGCGACCAGCAGGCCCACTCCGATCATGATGTTGTCGAAGACGGCGGTCATCACCAGCAGCACGGCGAGCGTGCCGAGGACGGCGGGCAGGCGCAGGACGCGTCGGCGCAGCGCGAGCAGCAGCAGCACCAGCACCACCGCGAGGAACACGGCGTTGAGGAGGAGGTAGGTCACGCGCGCGCCTCCGCCCGCCGGGCGACCCGCTGCGAGAGGAAGCCGTGCACGTCCATCGTCAGGTAGCAGAGCAGGGTGAGGAAGAGGACCTCCTCGACCGGGAGCTCCGGCGCGATCTGCAGGCCGGTCATGTAGGAGGTCTCTCCGCGGAAGAAGACGCCCAGGCCGATCCCCACGAGGTCCCAGACCAGGAAGAACGCGACTCCCACGGGCAGCACGATCGCCGCGCGTCGCGCGTCCGCCCAGAAGAACAGCCGGAAGCGGCGGTCGAGCACGATCATCCCGGTGATCGAGACGAGGAGCGCGAGCAGGTAGAGGATCCCCACGCCTACTCCCCCACGGCGACGGGCGCGACCGGAGCGGACGGCGCCTCCCGCACGGGCAGCGGCTCGGTCGACACGTCGCCGCGCACGCGCTTGAGCATGACCTCGGCGCTGATGATGCACATCGGCAGGCCGATGCCGGGGATCGTGGAGCTGCCGGCGAAGAGCAGTCCGTCGACGTGCCTGCTGACGTTCCCGGCGCGGAAGAAGGCGCTCTGCGAGAGGACGTGGGCCGGTCCGAGCATCGAGCCGCGCCAGGCGCCGAGGTCGCTCTCGAAGTCGGCCGGGCCGATGGTGCGGCGGACGACGATCCGCTCGGCCAGGTCGGCCGCGCCGGTCCAGGACGCGATCTGCGCGATGGCCTGGTCGGCGATGGCCTCGACGCGCGCGTCGCCCGCGCCGTCGACTCCGCCGTGGCCGATCGAGGTGTCGGCCGGGATCGGCACGAGCACGAACAGGTTCTCGTGCCCCTCCGGAGCCGTGCTCGCGTCGGTCGCGCTCGGGCGGCAGACGTAGATCGACGCGGGATCGGGGACGGTCGGGTGCTCGCCGAAGATCTTGTCGAAGTTGTCGCGCCAGTCCTTCGTGAAGAGCAGGGTGTGGTGCTCGAGCTCGGGCAGCTCCCCGCGCACGCCCAGGAGGACGAGGACGGCGCTCGGGCCGGGCTCGCGCTTCTCCCAGTAGGCGGGCGGGTAGGTCCGCAGCTCCTCGGGGAGGAGCGACTGCTCGGTGGTGAAGAGGTCGGAGGCGTTGACGACCAGGTCGGCGGGGATCCGCTCCGTGCCGTCGGGGCCCGTGAACTCGACTCCGACGACCTCGGCGCCGCGGCGTCGGCCGCGGGGCGAGCGGGCGGTGAGGATCCGCGTCGCGGGCGAGGACGTGCGGACGGTGACGCCGGCCTCCTCGGCGACGTCGGCGACCGCCTCGATCAGCTTCGTGAATCCGCCCATCGGATAGAGCACGCCGTCGGCGAGGTCGAGGTGGCTCATCAGGTGGTACATGCTCGGCGCGGCGAACGGCGAGGAGCCGAGGAAGACGGCCGGGTAGCCGAGGATCTGGCGCAGCCGGTTGTCGGTGACCGCCGTCGCCGCGAACATGTCGAGCGGCGTGAGCAGCAGGCGGCCGAGCCTCCCGGTCCGGCTGAGCACGTCGCGGCGCAGCAGCGGGAGGAAGGACGAAAAGCTCGTGTAGAGGAAGCGGCGCTTGGCCATTTCGTAGGTGTCGCGCGCGGAGTCGAGGTACGCGCGCATCCGCTCGCCCGCTCCGGGCTCGATGCTCTCGAAGAGCGCGAGGTTCGACTCGAGGTCGGCGAGCACGTCGATCGGCTCGTCGACGCCCTCGCTGTAGACCCGGTAGCCGGGGTCGAGCGTGACGAGGTCGAGGCGCTCCTCGGCGCTGGTGCCCATGAGGCGGAAGAAGTGGTCGAACACCTCGGGCATCAGGTACCAGGAGGGACCGGTGTCGAAGCGGAAGCCCTCGTGCTCCCACGAGCCGGCGCGGCCGCCGACGGCCTCGCGCGCCTCCAGGAGGGTCACGTCGTAGCCGTCGCGCGCGAGCAGCGCGGCGGAGGCGAGTCCGCCGATCCCCCCGCCGATGACGACGGCGCGGTGCGGGCCGGTCCTCGAGCGGGTCGCGCGGACGGGGCCGGGGCCCAGGCGCGGGCCGAGCGTCGACACGGCCGCCTTGGCCGCGAGCGCCGCCTTGGCGGCCGTGGGCACGCTGACGCGGGCGCGGAGGAGCTCCTCGGCGGGCGTCGCGCGGATCCGGTCGGCCAGGGCGGCGAAGAGGGAGTGGGCCAGCAGGACCGCGCGCCGGCTCGAGCGCGGGAGCTCGGGCACGATGGCTGCGGCCTCGGCGAGGTCGTCGTCGAGGTCGGCGAGCAGCGAGGCCTTGTCGCGCTCGGAGAACGCCCGCGGGTCGACTCCGGGGAAGTAGCTGCGGCCGAGGCCGTCGACGTCGGCGGCGAGATCGCGGAGGAAGTTGACCTTCTGGAACGCGGCGCCCAGGCGGCGCGCTCCGGCCACGAGCCGTGCGCGGGCGGTCTCGGAGACGAGCCCCGCGTCCGGCGCCGCGAGGAACACGTGCAGGCACATCAGCCCGACGACCTCGGCGGAGCCGTAGACGTAGGCCTCGAAGGACTCGGGGGTGTGCTCGGTCTCACGGAGGTCGGCGCGCATCGACGCGAAGAACGGCCGGGTGAGCTCGGTGCCGAATCCGGTCGCCCGCGCGGTCCGAGCGAAGGCGTGGATCACGAGGTTGGAGCTGTAGCCGGAGGCGAGCGCGCGCTCGGTCTCGGCCTCGAAGGCGTCGAGAGACTCCTCCACCGCGGCCCGATCGAGACGGGCCTCCTCGGCGACGCCGTCGACGATCTCGTCGGCGACGCGCACGAGGGCGTAGACGTCCTCCACCCGCTCGCGGACACCCGGGGCTAGCAGACGCGTGGCCAGCCCGAAGGAGGTGGAGTAGCGGCGGATCACCTGCGCGGACGACTCGTGCGCGACGCGGTCGTACAGTTCGCTCTGGCGGCTCATCGTGCCACCGTACGGGGGCTCGGCCGGGCGGAGCGCATCGTCGCGCGCATCCGCGCGTGGCGGACAGCGCTCATCGGGTGCGCCCGACCACGCTGGCCACCAGCGGGCGGACCTCGTTGCGGAACGCCTCCGACACCGCGGGCGTCTCCAGAGCCGCCCAGGCGCGATCGGCGAACTGGTTCGCGAGCCCCTCGGCGTAGCTGCGGGCGCCGCACTCCTCGAGGATGCCGCGCACCTTCTCCGCGGTCTCGGGCGCGAGGTGCTCGTCGCCGATCAGCGCCTCGATGTCGGGCCAGCAGTCCGTGCCGGCCGCGTGGGCGATGAGGACGGTGCGCTTGCCCTCGCGGAGGTCGCCCAGCGTGGTCTTGCCGGTCTGCCCCTCCGAGCCGAAGACCCCGAGCAGGTCGTCGACGATCTGATAGGCGATGCCGATCCAGCGGCCGAACTCGCCGAGGGCGTCCACCGCGGCGTCCGAGGCCCCGGCGAGGATCGCTCCGGCCTGCAGCGGCGCCTCGAACGAGTAGACGGCCGTCTTGAGGCGCTCCATCTCGAGCACCTCGTCGACCGAGGGCATGCCCGGCATGAGGGAGAAGTCCACATCGGCCAGCTCACCCGCGGCGGAGGCGAAGACGGCCTCGTCGAGCAGGGTGAGCAGGCGGGCCCGCACGCCGTCGGAGGCGCCGACGCCCTCGACGAGGCGGTGGGCGCCGGTGAGGGCGAGGTCCCCGGCGATCACGGCCACCGAGGTGCCCCGGTGCTCGGCGATCGGGATGGAGAGGCCCGCGGTCGTCGCCTCGTCGCGGTAGCTGCCCGAGACGTTCGGGCCGCCGCGGCGCACGAAGTCGCGGTCGATCACGTCGTCATGCACGATCAGCGCGGTGTGCAGCAGCTCGAACGCCGCGCCGAGGTGGGCGGCGGCCTCCGGATCCTGGCCGCCGTGGGCCTCGTACGCGGAGATCACCATCAGCGGGCGGAAGCGCTTACCGCCGCGGGTGTTGGCCTCCAGCGTCTGCCAGAGGGTCAGGTAGCGGGGTCCGAGACGCACCGCCCGGGACCTCGCCAACGAGAAGAACCTGTCCAGGACGGCATCGACGTGCTCCTGCCTCAACCGGGACAGAACCACGGGGTCGCGCGTATCCACGTGGGAAGGCTAACAAAGGGGAGAACCAGGACGATAAGCCGGCTGATGTGTTGCGGCGTGCTTGACTTGCGGGTATGACTTCGCCAGCCGCCACTGTGCAGACGGACCGGATCGAGCAGGTGGTCCTCCTCGACGAGGCCGGGAACGCCGTGGGGGTCGCCGACAAGGCGACCGTGCACGACACGGCCACTCCCCTGCACCTCGCGTTCTCCTGCCACGTCTTCTCCCCGGACGGCGCGCTTCTGGTGACCCGCCGCGCACTCGAGAAGCGCACCTGGCCGGGCGTCTGGACCAACTCCTTCTGCGGGCACCCCGCCCCGGGCGAGCGGATCGAGGACGCCGTCGTCCGCCGGGCCGAGCGCGAGCTCGGCGCCCGGCTGGCCACGCTGGAGGTCGCCCTGCCGGACTTCCGCTACCGCGCGGTCGACGCGTCCGGCGTCGTCGAGAACGAGATCTGCCCCGTCTACACGGCGACGCTGTCGAGCCGCGACGCCCTCGATCCGCGCCTCGACGAGGTCATGGACTACGAGTGGGTCGACGCCGAGGCGACGCTCGCCGCCGTCCGCTCGACCCCCTGGGCGTTCTCCCCCTGGCTCGTGCTGCAGCTCCCCCGCCTGCTGGGCTGACCCCCGCGCCCTGATCCCTTCGCCGGCGTCAGTCGGTGTAGACGTCCGTGCGGTGGAAGCCGAGCGCCGAGCGCGACGCGGTCGGACCGCGCTGGCCCTGGTACCGCGAGCTGTACTCCGCCGAGCCGTAGGGCTTCTCGGCGGGCGAGCTGAGGCGGAAGAAGCACATCTGGCCGATCTTCATCCCCGGCCAGAGCGTGATGGGGAGCGTCGCGACGTTGCTGAGCTCGAGGGTGACGTGGCCGGTGAAGCCCGGATCGATGAACCCGGCGGTCGAGTGGGTCAGCAGCCCGAGCCGTCCGAGAGAGCTCTTGCCCTCGAGGCGCGCCGCGATGTCGTCCGGCAGCGACACCTCCTCGTAGGTCGAGCCGAGCACGAACTCTCCCGGGTGGAGGATGAACGGCTCGCCCTGCGGCGTCTCGACCAGGCGGGTCAGCTCGGGCTGGTCCTCGGCCGGATCGATGTACGGGTAGCGGTGGTTGTCGAACAGCCGGAAGAAGCGGTCGAGGCGCACATCGACGGACGACGGCTGCAGCATCGACGGATCGTGCGGGGCGAGCCCCACGCGGCCGGAGGCGAGTTCGAGCGAGATGTCGCGGTCGGAGAGGAGCACGCTGCGATCCTAGGGCGTGGCGCGACCCGGGGCATGGGCCGGCTCCGGGCCTTGCTACGATGTCCTGGTGCGCCCGAGCGGCGCAGCGCGAGTGTAGTTCAATGGTAGAACTTCTGCTTCCCAAGCAGATGGCGCGGGTTCGATTCCCGTCACTCGCTCTCCTCCCCCCCCTCGTCTGCGGCCGGTCCTCCGGCCCGATGCGAGCGGCTCCTCCTCCGGCGCTGCAGCGACGTCCGTCAGCGCAGCGGCGTCCGGCAGCCCCGCGGTGTCCGTCAGCCCAGCAGCGGCAGCCGCCCGACGATCCTGTCGATCCGGTTCCTCGGCCCCACCAGGCTGACCGCGAGGTACTGCAGCTCGTCGGAGCCGCTCGCCGCCACCGCCTCCCGGTACTCGTCGTACACCCGGGTGGCCTGCGCCGACGCGGGCATGTCGGCGACGAACGTCCCGTCGTGCGCCTCGGCCTTCGCGCGGATCGCGAGCAGGGTCGCCGCGTCGGCGGCGAGGACCGTGCAGCCGGCCCACGGCAGACCGGGATTCAGCGATCCGGACGCGTCGGCGGGGCTCGGTCCGAGCAGCCCCGCGACGTGCGCGGCCGTCGCGGCGCCCACGCAGATCGCGGCGTTCACGGCGCGGCCGGCGGGGAGGGACTCGTCGACGACGACCACCCACTTGAGGCGGGCCGAGCGGGTGGGCGCGGCGGTGTCGATCTCGTCGGGGTGGAAGCCGACGGCGTCGGGGGCGGGGATGGTCATGATGCTCCTCGGTTCGTGCGCAGTGACGTCACGAACAGTAGGCAGGAGGGCTCCCCTTCGGCAGGATCTCCGTATGAACGACCAGCAGAACGGCCCAGGAGCGGCACTCGACGAACTCGACGTCCGGATCCTGCAGGTCCTGCAGTCGGATGCACGGATCACGAACCGTGACCTCGCAGCCGCCGTGCACGTCTCGCCGACCACCGCCCTCGACCGCACGAGGAGCCTCCGGCGCCGCGGCGTGATCACCGGCGCGACGCTCACTCTCGACTTCGCGGCCCTCGGGCGCGGCGTGCAGGCGCTGATCGCGGTCCGCATCCGTCCGCCGTCGCGCGAGATCATCGAGGCCTTCCGCGACTGGGTCGCCGGCCTCGACGAGTCGGCGTGTTCGTCACCTCCGGCTCGGAGGACTTCATCATCCACGTCGCCGTCCGCGACAACCAGGACCTCTACGCCTTCGTCATCGACGAGCTGACGCAGCGCCGCGAGGTCGCCGACGTGCGCACCTCGGTCGTCTACGAGCACTTGCGCGAGCAGGTCGTCCTGCCGCTGAAGCCGCACGGCCGCGCGGAGCGGTGAGGCGCCCGCGCGGCGTTTCGACGCGACACGCCGGGCGGATCCGCGGCAGCGCGCGGGATCGCGGGACGCAGAGGGCAGGGTGGAGGGGTGACAGAGCTCGTCCAGATCCCGTCGCCGGGCGTCGCCCTCGAGTACGGGCACCCCGGCCGGCCCGTGGTGGTCGTGCTGCACGACGTCTTCGGGCGCCTGCCGTGGCTGGAGCCGTTCGCCGAGGCCGTGGCGAAGCACGGCTACCACGTGCTCGTGCCCGACCTCTACGACGGCTGGGCCACGCTCGCCCCGGAGGACGCGCGCGACCTCGCCGCGATGGCCGCGCAGGACCGCACCCTCGCCGCCGTCGCCGAGGCGGTCGGCACCGGAGTCGCGGCCGGGGCGCCGCGCAGCGCCGTCATCGGCTTCGGCTTCGGCGGCCGCCTCGGGCTGCTCGCCGCGGGCACCGGGCTCGTGGACGCGGTGGTCGCGTACTACGCCACCCTCGGTGGGGAGGAGCACGTGCTGGTCCCGTGCCCCACCCTCCTGCACTACGCGCAGAGCGACGAGTGGCCCGCGGGCGACGACCCGGAGTCGTTCGTCGGGCGGCTGAAGGAGTCGGGGACGCCGGTCACGGCGCACACCTACCCGGACACGCAGCGTCACTTCGCGAACGGCAACCTGCGCGACGCGGTCAGCCCCGCCTCCGCGGCGCTCGCCTACGCGCGGACGCTCTCGTTCCTCAATCCCCAGCTCATCGACACCTGAGCTCAGCCCTGCACGTCGTGCAGGTGGTGCTGGACGTCGTGCAGGTAGTAACGGGCGATCGTGTCGACCGTGAACGCCGCGCCGTCGCTGCGGCGGCCTCGGCGCTGCCACTGGGCACCGGCGACGGAGTCGAACACCTCGGCGATGCGCTCAGCCGCCTCGACCAGCTCGCGGCCGACCGTCGCGGGGTCCTGCTGGTCGTAGCGCTCCTCCACGGCGGTGACGTCCTGGTCCCAGTTGGGGTAGAGCGGGTCGTCGCCGGCGAGCATCAGCTGCACACGGGTGCGGTAGATGCGGTGCACGTCGCGCACGTGCGCGGCGTACTCGAGCGGCGACCAGGTCTCGTCGTCGGGCCGGCCCGCCGCGTCGTCGCGGTCGAGCACGTAGGGCCAGGCGGCGGCGTTCTCGCGGATGAGCTCGGCGACCTCGTCGGCGTCGACGAGCGAGGCGTCGAAACCGCATTCGAGGCACGGGCGCTCGAGGACCCAGGTCCAGTCCTTGGTGTCGGGAGTGATCGGCATGGCACCAGAGTAGGGCGCCGCCGGATCAGCAGCGCGTCGGGGTCCCCTGCACGGCGCCGCGCTCGCCGTCGGCCGTCCACGGGAGCTGGGGCAGGCCCTCGGCTCCCGCCGCGGCTCCCTGCTCGACCGCGATGGCGGCCAGGGTGCGGGCGACCGTCGCGGCGAAGTCCCCGCCGGGCGTCGAGCTGTTGATCGAGACGGCCACGGTCAGGCCCGAGACCGGGTCGGAGTACGCCGCGGTGACGAAGCCGGGCGCGAGGCCCGAGAAGCCGCGGAGGGGTCCCGCCTCGTGCCCGCCGAGCCCGGCGCGGAGGTAGTCGGCGCGGCCCTGGCCCTGGACGACCGGGTCCCGCCACATGGCGTCGTCCGCGGGATCGGCCGCGAGACCCGTCGCCAGCCGCCGGAGGTCCTCCAGATCGGTCAGTGCTCCGCCGGCGGCGCCGAGGGCGGACGGGGACGCGGCGGTGACGTCGAGGCGCACGTCGCAGCGCTTCTCCCCGGTCGCCGGGTCGAGCGCGACCGCATAGCCGCGGGGGGACGGAGCGGGCAGGTCGACCTCGGAGGCGCCGGGCAGCTCCGTGCTCCGCAGCCCGTACCGCGGCACCACGTACTGGTCGTAGAGCTCCCCGATGCTCCGACCGGTCACCTGCGCGGCGACGATGCCGGCGAGCAGCGGACCGGTGGCGGAGTCGGACCACGCCGCTCCGGGCTCGGCCGAGGCACCGCGCACCTGGGCCGCGGCGAGCAGCTCGAGCGTCGGCCACTGCCGCGGGGGGTTCTGGAGCACGGTCGGCCAGAGCGCCGAGCGGAAGTCGGCCAGGCCGGAGGTGTGCGCGCAGAGCTCGCGCAGGGTGAGCCCGTCGATGCCGGGCAGGGAGCGCAGCGTCTCGCCGACGTCGGCGTCGAGGTCGACCCGGCCGGAGTCGGCGAGGGCGAGGACCACGTCGCAGGTCATCGCCTCGGTGCCGCCGGTGCCGAGCCGCAGGTGCGCGTCGGTGGTGAGGGCGGTGGTGCGCTCGTCCGACTCCCAGCCGACCGCGCCCTCCCAGCTGCCGCCCCACGGCGACCAGACCCCGGCGACCGCTCCGGTCGCGCCGGCGACGCCGACCGTCTCGTCGAGGAACCCCGACAGGGCGGAGGCGAGCTCCTCCGACGCCGCCTGCGCGGGCGCCTCCGCCACGCGCGAGGCGGCGGCGGGCGTGCAGCCGGCCAGTGCGAGCACGAGGACCGGGACGACGAGCAGCCCCGTCCGCGTCCGTCTGCGAGATCCCATGCCGTGCGACTCCCCCGTCGTCTGCGAACGGCACCACTGTACGGGGGCTCCGTCGGGCCGGAGAGGGCCACTGAGCGCGCGATCGCGATTCGTGTCCTGACCGTGACCGGCGGAGTCCACCCCGTTCCCAAACCGGCAGGCGCCGGGTTACGAAGAGAGGGAGTACAGCGCAGAGGCGCTGCTCGAAGGAGGTAAGAGACCATGCGCAGATCCCCCAATCGACTGCTGGCGACTCTCTTCGGAGCCGTCTACGTCGTCGTCGGGCTCCTCGGCTTCGTCGTGACCGGAGGCGTGCAGTTCCTCTCGACCGAAGGCGGGCTCCTGCTCGGCATCTTCGAGGTGAACCCGCTGCACAACATCGCCCACCTGCTCATCGGAGGCGCGCTGCTGATCGCGGGCCTGTCGACCGTCGCCGCGGCGAAGACCGTCAACGTGACCGTCGGAGCGGTGTACCTGCTGCTCGGCATCGTCGGCTTCTTCCTGGTCGACACGGCCCTGAACGTGCTGGCGCTGAACACCGCCGACCACTTCCTGCACCTGGCCAGCGCGCTGGTGCTCCTGGGAGTCGGACTCGGCACCGAGAAGACGGCGAGGACGCGCACCGCCGCGACCGCCTGACCCGGGCGGCACCTGCCGCCCCCCTCTACTCCGTCCGCCGTGGGCCCGCCGTTTTCCGCGGCGGACGGACTGAACGGCCCCGGACGACACGATGCGGTGTGTCGATCCGGGGCCTCCTCTTCTTCCCCGATCCAGCGAAGGAGCCGCCATGACCACCGTGGCCCGCTGCAACGCCGCTTTCGCCGGACTCGGCGCCGGGCTCGTCCACCTCTCGCTCGCCGCCGGCGGCGAGGGCGCGCAGGCCCCGGTGATCGGGGTGCTCGGTGCCGTCGAGATCCTCTGGGCGGTCCTCGTCCTGGCGCGCGGCCGGATCGTCGTGCCGCGCTCCGCGCTGGTCGTCGCGGTCGCCTCCCTGGCGGCGTTCGCCCTCGCTCTGGCCCTCGGCGCACTCGCCGAGCCCCTCCCCGCGCTGGCCGCCGCGGTCCTCCAGCTGATCGCGGTCGCCGTGGTGGCCGTCTCGCTCCGCTCTCCGCGCGTCGAGGAGAAGGCCGTCTCGCCGTCGCGAGCTCTCGTCGGACTCCTGGCCGGCGCGCTCACCGTCTCCGCCCTCGCCACCCCCGCCATGGCCGCCTCCTCGGGCGGCTCGGGCGACATGGGCGGGATGATGCACTCCGTCGTCGACGGCGGACACGGGCACTGACGCCTCTGGTCCCAGCGGCTCCGCTCGGCTAAGGTAAGGCAGTCCTCAGTCGCCGAGGGAGGCCACCGTGTCGAACGTCATCCCGTTCTCCGAGGCCCTGCGCCTGCGCATCGGGCAGTCCGGCGCGGACGACGAGGGCGCCGCCTTCATGACCTCGCTGATGACCGGCTCCGGCAGCCGCGACGACTACATCGCGCTCATCTCGCAGCACTACTTCGTCTACGAGGCCCTCGAGGCCGTGGCGGAGGACATGGCCGGCGATCCGGTCGCGGAGCCCTTCCTCTCGGCCAAGCTCACCCGGCTCCCCGCGATCGCGGAGGACCTGCGCTTCCTCGTCGGCGAGGACTGGCGGGAGCGCATCCGCCCGCTGCCCTCGACCAGCGCCTACGTCGACCGGATCCGCATCGTGGCCGCGGGTTGGAGCGGCGGCTTCGTCGCCCACCACTACACGCGCTACCTCGGCGACCTCTCCGGCTGCGCGATCGTCCGCGGGCTGCTGCAGCGGCGGTTCGGCTTCGAGACCAACGGCGTCGGCTTCTTCCTCTTCGGCGAGATCGCCGCACCGTCGGCCTTCCGCGCCACCTACCGCGAGCAGCTCGACGCCGCGGGCTGGGACGAGGAGGAGCGCGAGCGGGTCATCGCGGAGGTCGCGGAGGCGTACCGGCTGACGACGGAGCTGTTCCGCGATCTCGCCCGGACCTGCGCGGCGGCCTGAGGGCCTGCTCCGACCTCCTCCGCGGGGCGTCAGTCCGCGGACGCCTCCGCGACGGCGGCCGGCTCGGCTCGCCGTTCGGACATGAAGCGCAGCACGTCCTTGTCGACGATGATGTCGCTCGGCCGGAGCGGCCGCGTCAGGTAGAGCCCCTCGAGGCTCGTGATGCGGCTGAGCGCAACGTAGGTCTGCCCGGGGGCGAAGGCGCGCTGCCCGAGGTCGACCACGGCGGAGTCGTAGGTCTTGCCCTGCGACTTGTGGATCGTGACCGCCCACGCCAGGCGGAGCGGGAACTGCGCGAACTCGGCGACGATCTCGCGGGTGAGCTTCTTCGTCGCGGCGGAGTAGGAGTAGCGGTAGCGCTCCCAGGTCGCGGGCTCGACCTCGTGGACCTCGCCGTCCACCTCGACCCACACCGTCCCCGCGACCTTCGTCACCCGGCCGATGGTGCCGTTCACCCAGCG
Source organism: Rathayibacter sp. AY1D1 (assembly GCF_002932635.1). Classification (NCBI taxonomy): domain Bacteria; kingdom Bacillati; phylum Actinomycetota; class Actinomycetes; order Micrococcales; family Microbacteriaceae; genus Rathayibacter; species Rathayibacter sp. AY1D1. Next base: position 150,696 of record NZ_PSVY01000004.1, read on the forward strand.
CTGCTCGGAGTCGTTGCGCAGGAACATCACGTGCGCGCCGATCTTGAGCTCGAGGTTCTGGTCCGCCGGGTAGGCGCGCCCGCCGAAGTCGCCGCTGATCTCGGCCGACGCGGTCTTCAGCGGGCCCTTCAGCCGCGCGAGCGCCGCCTGGTTGATGCGGTTGACCGTGTCATTGCGGGTCGCGAGCGTGATCGCGTCGTCGGCCGGAGGCGTCCGCGCGCCCGCCGCGTTCAGCACGTCGGCGATCTCCTTCGTCACCATGCCGAAGCGGACCGCGTTGAGCATCCACTTGAAGCGCTCGTCGCTCTGCCGGTGGATCCGGCCGAGCTCGACGATCCGCAGCGGCGCCTCCTGCCAGACGAGGGCGTCGAAGAACCACAGCGAGCGGTAGCGGTCGGCGAAGTAGGCGCGCTCCTCCGGATCGCCGGGAACGGGTGCGAGCTGGAACGGGTCGCCGAAGAGGACGACCTGCACGCCCCCGAACGGCTCGGAGCGCCGCTGCCGCGCCTGCCGGAGGCTGCGGTCGATCCCGTCGAGCAGGTCGGCGTTGACCATGGAGATCTCGTCGATGACGAGCGTGTCGATGGTGTTGAGGAGCTTGCGCAGCTCGGGCGGCTGGTCGAGGTCGGAGTCGGCGATGACGCCGATCGGCAGTCGGAAGAGCGAGTGGATGGTCTGGCCGCCGACGTTCAGCGCCGCGACGCCGGTGGGGGCGCAGATGACGATCTGCTTGTCGGTGTTCCAGCTCAGGTGGTTGAGCAGGGTGGACTTGCCCGTGCCCGCCCGACCCGTGACGAACAGGTGCTCGCGCGTGTTCTCGATGAGGTCGAAGACCCGCTGCTGCTCGTCGGAGAGGGTCGGCTGAGTCACCGCTCCACTGTACCCGCGGGCCGCCGGGACCCCGGGGCCCGGGAGCGGATCAGCCGCGCTTCTGGAGGGCGGCCAGGCGGTCGTTGTAGGCCGTGAGCTCGGCCTCTCCGGTGCGGTCGGCCTGGCGGTCGCGGCGCTTGGTCTCGCGGGCGTCGGAGCGGCTCCACATCATCGCGACGACGATCGCGAGCGCGAGGGTGGGGATCTCGCCGATGCTCCACGCGATGCCGCCGGCCGCCTGCTGATCGGCGAGCGCGGAGGTGCCCCAGCCCATCGCTCCGTACCAGTCGGCGAGGAGCAGCCCCTCCCCCGTCATCAGTGCGAGGCCGAAGAAGGCGTGGAACGCCATGGTGCCCAGCAGCAGCAGGAGGCGCATCGCGTAGGGCACGCGGTGCACGCTCGGGTCCACTCCGATCAGGACGCTGACGAAGAGGTACCCGGTGATCAGGAAGTGGACGATCATCCACTCGTGGCCGATGTGGTCCGTGGTGGCCCAGCGGAACAGCGGGGAGTAGTAGAAGCCCCAGAGCGACCCGACGAACAGCAGGGCGGCGACGATCGGGTGCGAGATCGCGGTGGCGAAGCGCGAGTGAACGGCGAGCAGCACCCACTCGCGCGCGCCGCGGGAGCCGTCGGTGCGGCGGGCGGCGGCGCGGGCGATGAGCGTGACCGGTGCCGCCGGGACGAGCAGCAGCGGCACCGCCATGGTGAGGACCATGTGCGAGAGCATGTGGGCGCTGAACAGGTACTTCTCGTACGCGTTCACCCCGCCGTTCGTGATGTAGGCCAGGAGGAGCATGCCCGCGATCCAGAGGATCGTGCGGTGCAGGGGCCAGCGGTCACCCCGGCGGTGCAGGCGCACCACTCCGGCGACGTAGAACGCGATGGCGAAGGAGCAGACCAGGAGCCAGACCAGGTCGATGTTCCAGAGCGTGAGGAAGTTCATCGCGCTCGCGGGCGGCGGCAGGGGCTCGCCCGTCAGCAGCTGAGCCGGTGTCGGATCCGTGAGCTGGCTGGCGGCGATCTGGTCGACCGGGGTCGCGGTGCGCGCGAGCGCCGCAGCGACTCCGGAGGCGATCCCCATGAAGGCGATCTCGGCGCCGACGAGCCACCAGAAGCTGCGGCCGCCGACACCGCCGGCCTTCCGCATCCGCTCGATGAGGTAGCGGCGCTGCAGCACGCCGAACAGGCCCAGCGCGACCAGCGCCGCGACCTTGACCAGCACGAGGATCCCGTAGCCGGTGAGCAGGTTGTCGAGGGTGGCGAGCCGGAGCTCGGCGCTGACGTAGCCGGACGCCGCGACCACGACGAAGCTCACGAGCGCGAGGCTGGAGTAGCGCTCGATCACGGGCAGCAGGCGGGAGCCGCCGAGCAGGGGCCGCAGGACGATGACGGTGATGAGGCCGCCCAGCCAGATCGCCGCGAAGACGAGGTGCAGGCCCAGCGCCGTGACGGCGGCGTCGTGCCCGCTCGCTCCCGCCGCGTGCCCCTGCTGCGCCATCGGCAGCAGCGTGAGCAGGGCCAGGCCCGTGACGAAGACGAGCGCGGTCTGGTTGCGGACGGCGAAGCAGAGGACGGTGACGACGGCCGCGAGCAGCGTCGTGATGAGCCAGGCCTGGCCGACCTCGATGCTGCCGATGAAGTAGCTGAGCTTGGTGCCGAAGTCGCGGTCGAGGCTCAGGGGCGTCTGCGTGACGTTGAGGAAGGTGAGGAACCCGGTCACCGCGCTGGACGCGGCGAAGAAGGCGGCGCTGGCGGCGGCGACGTCGAGGGCGATCGAGAACTCGGTGCGCGGCTCGGGCGCGGCCTCGGCGGGCGCGGGGCTCGCGGGGGCGACCGCGGTGCGCGTCGATCCGGCGCGGGAGGAGGACTGGCCGCCGCGCGAGGAGGACTGACCGGCGCGCGAGGAGGCGTGAGCGGTCGAGGCGCGGGACGAGGATCGGGCGTCGCGGGCGGCAACGGCGCGGGGGCTCAGCGCGAACAGCGTCAGCACGAGCGAGCCGATCATCCCCGCGGCGCCGAGATTGACGGCCAGCTTGGCGATCGGGAGGCCGTAGCGGACCACGGGGCCGGGATCGTTCAGCAGCGGAGCCGCGGCTCCCCCGCCGAAGGCCAGGGCCGCGAGGAGGGCGACGAGCGCTGCGGCGACGAGCACGAGCGCAGGGCCGACGATCCGGACGGTTCGATTCACCGGTCCAGCCTACGTTCCGCGGCTGATCGGCAGCCGCGTCCGCGGACGACGACGGCCCCGGCGCAGTGCCGGGGCCGTGTCGGAGGGCGCGACTACTTCGCGGCGGCCTTGAGCTTGGTGCCCGCGGAGACCTTGACCGAGTGGCCGGCGGCGATCTGGATGGTCTCGCCGGTCTGCGGGTTGCGGCCGGTGCGCGCGGCGCGGGAGGTGCGCTCGACGGCGATCCAGCCGGGGATGGTGACCTTCACGTCGTTCGACACGGAGTCGGCGAGGGTGGTGAAGAGCGAGTCGAGGACGCCGTTGACGGCGGCCTGGCTCTGGCCGGAGTCGGCGGCGATCTTCGCGACGAGCTCGGTGCGGTTGAGCGACTTGTCAGCCATGGAGTGTCCTCCCAGGACGTTCTCGCTGTCGGAACAGCTGGTTTCGATGGATCGTCCTCGGCCGGGGACGGACGTCCTCAACCGGTCGGACCGTCGGTAACCTACCAGCCCCGCCCCGGATCTCCGGCGATTCCGGCCTCGAGACGCCCGGAACGACGCCGATCGCGCCGGTCTGTCCCTCCACAGGAGGCGCTCGGCGCCTCTCGTCCACCGATCCGCCGATCGCCTCTCCGCAGAGTCCGCCGCCTGACGAGGATCGGCTCATGACGACGACGGCACTCCTCCCTCCATCCGCTCCGGCCGACGCGGCCCTCCCCCGGCCGCCCCGGCGGCACCCTCCCGCTCGCCGGCCGTACGAGCCCGGCCTCGCCGCGCTCGCGCTGGGCCTGCTCGCGCTCGCGTCCTCCGTGCATCCGCTCTGGGCCCTCCCCGCCGTCGCCGTGGCGGTCGCCGCGGTGATCGCGTCCGTGCGGGCGCTGCGGTGGGCGGGCGAGCGGAGGAGCGCGGTGGCCGGGCTCGCCTGCGCGGCTCTCGCACTGCTCGTCTGCTCCGTCACGGCACCCGCCTCCGTGCGGGCGGGCCTGGCCGTGCTGGCTTGGATCACCGCCCTGCGGCCCGGCCCGTGAGCGGGCGCGGCTCCGGTCCAGCCCGCCTCGCTACAGTGACGGCGGCCCGCGCCCGAGCGGGCCGGGAGGACGGCCACGATGGCTCAGACGGACGGTTGGATCTCGACGGCGATCTGGTGGCACGTCTACCCGCTCGGCTTCACGGGCGCCGAGGCGAGCGCCTCGGAGGGTCCGGGTCCGGACGACGAGCCGCAGCACCGCCTCCGCGCCCTGCTCCCCTGGCTCGACGACCTGCTGGCGCTGGGCTGCAACGGGCTGCTGCTCGGGCCGGTCTTCGCCTCCTCCACCCACGGCTACGACACGGTCGACCACTTCCGGATCGATCCCCGCCTCGGCGACGAGGCAGACCTCGACGCGCTGATCGCCGCGTGCCGCGAGCGCGGGATCCGGGTGCTGCTCGACGGGGTCTTCAACCACGTGGGACGGGAGCACCCCTGGTGGCGTGCCGCCGTCGCGGCCGGCGAGGGCTCCCCCGAGGCGGCGCGCTTCTCCCGCAGCGAGCGGTCGCAGGAGGTCGACGGCCTCCGCGTCGACGTGTTCGAGGGGCACGACGCCCTGGTCGAGCTCGACAACGGGAACCCCGAGGTCGCGGAGCACGTGTCCTCCGTGCTCGCGCACTGGCTCGAGCGGGGCATCGACGGCTGGCGGCTCGACGCGGCGTACGCGGTCGCGCCGGCGGCCTGGCACGCGGCGATCGACCCGGTGCGGCAGCGCTTCCCCGACGCGTGGTTCGTCGGCGAGGTCATCCACGGCGACTACACCGGCTACGTGCGGGAGTCGGGGCTCGACTCGGTCACGCAGTACGAGCTCTGGAAGGCCGTCCGCAACTCCCTCGAGGAGGCGAACCTCTTCGAGCTGGCCTGGTCCCTGAAGCGCCACGACGACTTCGTCCGCGAGTTCCTGCCCCTCACCTTCGTCGGCAACCACGACGTCACCCGGATCGCCAGCGCCGTCAGCGACGAGCGCCACCACGGCCACGCCGCGGCGATCCTCGGCTTCGTCGCCGGCGTGCCGAGCATCTACTCCGGCGACGAGCGGGGCCTGCGCGGCGTCAAGGAGGAGCGGATCGGCGGCGACGACGCGATCCGCCCGGAGTTCCCGGCCGAGCCCGCCGAGTGGCCGGGCGGGGAGGCCTACCGGGCCCACCAGGAGGTCGTCGCGTTCCGCCGACGGAACCCGTGGCTGGTCGGCGCGAGCACCCGCACGGTCGACCTCTCCAACACCGCCGTGATGCTCGTGGCGGAGGGCCCGGAGGGACGCACCGCGCGGCTCGCGCTGAACATCGGCGACGAGACGGCGACCGTCGGCGGCGTCCAGGTCGCTCCCCACTCCTGGTCGCTGCACGACTGACCCGGCGCGCGGGCGGCCCGGCAGTGCGCGACGGAGCGTCGACCTCCGGGGGCCCGTCCTCTACGCTCGGGCGCATGCCGAGACCTGCACGAGGACCCTTCGACGGGCGAGCCGACTCGATCGACGACGCCGAGATGCCGGCGTCCGGACTCGAGCAGGCGTTCGCCGCCCCCGTCGACCCGGAGAGCGACCCCGGACCGGGCGAGAGGAGCGGCCTGTCGAGCCGCATCGCCCAGGAGCTGCTCGAGGACGGCTTCGGCCTCGACGCGAGCGACGAGGAGCCCCCGTCCCGCGCCGTGGAGATCGACGATCCCGCCCGCGCCGTGGGTGACGATCCCGCCCACCCCGTGCACGGCTCGATGTCCGGCGAGTTCGAGCGCCGCTGAGCCCGGCCGCCGTCGGTCGGTCGTCGACAGCCCGGCGGCACCGTTCCGCCCGCCGGCCGTCGTCACCCCGCCGGTACCGCGCCGCCGGCCGCCGGAGCCGGGTCCGGGCCGGCCGCCTGCAGCTCGGCGAGGAATCCGGGCCGGAGCACGCGTGCCTCGATCGACGCGGCTCCCGAGGTCCAGCCGTCGCCGAGCGGACGCTCGGGCGTGAGCAGCACGTGGCCCGGCGTCCCCGCTCGGCCGAGGGCGGCGGCGACGCGGCCCTCCGGATCATAGAGGGCGTGGTCGACGAGCGGCCCGTAGACGGCGTGCACCGCGAAGTCCTCGCGGCTGCCGAGGAGGACGGGCAGCAGCTCCTCGCCCGGGCGCAGGCCGTGGGGCCACCAGCGGAAGCGCTCGACGAGCGCGTGGCAGGCGGCGCACGAGGGCGAGAAGAAGACGAGGTGCGTCGCCGGGCGGGACAACTCCTCGAGCGTCAGGAGCTCGCCGGCCACTGTGACGAACGCGAGGTCGGCGGCCGAGAGGTCGCCCTCGGGCGCGCGCCCCGGCGCGGACTCCCTGTCGGCTGCGGACAGGCGGGCGGCCGCCCGGACGCGAGCGGCCGTCGACGCCGCAAGGCGGTCGCGCACCAGCACGAGCGAGACCGCGGCGAGAGCGGCGGCGAGCCCGGACGCCGCCGCCGAGGCACCGCCGCCGCCGAGCAGCGCGGCCGGAGCGAGCCCGCCGAGGGCCCCGGCGACCGCGAGCGCGAGCAGCACCGCGTTCCTCGCGACGGTGTGTCCGGTCATCCGTGCCGAGCCCAGCCCGCCGAAGCACTCGCAGTCGACGTCCTCCGTCGCGCGGACCGCACGGACGGCGACGACGAGGAACACGGCGTCGAGGAGCGCCACCGGCACGAGGGCGGCACGGTGCGCCGGAGCGGGCGCCAGCACCACCGCGGCGCCCAGCGCGATCTCGACGACGGGGAAGGCGGCCGCGAACCAGCCGCGGCGCCGGAGGAGGAGGGGGACCCCGAGCGCCTCGAGGCTCGCCCGGAACCGCTCCGTGCGGCCGAGCTTCAGGGCGCCGCTGACGACGAGCACCGCGCCCGCGCACCACGCGGCGATCGCGAGAACCGCCTCCAGCATCCGTCGCCCTCCTCGCTCGGCATCGACCCGCACAACGCTACCGGCGCGGACCGGCCTCCCGCGGCCGAGACGGGGAACGGGGCGGAGACGGCGCGATCCGGCGCGTTCCGCCCTCCGGACGAGCCGCTGCCGGCACATCCGGCGCCCGGATCCCTCCAGGCGGGGCGCCCCCGGGCTCCCTCCCGGTCCCGGACGGCCGCTCCGCCGTACACTGCGAGAGGATCGGAGGGGTCATGCGGGGACGGCGAGCGCGCGACGAGCGGCACGGCACGGCGGCGAGTCCGCCTGCGGCCGCCGCTCCCCCGGCTGCGGTCACGGCTCCGGCCCCCTCGGACTCGCCGGACGACGCCTCGGGCGACGTCTCGACCGGGATGCGGATCGCCGCCGCCTGGTCGTGGCGCTTCCTCGCCGTCGCCGGGCTCCTCTACCTCCTCGTGCGCCTCGTCTCGCTGCTGCCCGTGATCGTCGTGCCGGTGCTGATCGCGCTGCTGCTCACCGCGCTCCTCACCCCGCTGCGGAACCGGCTCGAGCGCCTGCGGCTCCCCCGCCCGCTCGCGGTCCTGGTCTCGATCGTCCTGATGCTCCTCCTGCTGACCGGCCTCGTCGGGCTGGTGATTGTGCAGTCGCGCTCCGGCTTCAGCGGAGTGGGGCAGCGCGCTCTCGACGCGGTCGACGGCGTCGAGGCGTGGCTGCGGAGCCCGCCGCTGTCGTTCTCGGACGTCCAGCTCTCGGACTGGGCGCAGCGCGCGGTCGACTGGGCCGACGCGCAGGCGTCGACGATCGCGTCCGGGGCCCTCGCCGTCGGCTCCCAGCTGGCCGAGGTCTTCGCCGGAACCCTCCTCACCCTGTTCTCGCTGATCTTCCTGCTCCTCGACGGCCGCCGGATCTGGCACTGGTTCCTCCGCCTCCTCCCCCGCCGCGCGCGCCCCGCGATGGAGCGCGGCGGCGCCGCCGGCTGGCGGACCCTCAGCCAGTTCGTGATCGCGCAGCTCGGCGTCGCCGGGATCAACGCCGTCGGCATCGGCATCGGCGCGCTCGCGCTGCAGCTGCCGCTCGTCGTGCCGATCGCGATCGTGGTGTTCCTCGGCTCGTTCGTCCCGATCCTCGGCGCGATCGTGACCGGTGCGCTCGCCGCACTGGTCGCTCTGCTGTTCAGCGGGCCCGTCGCCGCGCTGGTGATGGTCGGCGTCGTGATCCTGGTGCACCTGCTCGAGGGGCACGTGCTGCAGCCGCTCATCCTCGGGACCGCCGTGAAGGTGCATCCGCTCGCCGTGGTGCTCGGAGTCGCGACCGGGCTCGAGGTGGCCGGGCTCGCCGGGGCGCTGTTCGCGGTGCCGACCATCGCGACGCTGAACGCGGCGGTCACCGCCATGCGGGCGCGCGCGCCCGGCGCGGAGTGAGCGCGTTCGATCCGGCCGCCCGACCCGGATCGACGGTGCTGCCCGCCCTCGCCTGCCCGGTCTGCGGCGGCGCGCTCGCCCCCGACGCGCTCCCCCGCCCCTCCTCGCTCCGCTGCCCCCTCGGGCACAGCGCCGACCTCGCGCGTCAGGGCTACGCCTCGCTGCTGCGCGGGAGGCACGCGACCTCGGGCGACACCGCGGCGATGGTGCAGGCCCGTGCCGACCTCCTCGGCTCCGGCCACTACCGGGTGATCCAGGACGCGGTCGCCGCGGCCGTCCCCGCCGACGCGCGGCTCGTGGTCGACCTCGGCTGCGGCACCGGGGCGTACCTCGCGGCCGTGCTCGAGGCGCATCCGGCGGCGGACGGGCTGGGCCTGGACCTCTCGGCCCCGGCCGCCCGCCGCGCCGCCCGCGCGCACCCCCGGGCGGCGATCGCGACCGCCGACCTCTGGCAGCCCCTCCCGCTGGCCGACGCCTCCGCCGACGCGCTGCTCACCGTCTTCGCGCCGCGGAACGCCCCGGAGATGCGGCGGGTGCTCCGTCCGAGCGGCGTCGCCGTCGTCGTCACTCCGCGCGAGAGGCACCTGCACGAGATCCGCGAGCGGTTCGGGATGCTCGGCATCGACGCCGGCAAGGCGGAGCGGCTCGACGAGCAGCTGGCGGGGTTCGCGCTCGAGGAGCGCATCGAGCTCGACACGACGGTGCTGATGAGCGTCGACGAGCTGCGCGCCGAGGTGCTGATGGGGCCGAGTGCCCACCACGTGGATCCCGAGGCGCTGGACGCTCGGCTCGCGGCGGTGGAGGGGACGACCGCGGTGACGGTCGCGGTCACCGTGTCGCGCTTCGTGCGCGCGGAGTAGCGGCGGGCGTGCCGCCGACCCCGCGTCAGTACGTCTCGCGCAGGCGCTCCTGGTCGACCACCGCTTCGCGGTCCGCGAGGCGACGCAGGCCCGCGAGGGGCTGGGCCATCCGGTGGTTGCCGCGGAGGACCGGCTCGGCCCGGTCGAGGAAGGCCCAGTACCCGGCGGTCACCGGGCAGGCGTTCTCGCCCAGGCGCACCTTCGGGTCGAAGCGGCAGCCGCCGCAGTAGTCGGACATCCGGTTGATGTAGGCGCCGCCCGAGGCGTACGGCTTCGTCGCGACGACGCCGCCGTCGGCGTGCTGGGACATCCCGATCACGTTCGCGGGCATCACCCACTCCGTGCCGTCGACGAAGACGTCCACGAACCAGTCGTTGAGCTCCGCCGGATCCCACCCCCGCTGCAGTCCCCAGTTGCCGAGCACCATCAGGCGCTGGATGTGGTGCGCCCAGCCGTGCCGGTGCACGTCGTCGAGCGTCTCGTGCAGGCAGTTCGCCTCGATGCCGCTCGGGTCGAGCGCGAGCAGCCCGGCGGGCAGCGGCGTGGAGGCGCCGAGCGCGCGGCTGCGGTTCCGGTACTCCGGCCCGAGGTGCCAGAACAGGTTCCAGACGTAGTCGCGCCAGCCGAGGATCTGGCGGATGAACCCCTCCGTCGCCGCGATCGGCGCGCCCCCGGCGGCGTACTCCGCCTCGGCCGCCTCGACGACCGTCCGCGGATCGAGCACGCCGAGGTTCATCGGGGCGCTGAGCAGCGAGTGCGCCATCGTCCAGTCGCCCGAGAGCATCGCGTCCTCGTAGGTCCCGAAGTCGCCCAGCCGCGACGACACGAAGTCGGCGAGCGCCGCCTCTGCCTCGGCGGGCGTCGCGGCGAAGCGGCGCGGACCGTCGGCGCCGACCAGGCGGACCGCCCCCTCGGCCTCCCAGCGCGCGAGGTCGGCGCGCACCTCCTCGTCGATGTCGTCCTCCTCCGGCCACCACGGGTCCGGCAGGCCGAGCCGGGAGGCGCCCTTGGGCGGAGGCTGGCGGTTGTCGTGGTCGTAGTTCCAGCGGCCGCCCTCGGGCTGGTCGCCGCGCATCAGCACGCCGGTGCGCTCGCGGCTCCACCGGTAGAAGTCCTCCAGCAGCAGGCGCTTGCCCGAGCGGGAGAGCGCCCACTCGCGGAAGTCCTCCTCGGCCGTGATGAAGCCGCGGCTGGGCAGGACGCTCATGCCGAGCCTGCGGGCGAGGCGGCGGCCGCCGCGGGTCGGCGGGTCGATCACCTCGAGGTCGTCGCGCCCGGCGAGGGCCTCGCCGAAGGTCTCGGAGCGGACGTACTCGGCGCGGTCCCCGAGCTCGCGGGCGCGGTGGCGGAGCGCCGACAGCAGCAGCTGCGCCTTGGCGCGGTGCATCGGGCGGCGCCCGAACGCCGATCGGGCCTCGACCAGCAGCATCGGACCGCCGTCGTCGAAGGCAGGGCCGAGCTGGCCGATGACGCTCCAGCGGGTGCGAGGGGGTCTGCTCATCCTCGGAGGCTAGGCGGACGGATCCGGCGCCGGTAGGAGTTGCGCGGCACGGATGTGCAGCCGCCACGTCTTGCACCCCCGCCCCCGATGCAGAAGTCTCGGAGCGAGCGCGGCCGATCCGACCGCGCACCGACGCGACGAAGCGAGGAGGCCGCCATGGCCCACCACGACCACGACAACGAGCACCACGAGGGTCACGAGCACCACGAGGGTCACGACGAGCACACCGCCGGCCACGGCCGTCACGTCGCCGAGGGCACGAGCACCGAGGACACCGAGGGCGGCGAGTACACCTCGACGGAGGGCGTCTCGCACACCGCCGGCGAGGCCGAGGGCAGCTACGTCGACACCTCGGTCAACGAGCAGAGCACCGCCGACAAGGGCAGCTACGTCGACACCAGCGCCGCGGGCACCTCCGCCGAGGGCGAGGGCGAGTACACCGACCGCGACGAGTGACCCTCGCCCGGGCGCCGCGCGTCCCGCCAGGACACCGCGCTCCCGCCGGTGTCCCGGCGGGGAGCCGGCGCCTCGGCGGGACGCGGTGGTCCGCCGGCGCTTCAGGCGGGCTTCAGCGGGGCCGCGGCTAGCCTGGGCTCGCGCGGACCCCCGCGCGCCGAGCCCGGGGAGGCCGCCATCCGCATCCTGGTCGTCGACGACGAGATCAACCTGCTCCGCGCCCTCGAGACGGGCCTGGAGGCCGAGGGCTTCGCCGTGGACACCGCCACCACCGGCACCGACGCCCTCTGGTACGCGCAGGAGGCCGACTACGCCGCCATCGTCCTCGACCTGATGCTCCCGGACGTCAGCGGCTTCCGCGTCTGCGAGCGGCTGCGCGCCGCCGAGGACTGGACCCCGATCCTGATGCTCACCGCGAAGGACGGCGACCTCGACCAGGTCGAGGCCCTCGACACCGGCGCCGACGACTACCTCACCAAGCCGTTCTCGTTCCCGGTGCTCGTCGCGCGGCTGCGCGCCCTCATCCGCCGTGGAGCCGCCGAGCGGCCCACGGTGCGCGTCGTCGGCGATCTCGTGCTGGATCCGGCGTCCCGGACCGTCGAGCGGGGCGGAGTCGCCGTGCCGCTGACCGCGCGCGAGTTCAGCGTCCTCGAGTACTTCGTCTCACGGGCGGGCGAGGTCGTCTCCAAACGCGACGTCCTCGGAGCCGTCTGGGACTTCGACTACGACGGCGACCCGAACATCGTCGAGGTCTACGTCCGCACCCTGCGCAACAAGATCGACCGGCCCTTCGGCCGCGACACCCTCCGCACCCGGCGCGGGGCGGGCTACACGCTGGTGGCCGGGTGAGCCGCCGGAGCCTGCGGACCCGCATCACCGCGGCCGCGACCGCCGTGGTGGCCGCCGCCGCGCTCCTCGGGAGCGTGCTCTTCGTCCTGGTCCTCTCCTCCGTGCTCGCCTCGAGCGCCGCCTCCGCCGCCGACGCCGAGGCGGAGCGGGTCGCTGCGCTGGTCGAACAGGGCGGCCCGGAGGCCGTCCGCGGCTCGGAGGGACTGGTCCAGCTCGTCGTCGACGGGCGAGTCGCCGCCGCGGCCGAGGACGCGGAGGACCTCCCTCCGCTCGCGCTGGCCGAGAGCGACGACCCGGTCACGGTCGACGTGGACGACGAGGGGCCGGTGGTGGTCGCCGCCCGCGAGCTCGACGACGACTCCCTCGTCGTGGTCGGCGTGCCCGACGAGGGCCGCGAGGAGGCGGTGTCCACGACGATCGGGCTGCTCGCGGTCGCCGTCCCGCTGCTGATCGCGCTGGTGGCGGTGGTGTGCGCCGTCGTCGTCGGCCGGGCGCTGCGCCCCGTGGAGCGGATGCGCGAGGAGGCCGAGGCGGTCACCTCCTCCGCCCTGGACCGCCGGATCGCCGCTCCCGGCTCCGGCGACGAGGTCGACCGGCTGGCGCACACCCTCAACCGGATGCTCGATCGGCTGCAGAGCGGGCAGGAGCGGCAGCGGCGCTTCGTCTCGGACGCCTCGCACGAGCTGCGCTCCCCCGTCGCGGCGCTGCGCCAGACCGCGGAGGTGGCGCTCGCGCACCCGGACCGGCTCGACTCCGCCCGGCTGGCGAGGACGGTCGCGGAGGAGTCGGTGCGGCTCGGCGGGCTGATCGAGGGCCTGCTGCTGCTCGCCCGGGCGGACGAGGCGCGCCTGGCCGTGGCGTCGGCCCCGGTGGACCTCGACGACCTCGCCCTCGGCGAGGTGCGGCGCCTGCGCGACTCCGGGGCCCGGGTCGACGCGAGCGGGATCTTGGCCGTGCAGGCGGTGGCCGACGAGGCCCTGCTCTCGCGGGCGCTGCGCAACCTGGTCGACAACGCGGTGCGGCACCGCTCCTCGCAGCTGGCGCTCTCGACCCGGATCGACGGAGCGGAGGCGGTGCTCGCGGTGGACGACGACGGGCCGGGGATCCCGGCGGCGGAGCGCGAGCGGGTGCTCGAGCGCTTCGTCCGCCTCGACGAGGGCCGGGCGCGCGACGCCGGAGGGTCGGGCCTCGGCCTGGCGATCGTCGCCGGGATCGCCCGGGCGCACGGCGGACGGGTCGTCGTCGGCGACTCGGCGCTGGGCGGCGCCCGGGTCGAGGTGCGGGTGCCGCTCGTCCGCTGAGCGGGCGCTTCAGGCCTGCTTCAGCGCCCGACCGCGAGAGTGCTGGAGGCGTCGACGAGCGGCGCCGGGACGGAGCCATCGTGCAGAAGAAGACGAAGATCATCGCCGGGATCGCCGGAGCGGTCGTGCTGATCGGAGCCGGGACGGGCATCGCCTACGCCGCGACCGACGGCTTCGAGGGGTCCGACTCCCTCACCGGCAGCGACCTGGACCGCGCGAGCGAGGCCGCGCTCGCCGAGATCGGCGGCGGGACCGTCACCTCGGCCGAGCGCGACGACGACGGCGCCACCGGCTACGAGCTGGACCTGACCGACCGCGACGGCCTCGAGTACGAGGTGCGCCTCGACGACTCCTTCGCCGTCGTGTCCGTCGACCCCGACGACCGCGCCCTCCAGACCGGCTCGGGCGACGACGGCGTGCCTGCCGGCGACCCGACCGCGGCCGCCGTTGACCCGGACGACCTCACCGGCGACGACCTCGCCCGCGCGAGCGAGGCGGCGCTGGGCGCCGTCGGCTCCGGGACCGTCACCGAGGCCGAGCGCAGCGACGACGCCGACCACGCCTTCGAGGTGGAGGTCACCCGCGAGGACGGCACGGACGTGGACGTCGAGCTCGACGCGGCGTTCGCCGTGCTCTCGACGCAGGAATAGCGCTCTAGCGGCCGCCGGGGCCCTTCGCGGCCCCGGGCGCGGCACCGCTGCCCGCGGGGGCGCCGACTCCGGTCGCCGCACCGCGAGCGCCCGGGCCGTTGCCGCCCGCGTTGCCGTTGCCGTTGCCGTTGCCGTTGCCGTTGCCGTTGCCGTTGCCGTTGCCGTTGCCGGGAGCGTTCCCGCTGTTGCCGGGTGCGTCGCCGCTGTTCCCCGGAGCGTCGCCGCTGTTCCCCGGAGCGTCGCCGCTGTTGCCCGGAGCGTCCTCGCCGGGAGCGGCCGGGGTCTCCTCCGCGGGCTCCTCCGGCTCGGTCGGCGTCTCCTCCGGCTCCGACTCCTCGGGCGAGGGGGCGGGGTCGTCCTCGGTCTCGACGGGGGCCGGCGTGTCCTCCGGCTCCTCCTCGACCGGGGTCGTCTCCTCGGGAGCCGGTTCAGTCGTCTCGGCCGGTGCCGGCTCCGGGGCTCCCGCGATCAGGGCCTCGAGGTCGCCGCGGACGACGTCGACCTGCGCCTGCACCGTCGCTGCGCGGTCGGAGCTGACGGATCCCTCGGCGAGCGCGGCGTCGAGCGCCGACTGCAGCGAGGCGAGCTCGGTGAGAGCGCCCTGGTAGTCGTCGGCCGAGGCCTTCTCGGCGACGGCCACCACCGCGTCGTCGAGGGTCTGGGCGGTGCCCTCGTCGATGCCCTGCGGCGCGGAGGAGCATCCGCTCAGCAGCAGGACCGAGGCGAGCACGGCGCCGGCGGCGCGCAGTCGGAGGCCCCTCACGAGCGGATGCTCTCGCGCAGCTGACGGAGGTGGTCGCCCAGCTCGCCGTCCACCTGCGGCAGAGGCGACTGGGGACCGTCGATCAGGATGATCGCGAGCCCGACGGCGACCGCGACCAGCGCGAGCACCAGCACGATCAGCCACGGGCTCGGGCCGCGGCGCTGCGGAGGGGCGGCCGCGGTGCGGAGCGGAGCCGTGCGCGGCGACGGAGCGGTCTGCGGCGCCGGAGCGGTCCGCGGTGCCGGTGCGATCCGCTCGGTCGCGGTGAAGCGCTGCGTCGGAGCGATCGCCTCCGTGGCCGGGTACGCGTCGGCCGCGAGCCGGCGGGTCGGGTCGAGCGCCTCCGTCCGCGTGATCGGCTCGGTCTCGGCGAGCGGCTCCGTCGACATCACCCGGGTGGCGGGGACGTCGGGGACGATGATGGCCGCCGGCGGGGAGTCGCGCCGCGGATCGATCAGGCGGCGTGCCGACTCCGCCACCTGCAGCGCGGCGGGACGCTCGCCGGGCTCGCGCCGCGTCATCGAGGTCAGGAGCGAGGTCCAGCCGCTGCCGAGCGACTCCGAGACCTCGGGGTCGCGGAGCAGGCGGGCGAGCGTGACCTCGATCGCCGAGCCCGTGAACGGGCGGCGGCCGGTCAGCGACTCCAGGAGCACCAGGCCGAGGGAGTAGATGTCGCTCGCCGAGGTGACCGGGTCGCCGTGCGCCTGCTCGGGGCTGAGGTAGGCGGCGGTGCCGATGAGGGTGCCGGGCGCGGTGATCCGCGTCGCGTCGATGAGGGAGGCGATGCCGAAGTCGGCCAGCTTCGGGCGGAACTCGCGGCTGGTCAGCGGGCTCGGGACGAGCAGCACGTTCGACGGCTTCACGTCGCGGTGCACGACTCCGGCCGCGTGGACCGTGTGCAGGGCCTCGCCGAGGTCGCCCGCCATCGAGGCGACGTCGTTCGGCGCGACCGGGCCCTCGGCGAGCCGCTCGGACAGGCTCGGGCCCTCGGCGAGCTCCATCACCATGTAGGCCTGGCCGTTGGTGTCGTCGCCGCCGTCGTGCGCGTCGTAGAGGGTGACGAGGGCGGGGTGGTTGAGCGCCGCGAGCAGCCGGATTTCGGACGCCTTGCGCTGCAGGTCCTGGGCGTCGTCGATGCCGGGGGCGAACATCTTCAGCGCGACGGAGCGGCCGAGGACGCCGTCTCTCGCCCGGTAGACCGTGGCCATGCCGCCGCGGCCGATGAGCTCCTCGATCGTGTACCGGCCGTCGACCGTCGTCCCGACGATGCGGGTGTCGCCTGTCCGGTGGGATGCCACGGGTCCTCCTCGCGGTCGGCGGCGGGTGTGCCGCGCCCCCCGGTGCGACCGTCGACCCAGGGTAGTACGTCGACCCTGCACGCCGCCCTCCCCCGGCCGGGCTGTCAAGCGGGTGCCCCCGCGCGCGCCCCGACGTAGCGTCGGAGGTCCCGACGAAAGGCGACGACATGGACCAGGACCGCACGGAGCAGGACGACCAGGGCTCGACCATCGGCAAGCCGGACGGGGCGGCTCCCGCCACCTCCTCCGAGAGCGAGACCATCGAGAAGGACATCTCGGAGTCGCCCGGCAGCGAGCGCGAGACCGAGGCCAAGCAGGACTCGGATCCGGCGGAGAGCCGCACCGAGGTCTCCGGCTCGGCCGAGGTGAAGGCCGTGCCCGGCACGGGCGGCCCGGACGACGTGGGCGACGTCGAGGTCGACCCCGACGAGGTCTCGCTGAACGGCAAGCCGTTCCCGGGTCACGCCGGCACGAAGTAGGACGCCCGGGAGGGGCGGGGCCGCGGCTCCGCCCCTCCCGTGCTCTCCGGTCCACCCACCACCCGTCGTCCGCCCTCGCCCGGGGGGTTCCGCAGATCGCGCGGATCGTCCCGCGCCTTCCGAGCGAACGGCCTCAGGCGACCGGCGTCAGCAGGCCCGGGTCGCGGCGGTCGACGGTGCGGGAGTTGTTCACGCGGCGGTCGACCGGGTGGGCCGTGACGGTCGAGGCCATCGCGACGGACGCCCGGTCGAGGGTGGCGAGCATCTCCTCGGCGGAGGCGAGCGGAGCCGGGTCGAGCCAGGCGTCGCGCACGTCGGGCGTGAGGAACACGGGCATCCGGTCGTGCACTTCGCCGGAGGCGTCGCGCGCCTCGCGGGTGATGATCGTGAAGGAGACGCGCCAGTCGTCGCCCTCCTTGCGGGCCGTGTAGAGGCCGGCCGCGGCGAGGATCGGCTCCTCGCCCTGCAGGAACCAGGGCTGCTTGCCGTCGGCGCGGGTCTCCCACTCGTAGTACCCGCGCATCGGGACGATCGCGCGCTGCTTGGCGAACGCCCCGCGGAACAGGCCGTTCGTCGCGACCGACTCGAGGCGCGCGTTGATCGGCGAGGGCCCCCTGCCCTTCGACCAGGACGGGGTGAAGCCCCAGGACGCGAGCTCCAGCTCGCGCTCCCGCTCGCCGTCGTGGAGCCGCTCGCGGACGATCGGCGCGACGTCGGTGGGAGCGACGCTGTAGTCGGGCGCCCAGTCCTCGGCGCGCCCGCCCGCGGCGACGAACTCGCGGATCAGCTCATCGGTCTCGGAGTCCATCGCGAAGCGGCCGCACATGCGGGACAGGCTACGCCGCACCTCCGACGCCGCGCGAGGCGCCCGGTCCGACCACCCGGGACTTCGCGGACCAGAAGCGCATCAGCGCGCCGGCGAGGATCGAGCCCAGCGCGCCGGCGGCGAGGTCGCCGAGCGTGTCCTCGTAGCCGACGAAGATCGAGGAGTCGATGAAGCGGTGCCCCGCCCACTCGCCCCACTCCCACAGGACGCCCGCCGTCGTCCCGAAGCAGGCGCAGAGCACGACCGCCGGGAGCAGCGGCCCGCGATCGCCCGCGACGGCCGGCACGACTCCGGCCCGCGCGGCGACGATGTAGGCCACCGCGGCGATCAGCCCGTTGAGCACGCAGTGCACGACCAGGTCCCACTGCGGCCAGGCCTCGTAGAGGCCGAGGACGCTGCTCCAGGACGCCACGAGCAGCGCGAGCCCGAAGAGGGCGTCGAGCGCCGGACGGATGCCGAGGAAGCGCGGCAGCACCAGCCCGATCGCCGCGAGCGCGAGCACCGCCACGTCGACCAGGTCCCAGCCGATCGCGGCCGCCACGATGCTCGCCGCCCCGATCGCGCGGATGCCGTCGGCCGTCCACTCCCCGCGGGTGCGCGGGGGCTCGAGGAAGGTCTCGACGAGGGCGGAGCCGCTCACGGCTTCGTGAAGCGCAGCACGGCCTGGACCGGCTCGTGGTCGGAGGCCGCCGCTCCCCCGTAGCGGACGGCGTTGATCCCGGCGGAGACCACCTCGAACGCGCCCTCGCTGACGAGCAGCCAGTCGATCCGCTTGCCCGGCGCCGGCGCGCGGTAGTTCGAGAAGGTGCTCCACGAGTGGGTGAGGTGCTTCTCCGCCGTCTCCCACGCGTCCGCGAGGCGGCCCTCGTCGAGGATCGTCCGGTAGGGGACGGTGTCGACGTCGGTGTTGGTGTCGCCCATCACGATCGCGGGGCGTCCGAGCTCGAGGACGCGGCGGGCGATCAGCTCGGCGGAGCGCTGGCGCGAGCGCCGCGAGATGTGGTCGAAGTGGGTCGAGACCACGGTGAGCTCGCGGCTGGTCGCGTGATCGGTCAGCTCCGCGATCACGGCGGTGCGCGGGATGCGGTTGCCCCAGCTGCGCGAGCCGGCGACGTCCGGGGTGTCCGAGAGGGCGATCTGGGTCCAGTGCCGGACGGCGTAGCGGCTGCGGTCGACGAAGAGCATCACGCGCTCGCCGCCGCGGTCCGCGTCCCGGCCGAAGCCCATCGCCTCGAAGGAGGAGCCCAGCGCCTCGTGCACGGCGGCCGACTGGTCCGGCAGCGCCTCCTGCACGGCGAGGATCGAGGGGCGCTCCTGCTCCAGCACCCGCTGGACGAGCGGGCGGCGCCGGTCCCACTGGTCGACGGCGCGGGAGGTGAGGCGCGGCATCCGCCGGCGGATGTTGTAGGTCATCACGTGCAGATCGGGCGCCTCGGTCGGGCCGATCAGAGGCGTCGCGTCGGTCATCACTCCACCCTACGGGGGCGGATCGAGGTGCCACGGAGGCTTGCGGTGACCGCTCCCGGCCGCTCTACTTCGGACATGCCCCTCTCCCAGGACCTCACCGCCCTCGCCGACGAGCGCTTCGTCTCGCTCACCACGTTCCGGAAGTCCGGGGACGCCGTCTCGACCCCGGTCTGGATCGCCCGCGACGGCCACGAGCTGATCGTCACCACTCCCCGCCGCAGCGGCAAGGTGAAGCGCCTCCGCAACGACGCGCGGGTGACCCTCGTCCCGTGCGACCGCCGCGGCCGCGTCTCCGACTACGCGGTGCCGGTCGAGGCCGCCGCGGAGATCGACGCCGACCCCGGCGAGGTCGAGCGCCTGGGCCGCGTGTTCCTGGCGAAGTACCGGCTCGAGTACCGCGTGTTCCTCCTGATCGAGGGCCTGGTCACCCGCGCCGACCGCACCCGCGTGATGCTCCGCGTCTCCGACCGCTGACCCGCACCGCCCTACACCCCCGGAGGCTCCCGCCGGAAGGCCTGGGGGCCGCCGGACCCGGGGTCTACCGTGGGGCGATCGCCGGTGCCCCTGCGCGCTTCCCGCGTGCGCTCCGGCGGCAGTCAGAAGGAGCACGCAATGAGCATCGGAGCAGGGATCTTCCTCCTCGTCGTCGGCGCGGTCCTCGCCTTCGCGGTGGACGTGCAGGTGTCCGGGATCGACCTGAAGCTGGTCGGCTACATCCTCATGGCGGCCGGAGCGGTCGGCCTGATCCTCGGGCTGGTCCTGCTGACGCGCCGCCGCCAGGCCGTCTCGACCACGCGCTCGGCCGTCGACCCGGCCAGCGGCGAGCAGGTCACCCGCCGCTCGAGCGAGAGCGACGGCCCGCTGATCTGATCGGCGGAACGACGAAGGGCGGGACCTCGCGGTCCCGCCCTTCGTCGTTCACGGCCCTACTCGGCGGGCTCGTCCGGCTCGCCGCCGGAGACGGTGTCGGTGTCGCCGCCACCGGAGGAGGTGTCCGTCCCGGTGCCGTCGGGGAGGTCCTCGGTCTTCTCGGTGTCCTCACCCGTGGTGCGGTCGGTGCTCATGGCGCTCTCCCTTCGCGTCGGCGACCTGCCGACCCTCCCACTCTGCTCCGCCTGCGCCTCGCGGGGCAGGGGGTAGCGGAGGCGGAGGCCGGCGTGGAAGGCGCCTACTCCTCGACGACGATGGTGGTGATGACCGGGTTGCGGCGGTGGCGGCGGGTCAGCCAGCGGCCGAGGGTGCGCGTGATCAGCGCCTCCATGGCCTCGAGCTCGACCGGCTTGCCCGCGGCCTGCAGGACGGCGTCGTCGATCGCCTTGCTCGCGTTGGCCTTCCAGCCCGGCTCCTCGACGAAGCCGCGGGTGAAGAACTCGACCGGCTCGCCGAGCGTGCCGCGGTCGAGGTCGGCGATGGCGAGGACCGTGATGGCCCCCTCCTCGGCGAGGACGATGCGGTCGTTCATCGCGTCCTCGGTGGCGACTCCCATCGTGGTGCCGTCGACCAGGATCTGCTCGGCCGGGATGCGCCCGCTGATGCGCGAGCGGCCCTTCACCAGGTCGATCGAGACGCCGTCCTCGATGACGAAGACGTCCTTCTCGTCGATCCCGGTGCGGGTCGCGATCGCCGCGTTCGCGGTGAGGTGGCGCCACTCGCCGTGCACGGGGAGCACCGCGGTGGGGCGGAGGATGTTGTAGCAGTAGGCGAGCTCGCCCGCGCTGGCGTGACCCGAGACGTGCACCTTGGCGTTGCCCTTGTGCACGACCGTGGCGCCCCAGCGGGTGAAGGCGTTGATGATCCGGTAGATCGCGTTCTCGTTGCCGGGGATCAGCGAGCTGGCCAGCAGCACGGTGTCGCCGGGGCCGATGTCGATGATGTGGTCCTTGTTGGCCATGCGCGAGAGCGCCGCCATCGGCTCGCCCTGCGAACCGGTGCAGATCATCACGATCTCGGTCGCGGGGAGCTTCTCGAGCACCTTCATGTCGACGACGAGGCCGGCCGGGATCTTGAGGTAGCCCAGGTCGGCGGCGATGCCCATGTTGCGGACCATCGAGCGGCCGACGAAGGCGACCTTGCGGCCGTGGCGCTGCGCGGCGTCGAGGACCTGCTGGATGCGGTGCACGTGGCTCGCGAAGCTGGACACGACGATGCGGCGCGGCGCGGTGCGGAACACCTGGTCGATCGCGGGGGCGAGGTCGCCCTCCGAGATCGCGAAGCCGGGGACGTCGGCGTTCGTGGAGTCGACCAGGAACAGGTCGACGCCCTCGTCGCCGAGGCGCGCGAAGCCGGGGAGGTCGGTGGTGCGCCCGTCGAGCGGGAACTGGTCCATCTTGAAGTCGCCCGTGTGCAGCACGAGGCCGGCCTCGGTGCGGATCGCGACGGCGAGCCCGTCCGGGATGGAGTGGTTCACGGCGAGGAACTCGAGGTCGAAGACGCCGGCGTCGATCCGGTCGCCCTCCTTCACCGGGCGCGTGCGCGGGGTGATGCGGTGCTCCTGCAGCTTCGCGCTGATCAGCGCGAGGGTGAAGGTCGAGGCGATGATCGGGATGTCGCCGCGCTCCTTGAGGAGGTACGGCACGCCGCCGATGTGGTCCTCGTGGCCGTGGGTGAGGACGATGGCCTCGATGTCCTTCAGGCGCGAGCGGATCGCGGCGAAGTCGGGGAGGATCACGTCGATGCCGGGCTGGTTCTCCTCGGGGAAGAGGACGCCGCAGTCGACGATGAGCAGCTTGCCCTTGTGCTCGAAGACGGTCATGTTGCGGCCGATCTCGCCGAGGCCGCCGAGCGGGGTGATCCGCATGGCGCCCTTCTCGAGGGGCTTGGGCTTGGGGAGCTCGAGGTGGTGGCGGGCGGGCTTGGCGGTTCTGGCGTTTCTCATGCGGTTCTTCCGGGAGGGAGTGGCTGGACGCGGGCGCGCGGCGCAGGGTCCGACCGCGCGCCCGGTCGGGCCGCGGTGATGTGTCGCTCCGGCGCTGTGAGCGCTGTCGGGAGCGGGTGGAGGTGTGCGGGACGGGGCCGGGCGGGGCCGCTCTCAGCGGGCGGTGCCGTCCGTGCGGCGCGCTCTCGCGCACCGACCGTCCCGTACATCCTGCCAGCGTTCCCTGGGTCGCGGGTCCAGGAGGCGGGATCCGGGCCTCGCAGGCGCTCAGGCGCGTGCGTCCTCGACCTCTCGCCGACCCACCGCGTCCTGGCGGCTGCGGAGGAGCTGGCGGCCTGGCGCGCGTGACGGGCGCCGTTCGATGGCTTTACTGCGCTTCACTCGATCTGGATAAAGCACAGTAAGACTCCTGAACCGGCCCGTATGGATGCCGTCGACAATCCCTACACGCCGAACGCGGGAGCGCGACCGGAGATCCTCATCGGCAGAGACGAGCAGACCCAGGCGTTCCGCACCCTGCTGACGCGCCTGCGACGGGGCCGCACGAACCAGTCGATGATCGTCACGGGGCTGCGGGGCGTCGGAAAGACGGTCCTTCTCAACGGCTTCCGGACGATCGCCCAGGAGGAGAACGGGGACAGTGATCGAGTTCGAGGCGGTCAAGCACGACAAGGGCCGGTTCCGCCAGGTGCTGGCATCCCAGCTCAAGGCGGCACTCCTCCGCCTGTCCCCCCGCGCGAGATGGACCGACCGCGGGAGGCACGCCGCCGCGGTCTTGAGCGCCTTCGCGGTGTCTGTCGGAGCGGACGGCGAGTGGTCCATCGGATGGGATGTACCGCCGGCAGAAGGAGTGGCCGATCATCGGGATCTCGGACTGGACCTGACGGACGTCCTCGTCGCCGTGGGTGAAGCGGCGGCCGAGCAGGGCGAGGGGATCGTCCTGCTCATCGACGAGGTCCAGTTCCTCGACTCACCGCAGCTCTAAGCGCTCATCCAAGCCATCCACAAGACCGTGCAGCGGAGCCTCCCCGTCACGTTCGTCGGTGCCGGTCCTCCGCAGATCGCCGAGCTTGTCGGCGATGCGAGATCGGACGCCGAGCGGCTCTTCACCTTTCCGCGGATCGACTCGCTCGATCACGACGAAGCGGTAGCGGCTCTCCGAGAGCCGGCAGCGGCCGAGGGCGCGGTCTACGACGACGACGCTGTTGAACTCGTAGTCGAGATCACGACCGGATACCCCTCTTTCATCCAGGAACTGGGCTACCAGGTCTGGACGGTGGCTGAGAACGATCGCATCCACCGGGAGGACGTCGAACTGGCGAGGGAGGCCTACGAGGCGAAGCTGGACAGCTCCTTCTTCCGCGTGCGACTCGATCGGGCGAGTCCACTTCAGACCGCGTACATGCGAGCCATGGCGGAGCTCGGACCAGAGCCCCAGAAAGCGGGCGACGTCGAGGCGCTTCTGGAGCGCGCGTCCACTCAGCTCGGATCGGTCCGCGCGGAGCTGATCGGGATGGGGCTCCTGTTCACTCCCGAGCACGGGTACGCCGCGTTCACTGTTCCGGACTTCGACCGGTTCATGAAGCGTGCAGTCCCCGTCTTGGAGGTGCCTCCCGTCGTGAGCCGGGGAGCCCGTCGAGCACCCGCCACCGAGGTCTGAGCCAGGCCGCACCCGTTCACGGCCGCCCGGCGTCAGGACTCGTCGGCCTCGAAGCGCAGGGACCGGTCGGCCACCGGCAGCCCGGAGTCGCGCACGGCGGCCTCGATCGCGGCGTGCCCGCCGTCGGGCGCGACGATCCGCAGGCCGTCCTCGGTCGCCCAGTAGGCGGTGACGCCGTGCTCCTCGACGAGGGTCGTGAGCAGCGCGGCGGTCCGCTCCTGCTCGCCGGGACCGACGGTGATCGCGGCCCAGGGACCGGAGATCTCGACCAGGGCGCCCCGCTCCGCGCCCGCAGCGTCCCGCAGGTCCTCCGCCGCCCGGACGATCGGGAGCAGCGCGGGCAGCCCGCCGGAGACGTCCTCGAAGGAGTCGAGGGCGAAGGACCCCTCGCGGAGCGACGCGTGCAGCTCCAGGTCACGGCCGAGCCCGTCGATCCGCTCGAGCAGGGCCGACGCGTCGACAGCGGGAGCGGGGCACGCGGCGGTCGGCTCCTCCGCGCCCGCGAAGGAGAGGGTGTTCCCGCCTGCGGACGTCGCCCGGAACGACCACAGCACCGGATCCGCGTACTCGGTCGCGCAGGCCGTCGCGAGGGCGTCGGCGAGCGCCGGCTCCTCGACCGCGACCCCGACCCAGGAGGTCGGCGGGCCGAACGCCGGCGCCTCGACCCAGCGCTCGGCGCCGTCGAGGGAGACTCCGGGCACCGCGGCGACCTCGCTCGTCAGACGGTCGAAGCCGGCGTCGGGCCGTGCGAACGGCGTCTCGTCGATCGTCCAGACGAGGAGCGTCAGCCCGCCGGCGGCGAGGGCCGCGGCGAGGACGCCGGCGACGGGGAGGAGGAGGCGACGGGACACGCCCCCATCCTCGCTCCCCTCCTCCGCGGCGTCACGTGGACATCGGGTGAACGGACGGTGCGCCGGCGTCGACGGCTCCCGCCTCGATCGAGCGCATCATCCGCGTGTTCACGGGCGACGGGTGGATCGAGTCGACCCGGACGCCGGTGCCCGCGACCTCGAGGGCCGCGCTCCTGGTGAGCCCGGCGACCCCGTGCGTCGAGGCGACGGAGGGGCTGAGGCCCGGGGCGCCGTCGAGCCCGGCGACGGAGGAGGTGGTGATCACGCTGCCCCGCCCCTGCTCGATCATCCGCGGCAGCACGGAACGGAGCCGGTGCCGACCCGCTCCCAGCACGCTAGGCGGCGGCCGACCGCCTGCCACGGGGGTCGACCTCCGCGGGGGTCAGGGGTTACCGGCGCAGTCCCGAGACGAGCGCGAGGAGCCCGTCCATCGACTCGACGACGAGGGGCGGGAGGTCGCCGCGCTCGGCGACGAAGGCGATCGGGGTGGTCGCGACGACGTGCCCGGCGAGCTCGCCGTCGACGTGCACGACCAGGAGGCCCGCCCCCTCGGCCTCGGGGGTGCCGACCACGACCTCCCGCTCGCCGAGGAAGCCGGTCCGCGGATCCTTCCGGGCGGAGCGGATCCACGCGGGCAGCGGCTCCTCGGCGACGTACCTCGAGAGCGCGTCCTCGAGCGACGGGCAGGTCACGTCCTCCTGCGGCAGCCCGAGGCGGTGCGCCTCGAAGCCGCCGTCGACCGGCGTGATGAAGCCGAGCACGGCCTCCGGCTCCCGCAGGTCCTCGGTGCGGGCGCGGACCCGCCAGCCGTCGTCGCCGACCGGGTCGAGCTCCACGTCGTCGACGGTCGCGGGCAGTGCTGTGCGGATCACGGGTGGTCCTTCCTCGAGGGACCGTCCAGTCCACCGGACGGCGGAGGGCGCGTCACCGGGGTTGACGACGGTCGCACCACCCGCATCGAGCACGCCCGCTCCGGACGCGTCCGACTGCTCCCGCTCCGGCACAAGGCCCAGCGCGCGGGCCGCCGTCTCCGCTTGACTGGGGGCGACGCGCCGACCCTCGGCGCACCCGGGAGGCGACATGGCGAACCACCGTTTCGAGCTGCGGTCCGGCCGCGGGATGGGCGTCTCGGCGGCGGGCGATCCCGTCGCCGACCGGCTGGTGGTGTTCTGCCACCCCACTCCCGGAGCGGGCGGCTTCGACCCCGACCCGACCGTCACCGGTCCGTGGGGTCTGCACCTGCTGATCCTCGACCGCCCCGGCTACGGCGCCTCGGACCCGGTCGACGCCGCTCACGGCCGCGTCGAGGACCGCGCGGACGACCTCGCCGAGTACCTGCGCCGCTCCGAGCGCACCGCCCGCATGGTCGAGGGCGCCCGCTTCGGCAGCGTCGGCGTGGTCGGCTGGGGCTCCGGCGGCGCGTTCGCGCTCTCGCTCGCGGCCCGGCACCCCGACCTCGTGGACCGCCTCGCGCTGGTCGGCACCCCCGCGCCCCCGCAGGCCGGCGTGATCGTGCACCCCACCAGCGCGTGGGAGCGGCGCGAGACCCTCCGCGGAGAGGACGCCGACGCGATCGCCGCCGCCCTTCCGCAGACGCAGCCGGGCCTGGACGCGCTCGGGATCGACTCCGACGACCCGGTGCTCGCCACCCACGGCGGACTGCGCAACCGGCTGGAGCGGATGCTCGCCGAGGGCTGGCGGCAGGGCTCGAGCGGCGCCGCGACCGACCTCGCGGCGCTCCGCGACGGCTCCTGGGCCGACGACCTCGACCGGGTGACCGCCGAGACGCTCCTGGTCCACGGCGACGCGGACCCGGTGGCGAGCGCCGAGGACGGCCGCTGGTACCGCGGCCGCCTCGCGCGGGCGCGCACCGTGACGGTCGACGGGGCCGGCCGGCTGGCGCTCGTGCGCGAGTGGCGCCGGATCCTCGACCACGTCGCTCCGCTCGAGCGCGGGGCGGAGGGCCGATGAGCCGCCTGGGCGCGGGCCCGCTCGTGCTCGTGTCGGCGATGGCGGTCTCGGGAGTCGTGCACCTGGTGCACCCGCGGACCTTCGACGCGGTCGTCCCGCGAGGGATGCCCGGCTCGGCGCGCGGATGGGTCCTCGTCTCGGGAGCGGCGGAGCTGGTCTGCGCGGCCGCGACGCTGCACCCGCGGACCCGCGCGGCCGGCGGTCTCGCCTCCGCCGCCCTGATGGCCGCCGTCCTCCCCGGCAACGTGCAGATGGCGCGGGACGCCCGTCGGCCTCGGACCCGGGTGATCACGCTGCTGCGCCTCCCGCTCCAGATCCCGCTCGTGCTCTGGGGTCTTCAGGCGGCACGCAGCCGCTGACGCAAGCCCGCGCGGGCGCGGATCGCCCGCTGCTACCGTCCAGGCATGACCGACCAGAGCGCGGACGACCGCCACGACCAGCTGACCAGCGCCCCGAAGGCGACGGAGGCCGACGCGGCCCCGCGCATCGAGGTCTCCACCACCGAGGCCGGCGACACCCGCATCGACATCCGCGAGGACGCCGCCGTGCGACCGGGCCGTGTCGACGAGAACGGCGACGAGCTCGACGAGAGCCGCGACGATGCCTGAGCGCCGCCGTGCCGCGCTCGTCTACAACCCCGTCAAGGTCGACCTGGAGTCGGTGAAGGCCGCTGTGAAGCGCGCCGAGGAGGCCGCCGGCTGGGAGGAGACGCTCTGGTACGAGACCTCCGTCGAGGACCCCGGGGCCGGTCAGACGAAGGAGGCCCTCGCCGCGGGCGCCGACGTCGTGATCGCGGCCGGCGGCGACGGGACGGTCCGCGTCGTGGCGGAGGCCCTCCGAGGCTCCGACGCCTCGCTCGCGCTGCTGCCCTCCGGCACCGGCAACCTGCTCGCGCGCAACCTGAACCTCACGCTCGACGACATCGACAACTCCCTGACCGTCGCGTTCTCCGGACAGGACCGGGCGATCGACGTCGGGATGATCGACATCGAGACCTCCACGGGCCGCGACCGCCACGCCTACGTCGTGATGGCGGGCCTCGGGATCGACGCGAAGATGCTCGCCAACACCGACGACGACCTCAAGAAGCGGGCCGGCTGGCTCGCCTACGTGGACGCGCTGCGGAAGGCCCTGCTCGACAAGAACCAGCTCGAGTTCCGCTACCGCCTCGACGGCTCGAAGACCCGCAAGGTGCGCGCGCACACGATCATCGTGGGCAACTGCGGCGCCCTGCCGGCGAACATCCTCCTACTGCCGGACGCGGCCGTCGACGACAGCGAGTTCGACATCGTCCTGCTGCGCCCCGAGGGCTTCTTCGGCTGGGTGCAGATCATCTTCAAGGTGGTGTGGGAGAACGGCGTGCTCCGCCGCAGCGGCATCGTCGGCAAGAAGCTGATGGGCCTGACCAAGGAGGTGTCGGCCCTGCGGTACGTGAAGGGCCGCGACCTCACGGTCCGCCTCGAGCACGCGCAGGAGATCGAGCTCGACGGCGATCCGTTCGGCTCGACCTCGGCGTTCCGCACCTGGATCGAGCCCGGCGGGCTGACGGTGCGCGTCCCGGCGTAGCGCCGGCGGCGGCCGGGCGGATCCGCCCGGTCCGCCTCCCGCCGGGAGAGAGGATCGTCATCCCTCCCGGCGGAGGCGTCTGCTCCGAGCAGGGCGGTGCAGTGCGGCTTCGGGTACCGCACCCCATGCACCTGCATGAACACGGCGACTGTAGTGCGGAATCCGTCGCCGCCGCAACGATCCGCGGGGCTCCGGCGGCTCGAATGGGTAATTCCACCGTGCGATGCTCCGTGACCGCGACGGATTCCGCAGCTGATTCGCCCCGGCAGGAACGTGATCGCCCGTCCGTCGATCGACGGGGCTTCTCCTCGGCACGGTGCCGACACGCGCACGAAACGCCCGCCCGCTAGCGTGCGGACATGACATTCCGTGCGTCAGCCGCGCTCAGCGCGCTCGTGGCCTCCTCCCTCCTCCTCGCACCCGCCGCCATCGCCTCCCCCGCCGCCCGCGCGGGCGCCGTCGACGGGGGCACCAGCGCCGGCGATCCCTACTTCCCCGGCCTCGGCAGCAGCGGCTTCGACGCCCTCACCTACAGCCTCGTCCTGAAGTACGATCCGGCGACCCGGGCCCTCGGCGGCAGGGCCGTGGTCACCCTCGCGCCCCAGAAGGACCTGCGCTCGCTCTCCTTCGACCTGACCGGCCTCACCGTCTCGAAGGTCACCGTCAACGCCGGGGTCGCCCGGTTCTCGCAGTCGGGGGACGAGCTGACCGTCACGCCCGCCCGGACCCTCCGGAAGGGCCTGCCCGCGCTGGTGAGCATCGACTACGCCGGGACCACCGGGAACCCCGTCGACGGCACCGGGGCCCCCTTCGGCTGGTGGTCGACGGACGACGGCGCCCTGGTCGCCAGCGAGCCGGACGGCGCCTCGACCTGGTACCCCGTCAACGACTCGCCCGCCGACAAGGCGCGCTACACCTTCAGCATCACGGTCCCGGAGGGCCGGACGGTCGTCGCGAACGGCCTGCCGGTCGGCTCCCCCACCACGTCGAAGGGGTGGACGACCTCCCGCTGGGTCGAGACCAGCCCGATGGCGAGCTACCTCGCCATGGTGAACATCGGCGACTACGACCTGGTCCGCTCCACCCAGGGCGGCGTGACGACCATCGACGCGATCGACCGGGACATCACCGGCGACTCCCGCGCCCGCACCGAGGCGGCCCTCGCGAAGCAGGGCGCGATCATCGACTACTTCTCCTCCGTCTTCGGCCCGTACCCGTTCCGCTCGGCCGGAGCCGTGGTCGACGACGAGCGGATCGGCTACGCCCTCGAGACCCAGGGCCGCTCGTTCTACTCCGGCGGCGCGGACGAGTCGACCGTCGCGCACGAGACCGCGCACCAGTGGTACGGCGACAGCGTCACGCCGGAGACCTGGTCCGACATCTGGCTGAACGAGGGCTTCGCGACCTACGCCGAGTGGCTCTGGGAGGAGCACACCGGCGGCGCGAGCGTCACCGAGTCCGCCGCCCGGGTCGCCGCCGCTCCCGCCGACGACCCGTTCTGGTCGACCGCCGTCGCCGACCCCGGAGCCGCGGGCCTCTTCGACGCGCCCGTCTACGCCCGCGGCGGCCTGACCCTCGTCGCCCTCCGCGACCGGATCGGCGCGGACGCGTTCGGCGTGCTGCTGAAGCGCTGGGCCTCCGAGAACCGCTACTCGAACGCGACGACCGCCGACTTCCAGGCCCTGGCCGAGAACGTCTCCGGCTCCGACCTGGCGGACTTCTTCGACACCTGGCTGCGCACGCCGGAGAAGCCCGCCGGTCTCTGACCCCCGGATCGCCGCGGCGCGGCCGGGGTGTCAAGGAGGGACGGCAGGTCGGCCCGAGCCGATACCGTCCCTCCATGGGCTTCTTCGACCGCAACGACTCCTCGACCAGCGCCGCCGCGCCGCAGCCGAGCGCACCCGATCCGCAGCGGCGGATCTGGAGCGACGGCCTCGGCCGGTTCGCCACCCGCTGCCTCCAGGTGGTCATCGTCCTCCTGCTGGCCTCGGTGCTCGTCTTCGCGATGACGCAGCTCACGCTGGTGCTCATCCCCGTGATGATCGCGCTCATCCTCGCCGCCGCGATCCACCCGGTCCTGGCGTGGATGCGGCGCAAGGGCGTGCCGTCGATCCTCGCGACCTGGCTGGCGCTGATCGGGCTGCTCGCGATCCTCGGCGCGGTCGGCTGGCTGATCACGGTCGCGGTCCGCAACCAGTGGGACGAGCTGGTCAGCAGCGCCTCCGACGGCATCACCTCGCTGCAGGACTACGTGCAGCACCTGCCGTTCCAGATCACCGACGAGCAGATCGAGTCCGCCCGCCAGTCGGTCGTCGACTTCCTCACCTCCAGCTCGTTCGGCAACGGCGCGCTCGCGGGCGTCTCCGCGGCGGCGAACTTCATCACCGGCCTCGTGCTGATGATCGTGGTGCTGTTCTTCTTCATGAAGGACGGCCCGAAGATCTGGGAGTTCCTCCTGCGCCCCTTCACCGGCTCGGGCTACGAGCGCGCCAAGCGCGTCGGGCACAAGACGGTCGACGTACTGGGCGGCTACGTCCGCGGAACGGCGACCGTCGCGGCGGTCGACGCGATCGGCATCGGTGTCGCGCTGGCGATCATCCAGGTGCCGCTGGCGATCCCGCTGGCCGTCATCGTCTTCCTCACCGCGTTCATCCCGATCGTCGGAGCCACGGCCGCCGGCATCCTCGCCGCTCTCGTCGCCCTGGTCGCCAACGGCCCGGTCGCCGCGCTGATCGTGATCCTGGTCGTCATCGGGGTCAACCAGCTCGAGGGCAACTTCCTCCAGCCGGTCGTGATGGCGCGCTCGCTGAAGCTGCACCCGCTGATCGTCCTGATCGCCCTGACCGTGGGCACCGTCCTCGCCGGCATCGTCGGCGCCGTGCTGGCCGTGCCGATCGCGGCCGTCGTCTGGGGCATCGTCTCGATCTGGAACGGACCCTCCGACCCCGCCGAGCCCGCGCGGCAGAAGCGCGCCGAGACGGTCTAGGCCCCCGGGATCGTCGAGCGCGCGCCTAGCGCTCGACGATCCCGTCGCGCAGCGCCTGCCGGCGGAGCGAGATCTTCGTGCCGACGGCCAGCCCCTCCGCCCGGTACTTGCCCCGGGCGCTGCGCAGCGAGCTCCGTGCGGCGTCCTGGGTGATGCCGAGGAGCGTGGCGACCTGCTTCAGCGGCATCCCGTCGACGAAGAGGCGGACGATCTCCCGCTCGCGGTGCGTCAGGGTGCCCGGGCGGTCGGCCCCGAGCAGCTCCCGCGTCTGCGCCGTCAGGAAGCGCTCGTCGCGCGCCGCCGCTCGGATCGCCGCGAGGATCGTCTCGGTCCGCTCGCTCTTGACCACGTAGCCGTGCGCCCCGGCCTCGAGCGCCCGGTTGATCGTCCCCGGCTCGGAGTGCGTGCTGATGATGATCGTGGCGGCGCCGGCGGCCGCGATGATCCGGATCTTCATGGCGAGGTCGAGCTCGTCGCCGAGGTCGATGTCGAGCAGCACCACGTCGGTCGGGAAGGCCGGGTGCGCGAGCAGGTCCGTCCAGGTGCCGGCCGTCGCCGCCACGCGGATGTCCGTGCCCGAGCGGCGGATCCACTCCGCCAGCGCCGCCAGCAGGATCGGGTGGTCGTCGAGGATGGCCAGCGTGATCGCGGGCTCGTCGCTCATGTCGTCGTCCTCCTCCGGGGCCGGTGGGCGACGAGGATCCTCGTCGCGCCGTGGTCGGTCGTCGTGCGGTGCTCGCCGAGCTCGCTGAGGATGCCCCAGACCGAGCGGTCGAGGTCGCGGGCGCGGATGCCCGCGGCGACCAGGGCGAGCTCCACCCCGCCGCTCTGGCCCGGCTCCAGGCGGACGGCGAGCGGAGTCCTCCCCGCGGGGGCGGTGAGCAGCCAGAGCACCGAGAGCAGCCGCGAGCGGTCGAGCGGGGCCAGCAGCGCCGCAGCCCCGCTCGGATCGTCGATCGCGACAGCGGAGGACAGCAGCGCCGACTCCTCCACCGCGATCCTCAGCCAGGTGCGGTCGTGGCTGCGGGCGAGCGCCTCGCGGAGCTCGTCTCCGAGCACCCGCGCCCGCTCGCCCAGCTCCTCGTCCAGCGGCACCGGCGTCCGGACCCGTTCGAGGAGCTCCTCGATGCGGGCGTCCACCTGCGAGAACTCGTCGTCCGCGGCGTGGACGGTGCCGTCGGCCAGGCTGCGGTCGAGCGTGCGCCGCACGTACTGGTCGAGCGAGGTGAGCACGACGACGCACACGGCCGCGGGCGCGACGGCGAGGAGGACGTTGCTCACCGCGAGGGCGGCGCCTCCGTCGCCGAGGAGCGCCTGGCCGACGAGGCCGAGCGCCGTGAGCCCGACCAGGACCACCAGGGCGAGGAACGAGCGCGAGAGCGGCTGGAAGGTGATCAGCGCGATCACCCCCGCGCCCACTCCCACGCAGACCGACGGGTAGTACATCGGAGCCGGTGTCGGCAGGGCGTGGTCGGCGAACTCGAGCAGCAGCGCGGCCACGTCCACAGCGAGGACGCCCGCGAAGGCCCGGCGGGGCAGCTCGCCGTGGCGGCGGAGGGCGATCGAGACCCCCACCGCGCTCGCGGCGACGACCAGCAGCCAGGAGAGTCCGCTCAGCCAGGTCGCGGACCGCGCGTCGAGGGACCAGAGGTACGAGATCACTCCGCGGATGTCGAGCAGCACCGCCATCGTGAGGAAGCCCAGCCCGAGGTAGCTCCCGCTCAGGCGGTTCGGCCGGGTGAGGCGCTCGCGGATGCTCCACAGCGCGCCCGGGCTCCTGTCCGCCGCCCGGACCAGCTCCAGGAGCGTCCCCTCCTCCTGCCGCGACCCGCTCACAGCGGCACGCTCAGCAGCACGGTCGCGCCGGACCCGGGCGCCGAGAAGACCCGGACCTCGCCGCCCACCGTCTCGATCCGGCCGACGACCGACTCCGCGAGGCCGAGGCGTCCGGCCGCCACCGCGGCCGGGTCGAAACCGCGCCCCTCGTCCGAGACGACGACGCGGAGCGAGCCCGCCTCCTCCGCCACGCTCACGTGGGCCAGGGCCGCTCCGGAGTGGCGCCGCACGTTCTCGAGGCACTCCCCGGTCGCGCGCACCACGGCGTCGAGCACCTCCGGTCGGATCCGCGGCTGCGCACCGCCGTGCCAGCGCACCTCCACGCCCACCGCCGCCGACCGCCGACCGAGCGCGAGGAGCGCCTCCGGCACCCCGGCCGCCCCGTCCGGGTCCGGCTCCTCCACCGTCTCCAGACCGCGCAGGAGGGCCAGGTCGGCGGCGGCCCGGTCGCGCAGCACGGGAGCGGGCACGCCCTCCCCCCGGTGCGCCACCAGCGTCAGCGTCGCCAGGATCGTGTCGTGCATCAGCCGCGCGTCGGCGCGGTGCCGGGACTCGCTCTCGCTCGAGCGGCGCTCGGCGTCGTGGGCGGTCCGGAGGCGGGCGGTGCCGACGTGCGCACGCGCGACGCAGCCCGCGAGCCACCGCGCGGCGGTCAGGAGCAGCGCCCAGCAGACGACGACCGAGATCAGGACGAAGGGAGCGCGCCCGGACGCGCCCGTCGCCGCCGCGCCGAGGGCGAGGACCGGGAGCAGCGCGAGGACCGCGGCCCACGGCATGCCCCGCCAGGAGCCGACGGCGAGCAGCGCGCACGGCAAAGCCATCGAGGCGAGCATCGTGATCCCGCCCAGAACGGCGCGGAGGGAGGCGTCGACGCCCGGCGAGAGGAAGGCGGCGAGTGCCGCGACGTCCAGCGCGGATCCCAGGATCACGGCCCTCGTCCCGGTCGCGACCGATCGGCCGGGCGCGAGCTGCACGAGCGCCGAGACGACCAGCAGCGCCAGGCTCGGCAGCACCGTGATCAGCTGCGCGGGCGTCAGGGCGAGCAGGTGCAGCGCGGAGGCGGCGGTCAGCACCCCGCCCGCCCGCCGGGCGCAGAGCACGCCGACCTCGCGCTGCTCGCGCAGCAGCACCGCGGCGTCGGCGGGCCGGGGAGGCAGGGGCACGGTGACCTCGGGAGGACGGGCTCCGGGCTCGTTCCGGGGCGACGGTGGCGGGGAGGCTGTGGCGGGGATCGGCGGCGGGGAACGGCGCGATCCGAGTCGTATCGTGGCACACCGCGACCCGCCCGGACAGCGGTTCCGGCCGCCTCGCGCACGCGGATCGGCGCGCCGTCTGACGCGTGCGGTCGCGCTCGGGGGCAGTGATCCCGTAGAGTCGAGACATCTCCTGGGCGATCGCCCGAATTCCACGGCTGAGAAGTCGCACGACGACGAAGAGACTCAGCCCCTGATAGAGACCGCACCGACTGAGAGCATCGTCCTCGGTCGTCCGGTTCGAACGCCCGCCTCGCACGCGGGTACCGCCCTTCACAGGACGCCGCGGAAGCCGCGCCGTTCCTCGTTCGACCCCCGCTCCACCGGCACGCCCGGTCCGCGGGACGTTCTCCCCCGCAGAGCCGCCCTCCCCCGGAGGCGCGAGCTCAGCCCCTAGACGACCCGGACGACTCCGGCAGACGCGTGTTTCACCCGCGGAGGCCGAGTCGAGCGGGTACCGCACACTCGTGCGGACTCTGACGACGCAGGCCCCGGTCGGCGTCATTAACACATAAGGAAAAGAAATGCCTACTGGCACCGTTAAGTGGTTCAACTCCGAAAAGGGCTTCGGCTTCATCGCTCCCGACGACGGAGGCGCCGACGTGTTCGCGCACTTCTCCGCCATCGCGAAGCAGGGCTACCGCGAGCTCGTCGAGAACCAGCACGTCGAGTACGACGTCGAGCAGGGCCGCAAGGGCCCGCAGGCCGCGAACATCCGCGGCGTCGGCGAGTAATCTCCGACTTCCGACGCCCCGTCGACCAGGATCCCCGGATCCGGTCGGCGGGGCGTCCGTCGTTGACGGGGTGATCCCGCCCTCGGCCGGCGGAGGCGAAAGCCGTGTCACCCCTCCGGGTCGCAGGATCGGTATCCTCTCCGTGGCGGCTCCCGAGCTCACGGAGCCCGCGACGCCGTCCGGGACTCCGGCGCGTCGGCACGACTTCACGGCGGAGACAATGGGACGACTGATCTACGGACCGCAATCACTCGAGATCGACTTCGAGGACCGGCTCCTCGCGCACCTCAAGGTCGCGATGTTCACCAAGATGCGGCGGAACGAATCGTTCAGCCTCTCCTGGAGCGAGCCGGAGTCGTCCGGCTACGGCCGCAGCTCCGTCTGGGTGCACCCGACGACTCCGCTGCACTTCCGGTTCCACGGCAGCAAGCGCCCGTCGCTGAACCGCCTGTGGATCGAGCAGTTCATCGCGAGCGCGAACAACACCGGCGAGATGACCGTGGTGCCGGAGCCCGCCGAGGGCTCCTGAGCCGCGACGCTCCTCAGACCACGAGCGGCCGGGCCGTGTGCACGAGCTCCTCGTGCGGCAGGGCCCGGAGGCGGTCGGCGATCTCGGCAAGGGCCCCCGCGTCGACCGAGGCCCGGGCGTGCTCCTGCGGCCGCAGCGGCGTGAGGGTGACCAGGTCGGCGTGACCGGTCGCCAGGTCGAGCCGCTCGGGCAGGCCGGGGCTGCGCAGGCCCAGGAGGACGCCGACGGTGCCCTGCTCATCGGTCCAGGCGGGCGGCGCCGCGACGTTCGCGAGCCGCGCCGTGTCGAGGGAGCTGCGGCAGCACACCCCCTGGAGGGCGGCCCGTCGGGCGGCCTCGTACAGCAGGCGGAAGTGCCAGTGGTTCCAGAGCTCGGCGGTGGGGACGCCGCGGACGGCGGACGTCTCGAGGCACAGCTCGAGGCCGAGACCTGTGCCGGGATGCGCGAGCCGGTCGAAGGGATCGCTCAGCCCGTCGGTAGCGAGCACCACGGAGGCGCCGCGGTCGACGCGCAGGAACGCACGGTGATCGGTGGGCCAGCGCGCGCCGCCGCGGACGCCGGGATCCTCGGTCGAGACGACGACGGTGCGATCGAGCGCACCCACTCCGCGCCAGGCGTCGGCCCGGTCCTCCGCCACCGCCTCGGCCAGCGCCCGCCTCTCGTCCTCGGTCCATCGGACCTCACGAGTGCGGTTCAGGAACAACGACATGGGACTCCCCGTCCGCGCGACCGGCGTGCCGCGCTCCCGGAACGCTACGGCGCCCACCCCTGCTCCTCCTCCGAGCAACCGGAACGCCAGCTGTGTTTGTTGCGCGGCGGTCCCCGCCCGCCGCGGCGCGGTCGGCTCCCAGGAGTGGCCGGGCAGGTGGAGCGGGTCGCGTCCGGCTACGCCGAAACGCGTTTCGACGGTTCGCCTCCGGCGGTGGTCGTTACCGCGGCGGTAGCCGGCCGCCGCGGAAGACGGCTCAACCCAGCGGGTTGATGCCGTTGGTGCGCCAGCGCTCGTCGGCGAGCTGGCCGGGGGTGCCGGCGCTCGCGTTCTCGCCCAGGGGCTCGCCGCCCTCGACGGCGTCGGCGCCGAGCGCGGTGCCGGCTCCCTCGGCGGTG
Source organism: Rathayibacter sp. AY1D1 (assembly GCF_002932635.1). Classification (NCBI taxonomy): domain Bacteria; kingdom Bacillati; phylum Actinomycetota; class Actinomycetes; order Micrococcales; family Microbacteriaceae; genus Rathayibacter; species Rathayibacter sp. AY1D1. The sequence goes on from NZ_PSVY01000004.1 coordinate 186,844, forward strand.
CTGCCGGGGGGAAGCAGGCCCTCCTCGTCCTCGCGGGGGCCGACCTCGTCCTCGGGGGCGTTCTCGGAGCCGCTCTCGCTCATCGGGTCGTAGCCGTGGTCCGGGTCGCGGCTCTCGTCGGCCGTGGTGTTCTCCTCGACCTCGGCGTCGGCGGGACGGACGTCGTCGGCCTTCTCCGCATCGGTGGAGGGGGTGGCCTCGAAGCCTGCGAACTCGGGGCTGTCGTCTGCGCTCATGGCCGCCACGGTAGCACCGGGCCCGCGGGCACCGGAGGGGGTTCCGCCGGGCGCCCGCGACGCCTCCGCTCAGCGGCCACGCCCTAGGCTCGGGGGGCTGGCACGGACGACGGGAGCGACATGCGACGACTCGGGTACGACAGGTTCGGCGGGCCCGATCTGCTCTCGTGGCGGGAAGCGCCGGTGCCCATGCCGGGTCGCGGCGAGGTCCTGGTGCGCACGCGCGCGGCGAGCATCAACGCGACCGACGAGAAGATCCTGTCCGGCTCCGCGCGGATCATGGCCGTCGGCCGCTCCCGTCCCTACGGGTTCGGGCTCGACATCGCCGGCACCGTCGAGGCGCTCGGCCCGGGGTCGCACTCGGTCGCGATCGGCGACCGCGTGGTGGGGATGACCCGCGACGGCGACGCCTTCGCCGACGCGTCCATCGCGCGCAGTCGCTCGCTCGTCCCGATGCCCGACTCCCTCGGCTTCGTCGAGGCCGTCACGCTCGCGATGTCGGGCGGCACCGCGGTGGGCCTGGTGGACGCACTGCACGTGCGCGCCGGCGAGCGCGTCCTCGTCAGCGGCGGCTCGGGAGCCATCGGCGATCCGACGATCCAGCTGTTGGTGCGGGCGGGCTGCACGGTCGCGGCCACCGGCTCGGCCGCCTCCGCCGACCTGCTCCGCTCGCTCGGCGCCGAGCCGCACGACTACCGCGCGCTCGACCTCGGGGTGCTGGGCGGCCGCTTCGACGTGGTCGTCGACGTCTCCGGCCACCTGCCGGTCGACGACGCGGCGATCCTCCTGGCCGAGGGCGGGCGCATCGCGACGCTGGTGCCGAGCGGTCCGGCGCTGGTCTCGCAGGCGACGGGCCTCGTCCGCCGCGACCGCCCGCGGGTGCGCAACATGATCGTGGTGGCGACGGCGGAGCGGATCGGGCGCGCGGTCTCGCTCGCCGCCTCCGGCGAGCTGCGGCCCCGGCCGGGCGCCGTGCATCCGCTGGGCGACGTCGTCGACGTGCTGTCGCGCCGAGCGACCGGAGCCGACCGCACGATCGGCAAGATCGTCTTCACCGCCGACGACTCGGCTCCGCTGAGCTGACCTCCGGCTCCTCCTCCTCCTCGGCCGGTCGGCCGAGGGAGAGCGTGGCCAGGAAGCCGACGGCGAGGAACCCTGCGGCGGCGAAGGCGGCGTAGCGGGTGCCGTCCGAGAACGCCTCGCCCGCCGCCCGGGCCGCGTCGGCGGTGGCCGGTGAGGCGGCCAGCCCGGCGATCGCGGCGCCGGAGGAGTCGACCACCGCGTCGACGGTGGTCGCGACCTGCTCCGCGGGGAGGCCCTGCTGCTCGAGCGAGGTCGTGAGGACCCCCGCGGTCGAGGTGTAGAGGATCGTCCCGAGCACGGCGATGCCGAGGGCGGAGCCGATCTGCCGTGCGGTCGACTGCGTGCCCGAGCCCTGCCCGCTGAGCTCGACGGGCACGTCTCGGAGCACGACCCCGGTCAGCTGCGCCGTCGCGAGGCCGACGCCGAAGCCGTAGACGGCGAGGAACGGGACGAGGGCCCACCACGGGGTGGAGTCGGAGACGACCAGGCCGATGCCCGCGACTCCGACGATCTCGGCCGCGAGGCCCACCCGCACGATCAGCACCGGCGCGACCCTGTTGCCGAAGGCGCCGGCGAAGCCCGAGGCGACGAAGGAGCCGAGCGCGAGCGCGAGGAGCACCAGGCCGGTCTGCACGGCCGTGTAGCCGAGGACGCTCTGGAGCCAGATCGGCAGCGCCAGGATGATCCCGAACTCGCCGAGCGAGACGATCATCGCGGCGAGGTTGCCGTTGCGGAACGAGGCGAGGCGGAAGAGCCCGATCGCGAGCATCGCGGAGCGCCCGGCGCGCTCGCGGGCCCGCGCCCAGAGGACGAAGGCGACCCCGGCGAGCACCGCGACGGCGAACGCGATCGGGACCGGCGAGAGGCCGAGCGGCCAGCTCCATCCGCCGACGCTCAGGCGCTCGTCGACACCCCACCAGCCGAGGGTGCGCCCCTCGATCAGGGCGAACACCAGGGAGGCGGAGGCGATGATCGAGAGCGCGGCGCCGACGAGGTCGACCCGCCGCCCGTCGGGCTGCCGCGACTCGTCGACGAACAGCAGCGCTCCGACCACGATGATCACGCCGAGCGGGATGTTGATGCCGAACGCCCAGCGCCACGAGAAGTCGGTGGTGAGCCAGCCGCCGAGCAGCGGGCCGACCGCGGTCATGCCGCCGATGGTCGAGCCCCAGACGGCGAAGGCGATGGCGCGCTCGCGCCCACGGAAGGTGGCGTTGATCAGCGAGAGGGTCGTCGGCAGCACCATCGCTCCTCCGACGCCCTGCACGACCCTGGAGAGGATCAGCAGGTCGCCGGTCGGAGCGAGGGCCGCCGCGACGGAGGAGAGCGCGAAGAGCGAGACGCCGACGATCAGCATGCGGCGCCGGCCCCAGCGGTCGGCGAGGGTGCCGAAGACCAGCAGGAGCGCGGCGAACACGAGCGTGTACGACTCCTGCACCCACTGCACCTGGGTCGAGGTGATCCCGAGATCGGCGACGATCGACGGGATGGCGACGTTGACGATGGTCGAGTCGACGATGATCGTCGCCACTCCGAGGCTGATGACGACCAGCCCGATCCACTTGCGGTTGCGCACGACGCTCTCCTCCGACGATTTAGTAAGCCAGCTGACTATATGCCCGCGGAGGGCGCCGTGTCGAAGGGAGGGCCTGGAAGATTAGCGGGAGGCGGGCGCGGCGACAAGGGCGCGAAGCTCCCGGAGCCGCCCGGTCAGGATGGACGCATGCCCGCATCCCCCCGTTCCTTCCCGTATCCCCTCGGCGTCTCCCTCCGCGGCGACGCCGGCGCCGACGTCGCCGTCTACTCCGAGACCGCGGACAGCGTCGAGGTCTGCCTCTTCGACGAGTCCGGAGCAGAGACCCGCGTCGCCCTCACCGAGCGGACCGGCCACGTCTTCCACGGCCTCGTCCCCGAGATGGGCATCGGCACCCGCTACGGACTGCGCGTCGACGGCCCCTGGGACCCCGCCAACGGCCTCCGCCACAACGCCGCCAAGCTCCTCCTCGACCCGCACGCCACCGCGATCGAGGGCTCGTACACCTGGTCCGAGGACGTCTTCGGCCAGTTCTACGAGGACGCCGACACCCGCAACGACGCCGACTCCGCGCACGCGGTCCCCCGCTGCGTCGTCACCGATCCCGACTCCTTCGACTGGAGCGGCGACACCGCGCCGCGCATCCCGCTCGAGGAGACCGTCGTCTACGAGGTGCACGTGAAGGGCTTCACGAAGCTGCACCCCGACGTGCCCGAGGACATCCGCGGCACCTACCGCGGCCTCGCTCACCCCGCCGCGATCAAGCACTTCACCGACCTGGGCGTGACCTCGGTCGAGCTGCTCCCCGTGCACCAGTTCGTGCAGGACTCGCACCTCGAGGAGAAGGGCCTGCGCAACTACTGGGGCTACAACTCCCTCGGCTTCTTCGCGCCGCACAACGAGTACTCGCACGCCGGCGACGACGGCTCGCAGGTCGACGAGTTCAAGGCCATGGTCAAGGCGTTCCACGAGGCCGGCCTCGAGGTCATCCTCGACGTGGTCTACAACCACACCGCCGAGGGCAACGACAAGGGCCCCACCCTCTCGTTCAAGGGCATCGACAACGGCTCCTACTACCGACTGGTGGAGGAGGACCGCGCGAACTACTTCGACACCACCGGCACCGGCAACAGCCTCAACGTCGCGCACCCGGCCGCGCTCGGCCTGATCATGGACTCGCTGCGCTACTGGGTGACCGAGATGCACATCGACGGCTTCCGCTTCGACCTCGCCACCACCCTCACCCGCCAGACCGGTGAGGCCGAGGTGCACAGCGCCTTCCTCGACCTGATCGCGCAGGACCCGGTGCTCGCGCCCGTCAAGATGATCGCCGAGCCGTGGGACACCGCCGGCTACCAGGTCGGCGGCTTCCCCGCGGACTGGTCGGAGTGGAACGGGAAGTTCCGCGACGACGTGCGCGACTTCTGGAACGGCGCCGACTCGGTGCTCGGCACGACCGCGCAGCGCGTCCTCGGCTCCCCCGACGTGTACGAGGCCGACCGCCGCTCGCCGGTCTCCAGCATCAACTTCGTCACCGCGCACGACGGCTTCACCCTCGCCGACCTCACCGCCTACTCGCGCAAGCACAACGCAGCCAACGGCGAGGACAACAACGACGGCGAGAGCGACAACCGCTCCTCCAACAACGGCGCCGAGGGCCCGACCGAGAACGAGGCGGTCAACGAGCGCCGCGACCGCATGCGCCGCAACTTCCTCGCGACGCTGCTGCTCTCGGCCGGCGTGCCGATGATCCTGGGCGGCGACGAGATCGCCCGCACGCAGGGCGGCAACAACAACGCCTACTGCCAGGACGACGAGATCTCGTGGTTCGACTGGGAGAACGCGGACCGCGAGCTGCTCGCCTTCACCCGCGAGCTGATCGCCCTCCGCGCCGCGGAGCCGGCGCTGCGCCCGAAGTGGTTCCGCCGCGCCCCCGGCGACGGCGGCCCCGACACGGTCGACATCCTCCGCTCCGACGCGCAGGGCTTCGCCGACGAGGACTGGGACAACCCCGACGCCCGCTCGATCACCTTCGTGTTCGAGCACGAGGGCAGCGCGAGCTTCGCCCTGCTGCTGAACGCGGCGGAGAACGGCGTCGAGTTCACCGTTCCCGAGGCGCCCGGCGCCGAGTGGACGCTGGCCGCCTCCAGCGACCCGGAGCAGGTCGTCGAGGGCGAGGTCACCACGCTGATCGTCCGCGACGGCTCGTTCACGCTGCTGCGCTCGGCCTCCTGATGACCGGCCGGACCCCGCGGCTCCTCCGCTTCGGCGGGCGCATCGCGGGGTTCGGCACGTCCTCGGGCACGAGGATCGTGCTGGGCCTCTGGGAGGACACCCCCTTCGGCCCGTTCGCCGACGCGATGGTCGAGGACGGCGACGGCCACCGCCTCCTGATCGCACCGACCCGCGAGGTCGCGGACTTCATCGGGTCGACGTACTCGTTCGACGAGGTGCGGATCGCGCCGGTGTCGTGGCGGAGGATCGCGGGCGGCCTGTCCGTCTCGGCCGGACCGCTCGCGGTGCGCCTGGAGCTCGGCGGTCTCACTCCGCTCGGCCGGCTGCTGCGGATCGTTCCGCGGCCGCTCGCCGAGCACCCGGCATGGCTGACCGCGATCTCGCCGGTCGCCTCCCTGCTCGTCCGCGGGGTCAGCACGGCCGGGTCGGCCGGGCACGGACGCCGCGAGTACTACGGCGTGCGGGCGATCCGCCGCGTCGAGGGCGTCCACGCCGTGCTGGCGGAGGAGGACCTCGGCCCGCTGGGACCGCTGTCGCCGCCCGTGCGGTTCGGCTTCTCGTCGGCGCCCGCCGCTCCGGCGATCGTCGACGTCACCACCACCATCGCGCTTCCGCGCGAGGGGACCACCGCGCTCCGGCGCGACCGAGAGAGAGGAGCCGCCTCGTGAAGAAGGGCGACAAGATCAGCTGGAACACCTCGCAGGGCGAGACCCACGGCGAGCTGGTCGAGAAGAAGACGAAGGAGTTCCAGTTCGAGGGGCAGAAGTTCAACGCCTCGGACGACGAGCCCTACTGGATCGTGCAGAGCGACAAGACCGACGCGAAGGCCGCGCACAAGGAGTCGTCGCTGACGAAGAAGTGAGCGGGCGCAGGCCGAGCGGCTGCGGGCCGGGCTCCGGATCGACTCCGGGGCCCGGCCCGCGCCCGTCTCACGCGATGCGGATGAGCTTCTTGTTCACGAACTCCTCGAGGGCGGGGCGGCCCATCTCGCGGCCGGTGCCCGAGCGCTTCACGCCGCCGAAGGGCAGCTCGGCCGCGTCGCCGAGGACGAGGTTGATCCAGACCATGCCGGCGTCGATCCGGTCCGCCAGGCGCAGCGCCTGCTCCTGGTCGGTCGTGTAGAGGTAGGAGCCGAGGCCGTAGGGGGTGTCGTTCGCGAGGGCGATCGCCTCGTCCTCGTCGCGGACTCGGTAGAGCGCGGCGACGGGGCCGAAGAACTCCTCGCGGTAGGCGTCCATCTCGGGCGTGACGCCCTCGAGCACGGCGGGCGGGAAGAAGTTGCCGGTCACCTCGCCGCTGGCGCGGACGGTGGCCCCCTGCTCGCGCGCGGCCGCCAGCTGCGCCTCGAGGCGCTCCGTCGCGGCGGAGGAGGAGAGCGGGCCGAGGAGGGTGCCCTCCGCGAACGGATCGGCCGGCTTGGCACGGGTGAACGCCTCCGTGAACTTCTCGGCGAACGCGTCGTACAGCTCGTCGATCACGATGAAGCGCTTCGCGGCGTTGCAGGACTGGCCGTTGTTGTCCAGGCGCGCGGCGACCGCGTCCTCGACCGCCTTGTCGAGGTCGTCGGTCGACAGGAGCACGAACGGGTCGGAGCCGCCGAGCTCGAGCACGACCTTCTTCAGGTGTCGGCCCGCGAGCTCCGCGACGGCCGCGCCGGCCCGCTCGGAGCCGGTGACGGAGACGCCCTGGACCCGGGGGTCGGCGATGACGGTCGCGGCCTGCTCGTTCGTGGCGTAGAGGTTCACGTAGACGCCGGCGGGCGCGCCCAGCTCCTCGGCCGCGGTATGGAAGATGTCGGCGATGGCGGCGGCCGACTCCGGGCACTGCGGCGCGTGCTTGAGCAGGATCGTGTTGCCCGCGACCACGTTCGGGCCGGCGAAGCGGGCCACCTGGTAGTAGGGGAAGTTCCACGGCATGATGCCCAGCAGCACGCCCAGCCCGGCGCGGCGGATCAGCGCGGAGCCGGTGCCCTCGGCGAGCTCGATCGGCTCGTCGGCGAGGAAGGCCTCGCCGTTCTCGGCGTAGTAGCGGTAGATGTCGGCGGCGAAGCCGACCTCGCCCTGCGCCTGGTCGAGCGGCTTGCCCATCTCGCGGACGATGATCGCCGCGAGCTCGTCGGCGCGCTCGACGTGCAGCTCTGCCACGCGGGCGATCAGCGCCGCGCGGGTCGCGACGGGCACGGTCCGCGACCACGAGGAGGACGCGTCCTGCGCCGAGCCGATCGCCGCGGTCAGCTCGGCGTCACCGAGGGTCGGGTACTCGCGGAGGGTCTCCCCCGTGGCCGGGTCGATCACGGCGTAGTGGGTGCTCATGCGGGCTGTGCTCCTTCGCGCTGGGGGGCCGGTGCGGTCGCGCCGTCCTCGTCGATGATCTCCTGTGCCAGGCGCCTGCCGACGCGGATGGCGCCGTCGACGTGCTGGTAGCCCTCGGCGGCGAGGTCGCTCGTGCCGAAGCGGAGCGGACCCACCGGCTCCAGCTGCAGCGCGCCGTACCGGGTCAGCCCGCCCAGGTCGAAGCTCGCGGCGTACGCGCCCTGCGTCCACTCCTCGGACGCCCAGTCGCTCTCGTAGTAGACGACCGGATCGAGTGCGGCCGGGCCGAAGTAGGCGGCGAGCGAGTCGAGGATCGCGGCCTTCCGCACCGCCTCGTCGAGCGCGAGCACGCGGTCGGCCTTCTCGTCCGAGACGAAGCCGACCAGGGTGCCGCGCTCCTCCCCGTGGTTCGAGTTGTCGTAGGCCTCGTGCACGAGCGAGTGCGGGCTGAACGCGGTGCCGGAGAGGCCGTCGGCGCGCCAGAAGGGCGTGGCGTAGGTGGCGTGCACCTTGATCACGAGGCCGAGCGACTGGTGCTGCAGGGCCTGCTGCCGCAGGCGCGGGAGCGGCGGGTCGAACGAGATGCGGCCGACGAGGTTCGGCGGCACGGCGACGATCGCACGGCGAGCGCGGAGGACGACGCCGTCGGCGCGCACCTCGACCCCGTCGTCGCCGTAGCGGACGGAGCGGACCGGGTGCCCGAGCAGGACGCGCTCGGCGCCGAGGCGCTCGGCGAGCCGCTCCGGGACCTGCTGGAGGCCGCCGATCACGCGCTTGTCGAGGATGAAGTCGGCGTCGACCAGGTTGCTGAAGCTCCCCGCGCTCGCGGCCATGAGGAGCGCCTGGAGGAGGGAGAAGGCGTGCGCCGGCTTGGTGAGCATGGCGTCGGCGAGGAAGAGGGCGATGTTGGCCCGCGCCTCCTCGTCGTCGCTCTGCTGCTCCAGCCAGGCGGCGAAGGTGACGCGGTCGTAGTCGCGGGCGAGCGGGTGCGTCCACGGCGCCGCCGGGTCCGTCTCGGCGACGAGGCGGTCGAGCACCTCGATCAGGCGGGAGATCTCGGACTCGGTGCGCTCGCTCCCCGGGAAGATGTCGCCGGTGAAGCGGCGGGCGGAGCCGTCGGCGCCGATGTAGACGCTCTCGCCCTCGCGGTAGCGGGAGTAGGTGCCGAGGCCGAGCTCGTCGAGGGTCTCGAGGAGCGCCGTCTGGTCCGGCGAGACCCACTGGCCGCCGAGCTCGAGGAGCTGCCCGTCGACCACGCGGGTCTCGAGCCGCCCGCCCACGCGCTCGCGCGCCTCGACGACGACGACGTCGAGTCCGTGCTGCTGCAGCCGGAGCGCCGCGGTGAGTCCGGTGGCACCGGCTCCGATCACGACGACGTCGTGCTCGCTGGGGGACATGACTTCTCTTTCCGTCGGTGATCGCGGGAGTCGACGCGCGAATACGGACGATCCTGTCACAGAAGCGGAGGAGACCGTCAGTGAGTGCGCCCGATGGAGGGTGGACTCGAAGCGCCCTCCACCGAACTACATAGGCGTGCTATATTGTTTCTCGTGCCCGATCCCAGCGCCCCCGTGCGTCTCGCCTCCGCCGCCACCGCCCTCACGCGGTTCGCGGGGCGGGCGAGCGGCGCGACCGGGCTCGGCGCGCAGTCCGGAGCCGTCTGGTCGACGCTCGCCGAGCTGCGCACCGCCTCCCCCTCCCGCCTCGGCGAGCTCGCCGAGCGGGTCCGCGTCACCCAGCCGACGATGACCGGCATCATCGCCCGTCTCGACGAGGCCGGCTGGATCCGCCGCGTCCACGACGCCGGCGACGGCCGCGCCTGGCTGATCGAGGGCACTCCCGCCGGCTTCGACGCCCTCGCCGAGCACCGGCTCCGCCTCGAGGCCGCCCTGGCCCCGCTGTTCGAGGACCTCGACGAGGACGACCGCCTCGCCCTCGAGCGCGCCGCAACCCTCGTCGAGGCCCGCGTCGCCCGGATCGCCGGCACCCCCGTCCCCTCCTCCCCCGAGAAAGGCTCCACGCCGTGACCACCTCCCCCCACTCGCCCGCCCAGGGCTCGATCCTGAAGCAGCCGCTGGCCGTCTGGGCCGTCGCCTTCGCCGCGGTGATCGCCTTCATGGGGATCGGCCTGGTCGACCCGATCCTCCCGGCCATCGCCGAGAGCCTGCAGGCGACTCAGACCGAGACCTCGCTGCTCTTCACGAGCTACCTCGTCATCACCGGCGTCGTGATGTTCTTCACCAGCTGGCTCTCCAGCCGCATCGGCGCCAAGAAGACCCTCATGATCGGCCTGGTGCTGATCGTGGTGTTCGCCGCGCTCGCCGGCACGGCGGGCAGTGTCGAGGGCGTCATCGGCTTCCGCGCGGGCTGGGGCTTCGGCAACGCGCTGTTCATCTCGACCGCACTGTCGACCATCGTCGGCGCGGCGAGCGGAGGCTCCTCCGCGGCGATCGTGCTCTACGAGGCCGCTCTGGGCATCGGCATCGCCGTCGGCCCGCTGCTCGGCGGGCTTCTCGGCAGCGTCTCGTGGCGCGGTCCGTTCTTCGGGACCGCCGTGCTGATGGCCGTCGGCTTCATCGCCATCGCGACGCTCCTGCGCGAGGACGGCCCGAAGCCCGCTCCGACTCCGCTCTCGGCGCCCTTCGCGGCCCTCAAGGTCCCGGCCATCCGCACGCTGGCGGGCGCCGCCCTGTTCTACAACATCGGCTTCTTCGTGCTGCTCGCCTACACGCCCTACCCGCTCGGGCTGGACGAGATGGGCCTCGGCTTCACGTTCTTCGGCTGGGGCCTGGGAGTGGCGGTCACCTCCGTGTTCGTCGCTCCGCTGCTCACCCGGCGCCTCCCGCGCACCGTCGTGCTGCGCTCGGTGCTGCTGCTGCTCGCGCTGGACCTGATCGCCGGCGGCCTCGTGATCTCGTCCCGTGTCGGCCTGATCGTCTGCATCATCGTCGGCGGCCTGCTGCTCGGAGTCGTCAACACGGTGCTCACCGAGTGCGTGATGGAGGCGACCGACCTGCCCCGCTCCGTCGCCTCGTCCGCCTACTCCGGCGTCCGCTTCCTCGGCGGCGCGATCGCCCCGCCCGCCGCCTCCGCCCTGGCCGCGGCGATCTCGCCGGCCTTCCCGATGTACGCCGCGGCCGGAGCCGTCGCCGTCGCCGCGCTGATCGTGCTGCTCGGACGCCGCACCCTGGCCCGCGCCGACGCCCACGAGCCCGAGCCCGAGCTCGTCGAGGCGCAGGCGATCACGCTCGGCGAGTGACGCGCCCGGCGGGCTTCAGGGGCCCGCCGAGGCGTCACGAACGGTCGTCATCCGGGCAGGGTGACGGCCGTTCGTGACGCCTGGACGCGGTCGAGCGGGAAGGGCGCAGGATCCGACCTGTGGAGAACCGGTTCACAAGATCGGGAGGCGGGACAGTGGCCGGATGCACGATCCCTCGCCGCTTCCGGTCGGACTCCGCGGCCGCGCCTTCACCGTCGCTGACGCTCGCGCGAGCGGACTGAGCCGCGGGCGGCTCCGCAGCTCCGACCTCCACCGGCCCTTCCACGGGGTCCGCACCGCCGACCCCGACCCCGACCTGCGCCTGCGCGCGCAGGCGCTCCTCGCGCTGGTCGGTCCGGAGGCGCTCCTGAGCCACGTGACGGCGGCGCGGCTCTGGCCGCTCGACCTCCCGCCCGCCGCTGCGGACGAGCCGGTGCACGTCAGCGTCCGCCGGCCGGGACGCGCTCCCCGGCACCGGAACGTCGTCGGCCACGCCCTCGCCGATCCCAACGTCCGCCGCGTCCTGCGCCGCGGACTGCCCCTCACCGATCCGGCCTCGCTCTTCTGCCATCTCTCCGCGCTCCTCGAGCCGGACGACCTCGTCGCGGTGGGCGACGCGCTGGTGCGCACGCCGGTCGTCGGCGATCCGGCGGATCGACGGCCCTGGGTGCCGCTGCCCGACCTGCGGGAGCGCGTGTCGGCCTTCCGAGGGCGGGGCTCGGTGCGACTCCGCGCCGCACTCGCTCTGGTGCGCGACGGGGCGGAGTCGCGGCAGGAATCGCGGTTCCGGCTCGCCTCGGTGCGGGCGGGCCTTCCGGAGTCGGTGCTGCAGGAGCCGCTGTTCGACTCCGACGGGGTCTTCGTCGGGCGGCCGGACGGCTGGCACCCCGCGGATCGGGTCGCGTGGGAGTACGAGGGCGACGATCACCGCACCAGCAACCGGCGCTTCGCGCGCGACCTCGGCCGCTACGACGACCTCGCCTCGATCGGCGTCCGCGTCGTCCGCATCGTCGGCGCCGAGTTCGTCCCGCACCCCGAGCGCTCCGTCGAGCGCCTGCGACGAGCACTCGCCGAACGGTCCCCGCATCGACGACCGCCGAGGGGTCGCGAACGGTCGTCATCCCGCTCGGATGACGACCGTTCGTGACCCCTCACGGGAGGGCGCGCGCTCAGGAATCAGGGCGCGACCTCGAAGAGGCGCGGGCGCAGCGCGGACGTGCGCGGGTCGGCGGCGCAGGCGGCGAGCGCCGCCGCGAGGACGCCGCGGGCCGGGTGCGGCTCGCGGACGTACACGTCGACGCCGGCGGGCGTGAACGGCGTCCGGGCGAAACGGGTGAGGGCCCAGCCAGCCTCCTCGTCGGCGGCCACGAACGACCAGCGGCTGCGGGCGAGGACGGTCAGCGGCTCGACGCCGCGCCAGCGGAAGCCGGACGGATCGTGCGGGTCGGGGGTGTCGATCCCGACCACGTAGTGCGAGCGCGTGCGGCCGCGCCAGCTGACGACGTCGCCGATCCCGCCGGTCGGGAGCGGCGCGTACGTGATCGCCACCCCCGACCGCGAGCGCCAGAGCGGCAGCGAGGAGCCCCGGACGAACCAGGTGCCGCTCGCGAGCGCCCGGGCGTCGGTCATCGGAGAGCGTGCTTGATGTTGGTGCGGGCCAGCGCGACGGCCTCGCCCGCTCCTCCGTTCATCACGATCTTCGAGACCGCCAGCGCGAAGCCCTTCACCTGCGCGCCCGTGATCGTGGGTGGGAGCGAGAGGGCGAGCGGATCCGTCACCACGTCGACGAGGACCGGGCCGCTGTCGGCGAGCGCCGAGCGGAGGGCCTCCTCCACGTCGCGCGGGTCCTCGACGCGGATGCCGCGGATGCCGATCGCCTCCGCCACCTTCGCGTAGTCGACCATCGGCACGTCGACGGCGAAGTCCGGGAAGCCGTCGACCAGCATCTCGACCTTCACCAGCCCGAGCGTGGAGTTGTTGAACACGACGATCGTCACGGGCAGCCGGTAGGCGGCGACCGTTACCAGCTCGCCCATCAGCATGGAGAGCCCGCCGTCGCCGCTCAGCGAGACGACCTGGCGACCGGGGTGCGAGAGCTGCGCGCCGACCGCCTGCGGCAGCGCGTTCGCCATCGAGCCGTGCATGTACGAGCCGAGCAGGCGCCGCTTCCCGTTGGGGGTGATGTAGCGGGCCTGCCAGACGTTGCCCATGCCGGTGTCGGCGGTGACGATCGCGTCCTCGGAGAGCAGGCCGTCGAGCGTGGACGCGACGAGCTCGGGGTGGATCGGGCTGCGCGTGCCGACCTCGGTGTACTTCCCGACGACTCCGGTGACCAGCTTCTCGTGCTTCTTCAGCGTCTTGTCGAGGAAGCGGTGGTCCTTCCGCTGCACGAGCGGGGTCAGCGCGGTGAGGGTCGCCGCCACGTCGCCGTGGACGGGGTGCGCGACGCTGACGCGGCGTCCGAGCTTCGAGGCGTCGCTGTCGACCTGCGCGATCACCACCTTCGAGGCGTCGGGGAGGAACTGCTCGTAGGGGAAGTCGGTGCCGAGGAGGAGGAGCAGGTCGGCGTCGTGCATGCCGGCGTGCGCCGCTCCGTAGCCGAGGAGGCCCGTCATGCCGACGTCGTAGGGGTTGTCGTACTGGATCCACTCCTTGCCGCGCAGGCTGTGCCCGACGGGCGCGCCCACCAGCTCGGCGAAGGCGACGACCTCGTCGTGCGCGTTCTGCACTCCGGCGCCCGCGAAGATCGCGACGGTCCGCGCCTGGTCGATCGCGGCCGCGAGGGCGCGGACGTCGGCGTCGGCGGGGACCAGGACGGGTGTCGACGGCAGCACGAACGCGGGGAAGCCGTCGACCGCCTCCAGCTCGGCGATGTCGCCGGGGAGGGTGACCACGGCGACTCCGCGGAGCGCCACCGCGCTGCGCATCGCGGCGTTCACGACCCGCGGAGCCTGGGCGGCGGTCGAGATCAGCTCGCGGTAGTTCGAGCACTCGACGAAGAGCCTGTCCGGGTGCGTCTCCTGGAAGTAGGACGAGCCGATCTCGTTGCTGGGGATGTGGCTCGCGATGGCGAGCACCGGGGCGGAGGAGCGGTGCGCGTCGTAGAGGCCGTTGATGAGGTGCAGGTTGCCGGGGCCGCAGCTGCCGGCGCAGACGGCGAGGCGCCCGGTGAGCTGCGCCTCCGCGCCGGCGGCGAAGGCGGCCGCCTCCTCGTTGCGCACGTGGATCCAGTCGATGCCTCCCTTCTCGGATCCGCCGCTGCGGCGCACCGCGTCGACGATCGGATTCAGCGAGTCGCCGACGATCCCGTAGATGCGGGAGACGCCGGCGTCGATGAGCTGAGCGATGAGCTGGTCTGCGACCGTCTTCTGAGCCATGACCCCATTCGACCGGACCGGGCTGAGCGTCCGCTACTCCGGAAAGTGGAGATCCGGATCGGGTGCATCCCCCTCGGGACGGATGCCCTGCACCTCTAGCCTGGGAGTCGTCACAGGAACACCTCCGTACCGCTGATCCCGGGAGTCGCCATGAACCGCCGCAGAACCGCCCTCGTCCTGGCCGCCGGCGCGGCCCTCGCCCTCGGCCTGACCGGCTGCTCGGGCCTGAACGGCCTGATGGGAGGCGAGACCCGCGACGACGAGACCGGGGAGATCACCGAGGGCGGGACGACCGACGTCTTCCAGCTGCGCGTGGGCGACTGCCTGAACGGCGAGCTCAGCGAGGAGGCGACCGAGGTCACCGACGTGCCGACCGTGCCCTGCACCGACCCGCACGTCTACGAGGTGTTCCAGAACCTGACGATGGCCGACGCCGACGAGTACCCGGGCGAGTCCGTCGCGACGGAGCAGGCCGAGACCGACTGCGTCACGGCGTTCGAGTCGTTCACCGGGATCGGCTACCAGGACTCGGCGTACGACTTCAGCTACTACTACCCGACTGCCGAGAGCTGGGGCACGGGCGACCGCACGATCAACTGCATGATCACCGACCCGAACGGGCCGAGCACGGGCACGCTGGCGGGCGTCGCGGCCTGATCGCGATCCCCGCGCGCGGCGGTGCCGGTCCCGCCGAGCGCTCCGCGCGCGGCCGGGGTCAGTCGCGGTCGCGCGCGGGGAACAGGCGCAGCAGCAGGCCGGAGCCGATCCAGACCACGGCGATCCCCGCGACGAGCCAGGAGGCTCCGAGGCCGGACGCCGCTCCCGCCAGCACGGCGCCGACGGCCGCGGCGGCGGAGCGCAGCCCCGCGCCGATCGTGAACACCTGCGAGCGGACGGCGGCAGGGCTCTCCTGGTCGCGCAGCAGCAGCATCGCCGCGTTCGAGGGTGCCGTGAAGACGCCCGCGACCGCGAAGGCGGCGATCGCCACGACGACGCCCAGGTCGGGGACGGCGACCAGGAGGACGGCGCCCGTCGCGATGTAGGCGGCGCCCATGGTCCACGCCGGCGGACGGCGGGTCCAGCGGCGGGCCGCCACGGCGAGGGCGCCGAGCAGGCCGCCCACGGCGAAGGCGGTCAGGATCCACGCGGCGGCGTCGGTGCTGCCCAGCCGCTCCACCGAGAGGCTGATCGCCGCGACTCCCGCCGCTCCGCCCGCGACCTGGCTGAGCGTGCCCGCCGAGGTGACCACCGCGATCGGACGGTGCCGCACGAGGTGGGTGACGCCCGCGACGATCGTCCGCAGCACGCCGACCGTCGGCGCCGGACGGGCCTCCATCGCCAGGCCGAGCGATCCGACGACGCCGATGAGGGCGAGGACCGCCATGGCGAGCATCGCGGTCCGCGCTCCCCCGACTCCGACCGCGAGGCCCACGATCGCCGGCCCGCTGATCGAGGCGACCGTGTACGAGAGCGAGTCCTGCGCGTAGGCGCGGCGCGGCTCCGGGATGGCGCTCGTGACGAAGCTCGACATGCCGCCCATGTAGACGGGCGTCGCGAGCCCCGCGAGGAGCAGCAGCACCACGATGAGCGGCGTCGGCACCTCGCCGAGGAAGGCGGCGACCGCGAAGGCGACGGCGGTCGTGAGCGCGGCGCCGACCAGGAGCCGGCGGGGGCGGCGGACCCGGTCGAGCACCGTGCCGACGAGCGGCGCGGCGATCACGGCGGGGAAGAGCGCCGCTCCGGTCAGGGCGCCGCCGAGCGCGACGTCGCCGAGACGCTCGACGGCGAGGACGGGGAGGGCGACGACCATGCCGGCGCTGGCCAGGCGGAGGGGGATCGACGCGGCCTGGTAGCTGACCGCGCTCATGCGGGACCGGGGGTCGACATCACCTCCGATGGTGCCACGGCTGCGGGGCCGGGTCGGCCGGGGAGGCAGGCCACCGGCGTCCGAGCGGCCTGCGGAGCCTGCCCTAGGCGATCGGCGTCCGCGCCGCGAGCTCGGCCGCCGCCGCGACGCCCAGGCGCCAGGGCGCGCCGTGGCCGGGCAGGAGTGTCCGCGCCCCGGTCCCGGCGAGGACCCGCAGCGAGTCGAGGGACTGCGCCGTGTCGGCGGTGGCGGCGCGCGCGACCAGGTGCGGGCCGGTGCGCGCGGAGTAGGGGTCGAGCGTGACCAGTGCGTCTCCGCCGATCACCGCGTCGCGCTCGGGCAGGTGCAGCGAGACGTGCCCGTCGGTGTGCCCCGGAGTCGCGAGCACGCGGGGCGATCCGGGCACGTCGAGCACCGCTCCGGCGGTCAGCGGCAGGGTCCCGTGCACGGGCGGCACCGCGAGCGCGCCCGCACGGGCCATCGCTCCGAGCACCGGGATCGCGGAGGGGTGCAGCAGCGGGTACACGAACGGCGTGCGCTGGCGGCGGTAGGAGTAGGGCTGCGCGGCGAGCGGCTGGTCGGCCGCGTGCAGGTGCACGGGGACGCCCCGCCGGACGAGGCTGCGGGCGACGCCGAGGTGGTCGAAGTGCGCGTGGGTCAGCACGAGGGCGTCGATGTCGCCGAGCGAGCGGCCGAGCACCTCCAGCGCGCGGACCAGGTGCGGCCACGTCCTCGGGAGTCCGGCGTCGACGACGGTCAGCCGACCGGCCTCCTCGATCAGGTAGAGGTTCGTCCAGGCGTGCTCGAGCCGGTGCACCCCGGGTGCGACGTCCCGGTGCAGGCTCGCGCCGCCCCCTCGCCGCTGCTGCCGGTGCTGCTGCTCGCGCTGCTGCTGCTCCATCGTGCTCCCGCCCCTCCGGGCCCGCGCCCGATCGCGACGACGCTACGAGCGTCTGCGACGGATCGGACAGGGCGTTGACGGCGGGGGTCCGCGTCGTGCAGGGCTCAGCGGCGCCGCCCGCGGAGGGCGAGCTGCACCGCGGCGAGCAGGAGGAGGACCGCGAAGAGGATCCCGGACACGCGCGCCGGCAGGAGGAAGGAGAGCGCGACTCCGGCGAAGGAGAACGCCGTGGCGGTGAGTCCGACCACGAGGCCCGCGCGCACGTCGAGCAGGCCGCGCCGGGCGTTCGCGATCGAGCCGGTGACCGCCGTGGGGATCATCGCGGCGAGCGAGGTGCCCTTGGCCAGGAGGTCCGCGAGCCCGAAGGCGCCGACCAGGACCGGCACGGCGATCGCTCCGCCGCCGATGCCGAAGAGGCCGGCGGCGACGCCCATCCCGATGCCGAGCCCCGCGAATCCGGGCCACACGCCCCAGCCCTCGGCGACGTCGCCGGTGTCGTTCGAGCCGAACACGGCCATCCGCACCGCCGCGGCCACGAGCAGCGCCACGAACATCCAGCGCAGCACCCCCAGAGGCAGCCGCGCGAGCAGCCAGGATCCGGCCACCGCCCCGAGCATCGCCGCAGCCGCGATCACCGCCGCCGGGACCCAGGCGACCTGGCCGGCGAGGGCGTAGCCGAACGCTCCGGCGACCGAGGCCGGAGCGATCGCGAGCAGCGAGGTGGCGGAGGCGCGGCGCTGGTCCATCCCGGCCCAGGCGATCAGCATCGGCACCATCACGATCCCGCCGCCGACGCCGAACGCGCCCGACAGGGTCCCGCCGACCGCGCCGATCAGGGCCAGGACGAGCAGGGCGCGCGGGCGCATGCGCGCGGCCGTCCGATCGGGGAGGGGCGCCTGCGGGGCGGTCGCGTCGGTCACGGCTCCATGCCACCACAGCACCGGGCCGAGGGCGAATCGACGGGCGTCGACCGCGTTCCTGAGAGGACCGGCCCGGCCCGGCCCTCCTCTCTGGCAGTTGCCTGGGCGGGCCGGATCCGACCGTGACGTTCGGCGTCGACGGAGCGTCCTACCTGCATACCCCGCCTGATCGAGCGATCGGGCCCCGAGCGAAAGAGGAGACCATGGCCGAGACCACCGCGACCACCACCCGTCAGACCAGCACCGGATCCGGACGCACCGTGATCGAGGACGGCGTCATCGCCAAGGTCGCCGGCATCGCCGCGCGCGAGGTCCCGGGCGTCCACGCCCTCGGCGGAGGAGCGGCCCGAGCGATCGGCGCCATCCGCAGTGCGATCGGCAACGACGACCGCGGCCAGGGCGTCAAGGTCGAGGTCGGCGAGCGCCAGGTCGCCGCCGACATCACCATCGTCGCCGAGTACCCCGCGCCGCTGCAGAAGGTCGCCGAGGACGTGCGCTCCGCCGTCGCCGACGCCATCCAGCACATCGCCGGCATGGAGGTCGCCGAGATCAACGTGACCGTCCAGGACGTCCACATCCCCGAGGACGACACCCAGGAGTCCGACCCGCGCGTCGTCTGACCCGTTCCCCCGCACCGACGCCCCGG
>NZ_PSVY01000040.1:0-19749 GCF_002932635.1 Rathayibacter sp. AY1D1
CATCCAGGCCGCCACCCAGGCCATCGTCCCGCCCACCGCCGCTAGCGCACCACGGGGATGGCGGCGGTGGGCGGGACGATGGCCTGGGTGGCGGCCTGGATGGCCGTGATCGCGACGGTGTTGACGATGTCCTGCACGAGCGCGCCGCGCGAGAGGTCGTTGACCGGCTTGCGCAGACCCTGGAGGACCGGTCCGATGGCGACGGCGCCGGCCGAGCGCTGCACGGCCTTGTAGGTGTTGTTGCCCGTGTTGAGGTCGGGGAAGATGAACACCGTCGCGCGCCCGGCGACCTGGGAGCCGGGCATCTTCGAGGCCGCGACCGCCGCGTCGGCCGCCGCGTCGTACTGGATCGGGCCCTCGACGAGCAGGTCGGGCCGGCGCTCGCGCACCAGAGCCGTCGCCGCGCGGACCTTCTCGACGTCGGCGCCGGCTCCGCTCTCGCCGGTGGAGTAGGAGAGCATCGCGATGCGGGGGTCGATCCCGAACTGCTGGGCGGTCTCGGCGGACGAGATCGCGATGTCGGCGAGCTGCGCCTCGGTGGGGTCGGGGTTCACCGCGCAGTCGCCGTAGACCAGCACGCGGTCGGCGAGCGCCATCAGGAACACGCTCGAGACGACGGAGACGCCCGGGCTCGTCTTGATGATCTCGAAGCCGGGGCGGATGGTGTGCGCGGTCGTGTGCGCGGCTCCCGAGACCATCCCGTCGGCCAGGCCGAGCTGCACCATCATCGTGCCGAAGTAGGAGACGTCCGTGACGGTGTCGTAGGCGTGGTCGTAGGTGATGCCCTTGTGCGCGCGGATGCGGGCGTACTCCTCGGCGAAGCGCGCGCGGTGCTCGGGGTCGAGGGTGCTCAGCACGCGCGCGCCGTCGAGGTCGAGGCCGAGGCCCGCCGCACGGGCGCGGATCTCGGCCTCCTCGCCGAGGATCGTGAGCCGGGCGATGCCGCGCTTGAGCACGGTCGCGGCGGCACGGAGGATCCGGTCGTCGCCGCCCTCGGGCAGGACGATGTGGCGGTCGGCGATGCGCGCGCGCTCGATCAGCCCGTACTCGAACATCAGCGGCGTGACGACCTCGGACCGGCCGACGTCGAGGAGGGTGAGCAGCTCGACCGCGTCGACCGCCTCCTGGAAGAGGGCGAGGGAGGTGTCGCGCTTGCGCGGGGAGTCGGCCGCCAGGCGGCCGCGGGCCGCGGTGACGCGGACGGCGGTGTCGTAGGTGCCGAGCTCGGTCATCACGATCGGCACGCGGCTGTCGACGCCCTCGATCAGCCGGACGATCGGCTCCGGCAGCTCGAAGCCGCCGTTGAGGATGATGCCGGTGACCGTGGGGAACGTGCCGGAGGCGTACGCCATGATCACGGCGAGGACGACCTCGGGCCGGTCGCCGGGGACGATCACGACGCCGCCCTCGGTGAGCCGCGGCAGGACGTTCACCATCGACATGCCGGCGATCACCACGCCGAGCGCCTCGCGGCCGAGCAGCTCCGGATCGCCCGCGACGACGACGCCGTCGACCGCCTCGACCAGGCGGGACAGGCTCGGAGCGACGAGGAACGGATCCTCGCGGATCGCCCAGACCGGGACGGTGGCGGGGATGCTCTCGCGGATCGCGGCGACGGCGTCGGCGGCGGTGTCGGGATCGGCGCGGTTCGCGATCACTCCGATGAGGCTCGCGTGGGCCGTGCGCAGCTCGACCGAGGCGAGCTCCGTGATCTGGCGCATCTCCTCCGGCGTGCGCGCGGGAGCCTGGCCCAGCTGCTCGCTGCGGGACGAGTCCCGGCCGGTGAGGACGAGCAGGACCGGGGCACCGAGGTTGGCGGCGATGCGGGCGTTGTAGCCGAGCTCGGTGGGGCTGCCGACGTCCGTGTAGTCGGAGCCGAGGATGACGACGGCGTCGCACCGGGCCTCGACGCCCTTGTACCGCTCGACGATCCGCGAGAGCGCCGCCTCGCCGTCGGCGTGGACGTCCTCGTAGGTGACGCCGATGCAGTCCTCGTAGGCGAGGCCCGAGTCGGAGTGGCCGAGCAGCATCTCGAGCACGTAGTCCGGCTCGGAGGTGGAGCGGGCGATCGGGCGGAAGACGCCGACCCGCTGCACCTGGCTGCTGAGCGCATCGAGGACGCCGAGGGCGACCGTGGACTTGCCCGAATGACCTTCGGCGGACGAGATGTAGATGCTCTGAACCATCGGATCCAGCCTACCGAGGGGGTCCCTCCGCCTGGCTGAGTAGAGGCCAGGGATGGGAGGGCGTGCATGGCGCGCGGCTGTGGAGGAGCGTCCGCAGTCGGTAGGGCCTCGTAGCGGCTGTGCGGCGGTCCATCGGCGGAGCAGGCGGGCCGGTTAACGGAAGAAGACCCCCCGCGCACCCGCCAGAGCCCGGTTACCCTTGCTGCGTTTCCGCCCTGGGGGAGTTGGCCTGGATGGCGCCACGCGGGGAGCCGGGTGACAGTCTAACCGACGACGGCGGCCGAGGAGAGCGGGGCGTGTCGGGGTCGTGGTCAGCGGGAGCCTCCGACACCGGCTAGTATCGATGAGTCGCGGCTCAGGTCGTGCCAGGAGGATTCGCCTAGTGGCCTATGGCGCACGCTTGGAAAGCGTGTTGGGTGAAAGCCCTCGGGGGTTCGAATCCCCCATCCTCCGCGAACGGTGTCCGTTGCTCTCGCCAGCACGGGCACCGTTTTTGCGTTCCCGGCGACCGGCGTTCGACGCTAGTGGCACAGCAGGAGGCACAGTTAGGCGAACAGATCGCCCATCATGTCCGCGGCGGCGCGCTGCAGCGACTTGATCGCGTGCGCGTAGATCGTCAACGTCACCGCCGCGGAAGTGTGCCCCAACCGCTCCGACACCACTCGGACGTTCACGCCGGCGCTAAGCAGCGTGGTCGCGTGGGTGTGACGACCTTCGTGCAGCTTGATCGTCGGCAAGTCAGGCAGGCTCTCCTGCGCCTTCGCGACTCGCTCGCGCCACTGTCTCGAGAACTGCACCGGGTTGTGGGGCCGGCCATAGCGGTTCGAGAACACGAGAGAGTCGGCGGCGGCGTGCTCCGGCGCGACGGAACGGATGCCATCACGCCTCACGCGGAGCTCAGTGACGAGCTGTGGGTCGATGTCGACGTTCCGCGGCTTCCCGTTCTTCGGAGGCCCGAACGTCGTCACAGGGGCCGTCCCAGCCTCTTTGACGTACTGCATCGCACGCCGCACGACGATCGTTCCGGCCGTGAAGTCGATATCGCGCCAGCGCAGCGCCAGGATCTCCCCCCGCCGGAGACCCGTGGCGAGCAGCGTCCGCCACGCTAGATACAGATAGTCCCCGCTCTCGCGCGACCAGTCGAGGAACTGCTTAGACTCCCCCGCCGTCCACACGTGCATTTCGGGCGGCGCCGCATCGACCTTCCGTGGCGGTGACGCTTTCTTCGCGGGGTTCGTCTTGATCTTCCCGTCGTCGAGAGCGTGCGAGAGAATCTGCGACAGCAACACGTGGACGTGCCGCACTGTCGCGAGCCCCAGTGGCTCCCCCTCGTGCCCCTTGTCTTTACGCCCCGATCGCTCGAGGCCCCGGTAGAACCGGTTCAGGTGGTCCTTCGTGATCCCGGATATCGGCAGCTTGCCCAGCGTCGAGCCCTGCACGTGCACCCGGTAGTGCTTCCGGTAGCCGGCCAGCGTCGTCGGGCGCACCCGGATCGTCGCCAGGTACTCGGCCGCGTAGTCGTCCAGGCGATCGCGGATCTCTTCGACGTGAGAGCCGCGCCGCATATCTACGCGGACGTCTTCTAGCGCCGCGTGCGCGTCCTGCTCGGTCTCGTAGCCGCGCTTGAACTTCCGCGCGCGCTCCCCGTTTTCGAGCTCCACCCAATACGCCAGGCGCCACAAAACGCGGCCCGACGACGTTGTGTAGCTCGTGACCGTACCCGAATTGTTCGCGCGTCTCGCCACTAGCCGCCCGTCAGCAGACCGTAGCCGCGGGGACCATCGATGCTCCGAGTTGGGTCGGAACTTAGGTATCCGCGCTCACGGGCCAGCTTCACCCAGTGGCTAGCCGTGCGGTGCGGAAGATTCATGAGCTCCGCGATCCTCTGCGTCGGATTGCCTCGAATTGCGAAAGCTGCACAGTAGATGAGGGCTGCGACTTCTAGAGCCTCAGCGGTCGGGCCATTGCCCCGCACCTTCTCTGCCAACTTTTCTAGGCCGCTGAAGCCATAGCGCGGTCTACCTTTATATGACCCGGGAACGACAAGCGGGAAGCGTTCGTTCTCGAACACCTTCTCCTCCAGCTTGTTGATTAGCAAGGTTCTCAGAGATCGAGCACTGATCGGTAACGGTCGCCCCTCGAGTTGGTACGAATGAACGGCAATTGACGTGAGTTCGTAACGCAGGGCTTCCATATCAAACGTGACGTCCACATCGGCGTAGTAGTCCCATTCATCATCGGTGATTCGACGGACTCTGACCATTTGCGGAACGCGCAGGTTGCCGGCTAGGACTACCCAGTTCTCATCGTCGCCCGCCATCTCCCACGACGGCTCTCCGACCAGGGGGGTGCGCGTTGGCGCTTCGTTGCTCACCAGCCGGACGCTACCTGCCACTGCCGACACCCCGCTATTGCATGCGGTTGCGCGCGGTTCGCAATGTGTGCGAGAGTATGCCTGCGGTTGCGAGCACATGGCAACGGCACGCAACTCCACAGTGAGCCCTCGACCGGTCAGACCCGGAGACGAGGGATCGGCCACGCGGGAACTACCCGCGGGCCGACTTGTGATGCCTCGAACCAGCCAACGCGAGACGCGCGGGCTAGGCGAGGCCCTGGAAACCACCCACCAAACGAAAGGCCAACCGTGACCATCGCGACAGCAGAGCCTCTCGCTCTCACCTACCGCGCCGCAGCCAAGCTCGTCGGTGCAGAGCCCCGACGGATCGCCGCCGCCGTCGAGGACGGCACGATCCCGAGCGTGCAGATCGGCGCCCGCCGCATGATCCCCCGGGCCGCGCTGCTCCGAGTCTTCGGAATCGTCGAGGACGAGCGCGCGGCCTCGTGACCGCAAAGAAATAGCCCGTGACTCCTGGCAGGGAGATCACGGGCGAGAAGCCGAACCAAACTTCCACGAAAGGAAACGACTGATATGAACACCGTACACGTCACCGGTCTGAACTTGCACCTCCGAACTCCCGCCGCCGCCGTCCACTTCTTGTTGCGGAGCTTGCTCCGCCGTGGGAGCAACCTCACGCAGCGCTCGTCCACCAACTGGGCGACGGCAACCCGCATCGGACCCGCTGAAATTGTCGCTGAGGTCGACGGCATCGGAACGGCACTACGAGTGTTGAGACGTCGCGCCGGCCTCTCGAGACGGCAGGCTGCCCGGATCGCAGACGCCAACTCAACGACCATCGCGCTGATCGAGCTCGGGAGCATGCGGTTGCTCACCGTGACGATGCTCTGGCGCTTGAGCGCCGCCTACTCGGACGCGATCTCGAAGAAGCCGACCTCGTGACGGCGACGATGACGACCGCCAGCGGCGAGACCATTCGTGCTTCCACCCGATCCGCTGGGGGCGCCACGCAACAGGTCGTGATGTGGACGAAGCGCGTGAGCATCGCGCTAACGGCAGACGAGGCGCGGTCGCTTGGCGTCTCGCTACTGGACCAAGCACTCCGGGCGGAACGCGCGACTGACGACGCCTGGCCTGACGAAGTGCCCTGCTAGCACACAAACGAACACTTGACCCAATAGAGAGCGCGGGTGCCGACAGCAGCTCGGCACCCGCGCTTTCCACTTCTACAGAAAGGAGGCCCTTATGACTGATGCAAGAATCCCAGGGCGGTACGTTACCGACCCAATAGTCGGAGAGCACTCTGACAAGGCAGCTGGACTAACGGCCGACAGAACCGGAGGCCGCGATGCCTGACGCGAGACTGCCTAGCCGTTGGCAGACGGACCCCGATCGCGTCGGGTTGTCCGACGCTGCATGGCGCATCTACTCCTGGGCGCTCATGTGGTCAGCGGAGCAGTGGACTGACGGGAGGGTTCCGACCGCCGCCGTCCGGATGTTCCCGGTCGATGAGGGAAGGAGCCGCGCCGCCGTCATCGACGAGCTCGTCGAAGCCAAGCTGTGGCGCGTCACGAAGGTCGGCTGGCAAATCCTTCGGTGGGAGGCGACGCAGACCACCGCCAACGAGCACGAGACGAGGCGGCAACAGTGGCGCGATTCGAAGCGCCGCAAGCGCGCAGGAGTGCAGGAAAGTCCACACGACCCAAACGACGGAGCCCGCTCCGATCCCAGTGTTGACGCGGAGGAGTCCACAGAGGAGTCCACGTGGACACCTGAGGATGAGGAAGAGGCTGAGGCGATAGGCGATAGGCAGAGGTCGGAGGACGAGGACAAAGCTCCGGACCCTGCGGTGGATCTCGCTACCGGGGAAGTCCTCGAGCCCGGGTTCACCCGCAACGGGCAACAGGGCCGTTACATCAAGAGGTCGGCCTAGTGGGCGCCGTGCTCCCGTGGCCGACGAAGGAGCCGGGTCGTCCGTACCGCTGGCTGCTGCACCTCGAGCATGATCGGCCGGCTCCGACGTGTCCCACGCATCGAGAGAAGACGGACGGTCTCGGCAACTGCGGGGCGTGCATTTACGAATACCGACTCGCTTTAGATGCCGTCCCTGCCGATGTCTGGACGTACTGCCGTGTCTGCCAGATGCCTATTCACCCAGCAGTAGAAGGAGAAGGGGTCGAGACGTGCCCGACGTGCGACGACACCTTCTTCCCTTACAAGGAGATGACATGACTGATCTTGTAGCGACTCGATCGCCGCTCGCAATTCGAGTCGCGATCCTCGAGCAGGAGAACGCGCGACTGCTCAAAGAGTCCACGTACTGGCGTCAGCGATCACGGCAGTGGGAGCGCGCTGCGAAGGACCGCGCCGACCGACGTCGAGTCACGCGAGTTGACAGCCACCCACCGATCGACCCATTCAGCGAAAGGACCGACTTATGACAGACCTCACCCCACAGCAGATGACCCTCGTCCGCGAACTGACGATGACGCTGCTCACCTTCGACGGCAGCGGTGACGAGATCCGCGACCACCTGACCGGCGTCTTCACCGACCCTGCACTCTCGGCCGACGACCGAGACCGGATGCCCGAGGTCATCCTCGCGGCGTTCGCCTCCGGGACATACATCCTTCAGCAGCTCCGGCACCGTCAGGGCTTCGAAGCCGTCGATGCGTTCCTGCAGTTGGCCGCTGCTCAGTGGGCGCTCGGACCGCAACGGGACGCGACCGACCCGCCGGCCTAAGCCACACCCACACCTCCTCCCCTGCCCCCCACCCCCCGGGGGCAGGGGAACGGCGATCCCGAGGGGATACAGCCAATATCCCCCCGCGCAGAAAAAACCGAGAGGACTGCAGCCCTTGACTCATCTCATTCCCCCCGGCTCGCTGATCTTGACACCACAGGACGCGCGAGCCCTCTACCAAGCGGCCAAGCTCGGCGACCTTCGGCAGCAGTATCGCGTTGGCGATACGGCCATCTACGACCTACTCAGCGCAATCTCTATGGCCGCTTTCACAATTCCTGCCGACGGCGGCAATCTCAAGCGGCATACCTCGGCATTCGTGGAACATGGTTTGTGGACGGTCCACCGAGTAGCGATAGCTGCGGGACTGTCCGAACGGAAGGTCCGACTCGATTGTCAGCAGGGTTTCCTGCCGGCAACGAAGCAGGGCAGCAACTGGATCATCGAACAGGCAGAAGCCGATACATACATCGCCCGAGGGCGAAGAAGGTAGAACCCCAATGGCGCTCACCCAGCTCAACAAGCAGATCGAAGCTCTCCGCGCGCGAGCAGCCGACATGACGAAGACGCTCCGAACCACGCAGAGCTCCATCGACAGCGACCCCACGCTCAGCGACCAGGGGAAGCAGGAGACGAAGCAGGCCTACGTGGACCAGACCAGGGAAGCTCTCGCCGACCTCCGCTCGCAGGAGAACGCGCTCGTCAAGGCCAAGACGCAGGAGCTCGAGCGGGCTCTCGACTCGGCAGTCGGTACCGGCGGCGCCGACATCATCGCCTTCCGTGACGCGCAGGACCGTGCTGCACGACTCGAAGAGGAAGACGATGCAGTGAACCTGCTCTCGCAGGCGATCCGCGTGAGCGACAAGAGCCTCGCCTTCGCCGTCTTCCGCGCCGGCCTCGACAAGGCCTGGCCCCGCGTTCGCGACGTGTTCCTCACCGAGTACCCGCAGGCCGCCGAGACTGTCGCCGACCTCAGGCAGCTGCAGCAGTACCACGCCAACAGCATCGAGCGAACCCTCACCTACGCCTGGTTCAACTGACGGGCCCTGGCCACTGGTGAGCAGTAGATGGCTACCAACGCCCGATACGCCAACGGCCATCGACGCCGAGAGCTTCGGACTCGCCTACTCGCAGCCGGCGCCCGATGCGCCTGGGGTGATTGCCCCTGGCCAGACGACTGGCTCGGCGCCGCTATGGCGCGAGACCTGCACCATCACGACCCCCGCTTCCCCGAAGTAGACGAGATCATTCCCGTCTCGCACGGCGGCTCCCCGCTCACCCGAGAGAACACCCGGCTTCTTCACCGCCTCTGTAATCAACAACGAGGCGCCGACCGACCGGCTCGATCGGCTTCCGCACCCTTCCGCCCACAGATCACCGCATCCAGAGGCTGGGGACCCTCGCAGGGGTAGGGCAGGAGTCCCCCTCCCCTGAGGGACGGCGATCCCGAGGGAGTAGAGCCCATCTATCCCTGACGTTTTTTCCACAGCACCCGAAGGAACCCGACATGGCCGGATTACGAGCCGCAGAACTGGAAGTCCTCTTCACCGCGAACACCGACGACGTCGCCAAGGCCGAGAAGGACGTGAAGACGGCCGGCGACCGGGTCGAGAAGCAGAAGACCACGAAGAAGATCGATGCGGACGCGAGGCCGGCTCTCGAGGGCATGGAACGCGTCGAGCAGGCAGCTCGAAAAATCGTCTCCGCGAAGACCATCGCCACGGTCGACGCGAACATCGAGAAGGCAGAAGCGGCAACGGAAGCGGTCAGGGATCGCCTCGACTACCTGCGGTCGGTGGAGACGGACCTCGAGGTCAAGGCGGACATCAGCCGCGCCGAGGCGAACCTGCAGCGCATGCAGCGCGAGCTCGACGCTCTCCGTTCCGCACGCACAAAGATCGACATCGAGGTCGACACGTCCGGCGCCGAGCAGGCGGCCTCCGGTCTCGCCGATACGGTCGGCGAATCCGGGGAGGATGCCGGCGCGAAGTTCAGCGGCAGCGTCATCGCCGCTCTCGCAGCGATCCCGGTCGCTGGCTCCGTCATCGGCATCGGCGCGGCTATCGGTCAGGCGCTCTCTGACGGCGTGAAGGACGGCCTGCAGCAGGAAGTCGGGCGGGACCGCCTGCAGGCTCTCACGGGCATCAGCGAGCAGGACGCAGCACGTCTCGGCAGGACCGCGTCGGAGGCCTACGTGAACGGCTTCGGCGAGTCGATCGAGCAGAACATGGACACGACCCGTCTAGGCCTCCAGTTCGACCTCATCGACCCGGAGGCCACGAACCGCGACACCCAGAAAGTCGTTGAGGGCCTCAGTGGCATCGCCGACGTACTGAGCGAGGATGTGCAGCCGGTCGCGGTGGCGACGACCCAGCTCCTCCGTTCCGGTCTCGCGAAGTCCTCGCAGGAGGCGTTCGACATCCTCGCGGCCGGCGCCCGCAACGGCATCAACGCCAGCGAGGACATGCTCGACACGTTCATCGAGTACCCGGTCGTGCTCGCGAAGCTCGGTCTCTCGGGCGAGGAGGCACTCGGCCTCATCAACCAGGGCCTGAAGGATGGCGCCCGCAACAGCGACGTCGTCGCCGACGCGCTCAAGGAAGTCCAGATCCGTGCCACGGACGGGTCTACCGCCAGCGCCGAGGGCTACAAGCTCATCGGCCTGAACGCTGAAGAGATGACCGCCAAGATCGCAGCCGGCGGAGAGGGCGCCAAGGAGGGCCTGCAGCAGATCCTCACCGGGCTCCGCGACATGGAAGACCCGCTGCAGCGGAACCTTGCCGCGGTCGCGCTCTTCGGCCCGAAGGCCGAGGACCTGGGTGATGCGCTGTTCGCGCTTGACCTCTCGACCGCGGTCGCGCAGCTCGACGGCGTGACCGGGTCGGCCCAGCGCATGTTTGACACTCTCGCGAGCAACGACGCGTCGAAGATTGAGGGAGCCCTGCGCAGTATCGAGGTCGCCTCGAACGGTGTGAAGGGTGCTCTGGCTGCAGCGTTCGGTGAGGGTCTGGGTGAGC
The DNA here is from genome assembly GCF_002932635.1 of Rathayibacter sp. AY1D1. Lineage (NCBI taxonomy): Bacteria > Bacillati > Actinomycetota > Actinomycetes > Micrococcales > Microbacteriaceae > Rathayibacter > Rathayibacter sp. AY1D1. Next base: position 10,303 of record NZ_PSVY01000040.1, read on the forward strand.
TCGCGACGTTCGTGACGGAGAACCGTGGGCCTGTGCTGCAGTTCCTGTCGGACATGGTGAATGGCGCGATCGACTTCGGCCAGTCGATCATCGAGTCCGCTGCGGGTGGTACGGAGGCGTTCGGCGAGTTCGTCGCTGGCCCCGGCCGTGATGCGGTGCTGCTGATCGCGAACCTGATGCACCTGCTCGGGCAGGACACGACCGAGATCGAGGACCTCGCGTCCGACATGGACGTCTTCGACGAGAAGGCGGAGGCTGCTGCGGGGAACATCCGCGGGCTGAGCGACAACCTCGAGAACGGTCGCGGCAAGTTCAACGAGTTCTTCGACCCGCAGATCGACCTCGGTTACCTGAACGACCGCACTCTGGCGCTTGCCGGGGCGATCGACGCGGTCGGTTATGCGGCGGACGGTTCGAAGATCTCGCTTGAGGGCGTGGATATCGCGAACCTGTCCGCGTCGGAGTCCGGGGCGACCCTTGAGGGTCAGGTGCGGGCGGCGATTGCTGCGCTCAGTGAGCAGGTCGATGCGGCAGCCGCGTCGGGTGAAGCGCAGGAAGCGTTGACCGGTCGGTACAACTCGGCGACGGATGCTCTGGTCGGGCAGTTGACCCAGATGGGTCTCACCGAGGAGCAGGCGCAATCGCTGATCGACACGGTGCTGAAGACGCCGCCGTCTGCGACGACTGCGTTCTCGTCGAACGCTCCGGAGCAGCAGGGCAAGGTGCAGTCCCTCGCGGACCGCATCGTGACCCTGCCGGATGGATCGGTGGTGATCACGGCGGACGCTTCTTCCGCTTATGCCGAGACGGACGCCTATCTCCGGTACGTGAACTCTCGATCGGCGACGATCAAGGTCAACGCCACAAACCCCAACATCGGCTTTGGGCTTGGCGACGGCCGCGCGAACGGCGGCGCGATCTACGGACCGGGCGGCCCGCGCGATGACCTCGCCGGGCTGTTCCGTCTCTCGAACGGCGAGCACGTTCTCGACGCGGAAGACGTTCGACGCATGGGCGGGCAGGAGGCGGTCTACCGCTTCCGGCAGTCGCTCGACGCGGGCACGCTCAAGGGCTTCGCTACCGGCGGTGCGGTGAGCGTGCCGGACTCCACGTGGGCTGTAGGGCCGTACCAGTCCGCTGCCAACACGATGGCGGTCGCAGCGCCTGCCGCAACCGTCATGACGAGGGCGACGCCAATCGTCTACGTGCAGAACCCCTGGACGGGTGAATACCTCGAGGCGCGGGTTGCCAGCATCGCCGACGGCCGCGTCTCCGGCGCGCTAGACCGCCGGGACCAGGACGGCCAGCGAGGGAAGTGGAGATGACCATGATCGTCACCGCCGCCGCACGTAGCACCCGATCCGGCCCGACCGCCGCAGCCTCGCCCCGGTACCGGCGCACTACTCCACGTCCAACACCTACGGCGGCAAGACCATCGCGCCGGTCGTACAGATGAATGGACCGATATAGGCCTATGACCCGACGAGGCCCGCAACAACGATCCTGCGGAAGCAGACACGAGCACTGACGATGTTCGACAGCTGAAGCCAGACCGAAGCCCCCGCGGCTCGCAGCAATCCGTTGCGGACCGCGGGGGCTTTCTGTCGTTGCCGGCTTCCAGCGCGCCACCAGCGCCACAGTTCACGCCGACGAGGCACCACACCCAACCGGCGCTAGACGATGGAGCAATGACCAGCGCCAAGCACTACCTCGTGACGACACTCTGCCCTTGGGACGAAGCGCCGACCGTCCTCGGGATCTTCACCAGCCCCGACGACGCAGATGCTGCGATCACTCGCATACAGCAAGACGGCCCGACGCCCCTTCGATACTCGATCGAGGCGTGGCGAGACGACGAACGTGTGACGTCGTGAATGTCGGTACTCCCGGCGACGCTCGCGACCGTGGGAACCCGCTACGGCTCCAACCCGAAGCCTCGCCCCCCAAACCGCCGAACTACTCCACGTTCAACACCTATGGGGGCAAGACTGTCGAGCCCGCTATGTGCTCAACCTTCCGATCTGCTCCTACGACCCGTCCAATCTCGCCCAGACCTCCGTGAAGACTTCTACAAGGTCGGCTGACCCACGTCGGCGGCGAGCGAAGGTAGGAGCGCAGCGAACTCCGCGCACAACTGCAGGTCTGCGTGCACGTACGGAAGCGCGAATTTGTCGGCGCTATAAGTCAGGGTCGCTCCGATACGGTTGGGATACTGCTTGCCGGAGTGGCCTATCGCGTTCGTGACGGTATCGATCTCGAGCGCTCGCAAGTCGCGGCGAGAAATTATCCGCGTCGGCGCCTCCAGCTTTGACACGGACTCGTCGATCTCGATCACGATCAGCACGTCTTGCGTGAACGCGACGATTGTGCCTACTCCCTCACCGGTCCGACCGATGCTGTGATCGACATACAGCACATCGTTGCCTCCTGCGATCAGAGCGATCTTGCTGCTCGCCTGGTCGAACCACACAGGGTTTCCTCGGTCGACACGGATCGCGCCGTCGTGCGCTCGGTAGATCCGGTTGCAGATGTCGCTGGCCTTGCTGATGTAGTCGACCGTCATTCGAGTTTCCTCTCGTAGTTGGCGCTTTGCGAAGAGCTGCGCGCGCGTATAGTCAGCCAAGCACGGCGCGTAGGGTGAGCGCCATGACCAACATCGTGAGTGACATCGCTGGATGATGGCCTGAGCTCCCCCGAGCCTGTCCGCGTCGACCTAGCGACGAACCTTGACCGGAAGCCACTCAGTGCTGACGCCGTCGTCGCGATTGCGTACGCCCGCGGTGTCGGGCCTACGGCCGCCACCTGGACGGCAACGGATTCGCCGCAGTTCTTCCTCAGCGCGGACGACTATGCGTGGATCGCCGACCAGCGCAAACCTGACAACACGCGAACGGCACTCGGCTCAGCCATCCCAGACGACCCCAGTGCCGTCAATCGCACCATTTCTCGTGACGACGAGGCGTTCCGCAACCTGTCCCCCGATCCACCGGCCGACATACGGTCGATGCGGTCTTAGCGAATAACTTTGTTGGCCGACCAGCGATGATTTTCACGTATCGCACCACCGGGCACCTTCCATGTGTCCCGCGATGAGATCGTGACTTGGTGGCGGCGAGGCCCTCACATCACACAGCGGCATGCCGGCCCTCAAGCGCTTGGCGGAAAGGCCGTGTGCTTCGCGTCCCGCGCGAGTAGTCGACGATCCTCGGCGGACGCGGCGGAATAACCGTCACCCGCCGCTTCGTTCGGCAAAACGACACTTCGAGCGCGTCAGACGGAGCTCTGCCCCGATCTCGGCGGGAGCATCTTCCGTGAAAAAACCTCCGTTTAGCTCCGTGTGATACGGTTTCGACGTGTCGAAACCGGTTCTGAAGGCACACCTTGACCCCCACTCACGGGGCAAATCCCGGTACGTGCACACCTTACGTACAGCCATCCGCTACCACGTATGGGTTTCTGCGGGCATCGGCCGTAGCCGCTTCGCGGGCCGTGAGATGCTCATTCATCGGACTTGGAAGCCTCCGGTCTGAGCGCGAGAAGAACGGGAGTTCGCTATGGCATCGACAGCTCTTGGTGGCGTTTACATACTTTCAGAGTCGGGAATCGACCAGCTCATCGAGCTCGATCGCTCTCCGAGTAGCGCCCCGCTGTCCGCGCCCGGCTTTGTTTCGCGACGGCCGTCTAGCCGCGAGGACATCGATCAGACGCTCGCCTCGCTGCAGCGCCGCGTTAGTAGGCGATCGAGCCGAAAGGCGTGAGTTCACCGGGCTCCGACCAAATCGCATATGACGTCATTGCTTTAGCGGAACTAGAGAATCCTGCTTATAGGGACCTGCGCGACGCAGTTTATGCACGGCTCGAGGTTTTTGCATGCGAGCGGTCACCTCACCTGCAGGCTTTTGCTCGGACCAATGTTCAGCGGTACGAGCGTCATGGGCATAGCCGAACTTATGTTTTCATCTGCGCGGATGACGGTGCGGGTATTGATGTTCCCGCTTTCTTTACAGTCGGCATGACCGCACTCGACCTTACGAGGGCTGGCAGCAGTAAACAGAAGAAATTCTCTGGCGACTTCTCTATGGACGTCACAGGAGCATATAGCATAGCCGAATTAGCTCGAAGCGATGAATATAACGGCAACCAGCTGCCGGGGTCAGTAATTCTTGATGAAGCCAAAAACGCGATTGCTCAAGCAAAGTTTCATGTTGGTGGCCGGTTCGCAGTTGTAGATGCTCGGCGGCCGGTTTTTGAGGCTTTATATCAGCCCGCTGGCTTCAAAGAGCTTCACGGCACGGAAGCGCCCGTTGGCATGGATGCGAACGACTTCATCACCGCCGCGTGCCTCGTCCGGGACTGGTAGGCGAAGCGCGAAGGTCGTCGACTGCGTGTATACACCGGTCGACGTCTTCTCTCATGGTGCCTCTTCATGGGGTGCACTCGAGGCGGCCATGCAGCTGCCCGCGCTCCGTCGGTGGTTCGGGTGAGCGTCTGCTCATGGGAATTCATTCTGACTCGAACCACCCCACCCCCACGCCAAGAGTCCGTCTACGAGGACTGCTGACGTGGCCGGCGGCGAGGAAATGTCTCGCCCAGAGACAGGCCGCTTCACGTAAATGAGGGAGGCGGCGAACCTCCACGGCGGCGACGTGGGCGGGCGCGGTGGGCGACGGTAACGGGCTCTCCTCCGCCGACTGTCGAGGGCGAGGCCTCGTGCGGTTGTACCGAAGGTCGAGCAACTAGCACGTCGACTGCACGACGATGCGCCCTGACGGATCGCCAGTTCGTCGCGCAGCCGATTGACCGGGCTCAACGATCGAAAACTTCTCGTCCACACAGCAGACAGACGAGGTCGCCAGTTCTCGAACCCAGGTGGTATTCGCGGTCCACTCGCGGGTGATCGCACGGTGGCATGCCTCGCTCGATCCAAGCGGCGTAGATTCGGGCGACTTCGGACATCTGGACCATTCGGGTCCTCCTTCTGGCACCGGCGGCGCCTCAGGGAGTGAAACCCTCGTCTCCAAGCGATTATTCCGAATATACCTCACATCCATAACTGTGCAAGTCCTGAAAGGGTTGAAGGGCCAAGCGCCGCTTCGCCCCACGACGCGCGGAGCGCGGCTGCAAGTTGCTGTCAGTCACGGCCGCTGGTGGTGCAGTGAGGACCAGGCCGCCGTCGGTAGCGGCCGTTACGATCACCGAATGTCGCACCACTGGATGCCGCTCTCGACGGACTACCGCTCCCTGCGTCCCTTGAGTGGCGGACGAGAGACTGGTGACGAGAGCTCAATCGGTCAGCTCAAAGACCCCATCGGCGCCGCGATCCGGGTGATAAGACCACGACAGCTCAATGTTGTTCCAGTCCTCAGACTGGCGCCCGTCGAGCGACGTCGTCTGCTCCAAATGGGAGGTGACCGCCGTCGGTGCCTTGGTAGCACTCAGCAGGCACTCGAGCTCTGAGTACGCGAGCCCGCTGCTCTCCTTCTTTCCCTGGCTGTCGAACGTCAAGGTTCGGTCGCCATCGGAAAGCTCCGCGCCGTCCGTGTTGAAGACGCAGGCGCGCATCGCTACAGCGAGTACCCGCTCAGCATCCGTACTCGCTGACGGTGATGCGGGAGCTGCGTCCGCCGCGTGCTGGCCGCCTGAAGCCCCACCGACAGCTGCAGCTATCCCCCCGACCACCAGTCCGCCGAGGACGAAGCCACCAGCGGCACCGATCAGCAAAGATGACTTGCTGAGGCGCTGACGTGCTCGAGGCCGGGCGTCGGGGGAGGGCGTTGAAGAGTCGGTCACCGGCTCAGAGTAGCGACGCTGAGGGTTCTTGAACGGCGCGAGTGTCGGTGGTGGACAGGACGCTGGCCGATATGGGAACCCGCTACGACCCGAACCACCCCGCCCGACCCCGCGAAGTGTCGGTCTACGAGCAGGCGTTCCGCAATGTCGGCGACGAGGCACCCTGGCTGCTCGCCTGGCGCGACGGGAAGGTGATGACCAACCCGGATACCGGTCGGTACCTCTACAGCCACGAGGTGCCCGGACAGAGCGGGCAACGAAGCTCGCGAGGCTCGAGGCGCTGACCTAGACCCTCGCGCGGCGCAGCTCAGCCACAAACGTCGTCCCAAGGGCCCGCATCATCCGCATCGCCTCGACCACCGCGATCGGCGACTTGCACGTCATCTTGCGGTGCATCGTCCCCTCAGAGATGCCGATGCGGCGAGCTACCCATGCGTGCGATCGGCCGCTGCGATGGACGGCGTCGATCACGACGGCGGTTCCGGGATCAGGGTGCAGGGCATCGGCCATGTCGGGACCTTACGGGCGACTCGGTTCCGACGCTGCATTATCTGCCGGAAGTGACGGCATCAGGTCCGACAGGTGGCACACCAGCGGGCACATTCCGACCCGTGTCGAACCGACAGCAACCGTTTCGGACCGCTCACTGTGCCACTTCACCGGCGCACTAGCAGCCCGCAATCGCAGCGATCAGACCCAACTCGACAGCTCAACTGGGAGAGTTCGAATCCCCCATCCTCCGCGAACGGTGTCCGTTGCTCTCGCCAGCACGGGCACCGTTTTGTTTAACCGGTGCGGGCGATCGTCGGAGCCCGGTCGACCGGTGGAGGCGTCGATCGGAGCGGCCCACTCACGCAGCGCCGGGTTCGCCCTGCCGGGGCACACCCGGCTGCAGCCGACGACGTCGCGCCGAGCAGGCGCCGCCGATCGTTCGGCGCGCGCCGGGCGTGCTGGATCAGCCGTAGAGGTGGTTCGTCCGCGCGCAGGAGTCGGAGCAGAAAGCGCCACGACGGGCGACGAGCGGGGCCGAGCAGGCGGCGCAGACGGGGCGGAAGAAGAGTTCGGCTATGGATCGCGACATGGTCCGACCGTAGGTGCCGGTCCCGAATCGTGCCCGTCGCCATCCGTATTACGACGACGCGGACGACAGGGCGGCGATACGGACCCTCCGGCGACGCCGGCCGTCAGTCGGCGATGCGCTCGAGCCATTCGTCGAGCAGGAGCCGCTCCCCCGCGCTGAGGGGCTCGATCTGCGGCAGCGCCGTCCGCAGGGCGACGGCGTGCGCGACGACCGCACGGGCGGCGGGATCGGTGGGGCCCGCCTCCGCCGTGGTGATCGCCGCGAGGACGGACTCGCGCGAGCGGGACGAGAGCTCGTCGTCGGGGTCGGCGAGGGCGGTCAGCGTGAGGGTGCAGCCGAGCGCGGCCGACTGGAGCAGGCGGGAGGCCCGCTCGACGTCGACGGTGAGGCGGCCGGCTTCGGCGACGGCCCGGACCGCGTCGAGGAGGACGCCGCGGGACAGGCGCGCCGCCTCCGACTCCTCCCCCGGCCGCGCGGTGAACATCAGCGCGTAGAGGTGCGGTTCGGCGAGTCCGAAGGCGACGTGGTGATCCCAGGCGGCACGGAGCGCGTCGACCGGGTCGGCCGGCGCCTCGCTCCGCTCGAAGTCGGCGAGGGCCGTGGCGAATCCGGCTGCCGCGGCCGAGTCGAGCAGCCCGCGCAGGTCGCCGAACGTCCGGTAGATCGTAGGGGCCTGCACCCCCGCCGCCGCGCTGATCGCCCGCGTCGACACCGCGTCCCGCCCGCCGTCCGCCAGCAGCTCGACCGTCGCTCGGAGGATCCGCTCCCGCGTCGTCCCGCTCTCACTCATGCTACCGACGCTAACACGCTCCCGTTAGCGCCTCGTCTCCCCGAGCGGCCCGGGTCGCGTCAACGCCGTCGGGCGGTCCCGAAGATCCCGCGGACCACCTCGCGCAGCAGCGTCCTGCCGGCGCTCGAGCCCAGCACCTCCTCGACGACCGTCTTGTCGCGGCGGGCGCTGCGGGTCCCGCGGGAGGTCGGTGCCGTGCGCCGTCGGGAGCGCTCGGCGGCCTGGTCGGCGGCGCGCTCGGCGGCGGCCCGCTCCTTCGCGCGGCGGGCGGCGTCCGCGGTCTCCTCCTTGGCGCGACGCGCATCCTCCTTGGCGCGGCGGGCGTCGTCGGCGGCCTGCTGCTCGGCGGCGGCGCGGGCCTCCTCGGCGTCGGCGGCGGCGTCGAGCCGGCGGGTGAGGATCTCGCGGGCGGAGTCGCGGTCGAGGGGCGTGCCGTAGCGCGCGAGGAGCGGGGACCTCTGGACGCTCGCCTCGCGGTCGGCCTCGGGGGTGGGCTTCATCGAGCCGAGCGGGGCGCGGAGACGCGTCCAGGCGACCGGGGTCGGGGCGCCGCGCTCGTTCATGACCGTCACGATCGCCTCGCCGATGGGGAGCGCCTGGAGGACCTCACCGAGGTCGTAGTCGCTCTCGGGGTAGGTCGAGACGGTGGCGCGGAGGGCCTTGGCGTCGTCCGGCGTGTGCGCGCGGAGCTGGTGCTGCACGCGGGAGCCGAGCTGGGCGAGGACGTCGCCGGGCACGTCCTTCGGGGTCTGCGTGACGAAGACGATGCCGACGCCCTTGGAGCGGATGAGGCGCACGGTCTGGGTGATCGCGGCGAGGAAGTCCTTCGACGCGTCGCGGAAGAGCAGGTGCGCCTCGTCGAAGAAGAACACCAGCTTCGGCTTGTCGAGGTCGCCGACCTCCGGCAGGTCGTTGAAGAGGTCGGCGAGCAGCCACATCAGGAAGGTGGAGAACAGAGCCGGTCGGTCGGCGACTCCGGGGACCTCGAGGAGGCTGACGACGCCGCGCCCGTCGGCGGCGAGGCGGAGGAACTCGGCCGTGTCGATCTCGGGCTCGCCGAAGAACACGTCGGCGCCCTGGTCGGCGAACGCGATCAGCTCGCGGAGGATCACGCCGGCGGTCGCCTTGGACAGCCCGCCGAGCTCGGCGAGCTCCGCCTTGCCCTCGTCGCCGACGAGGTAGGTGAGCACGGCGCGGAGGTCGGACAGGTCGACGAGCGGGAGACCGGCGCTCTCGGCGTAGTGGAAGACGAGACCGAGGCTCGACTCCTGCGTGTGGTTGAGGCCGAGCACCTTCGCGAGCAGCAGCGCGCCGAATCCCGTCACGGTGGCGCGGACGGGGACGCCGGTGCCGATGCCGCCGAGCGCGAAGTACTCGGCGGGGGCCGCCTCCGCCCGCCAGTCCTGGCCGATGCCGCGGGTGCGGGCGAGCAGCGCGTCGGTCGCGGTGCCCGGAGTGGCGAGGCCGGAGAGGTCGCCCTTGATGTCCGCAGCGAAGACGGGGACGCCGTGGGCCGAGAGCTGCTCGGCGAGGACCTGCAGCGTCTTCGTCTTGCCGGTGCCGGTCGCGCCGACGACGAGGCCGTGCCGGTTGAGCATGCCGAGCGGGATGCGGACGGGCACGTCGATCCGCGCGTCGCCGTTGACGAGGGCACCGAGCTCGAGGGCCGGGCCGGTGAACGCGTACCCGGCGCGCACGGCGTCGGGGAGCGGAGCGGAGCAGTCCGCTGCTCCGGTTGCTCCGGACGCAGACGCTCCGGACGCCGTCGCTTCCGGTCCGATCGCTC
>NZ_PSVY01000041.1:0-19357 GCF_002932635.1 Rathayibacter sp. AY1D1
CTCCCGCTCCCCACTGCCGTGGCGCGGCCGATCCGACAGGACGCCCGTGTCCACCAGCCCCCGCCCCACCCTCTTCGCCCTGCCCGGACCCTTGCGCCGACGGGGCTCTCGTGCTGTGCTCTGCGCCACCGTTCCGCGCCACGATGCCGGGCGGTCGTGCCGCCCCTCTGTGCCCCCCCTCTGTGCCCGCCTCCGTGCCGGGCCTCAGAGCGGGGAGGCGAACACCACCAGGTTGTCCCGATAACGGCCGATCGCCGCGTCGTACTCGCCTCCGCAGGTCACGAGGATCAGCTCCTCCTCGAGGGTCGCGCCGAAGACGCGGGCGGTGGGGAACGCGGCCTTCGCGTGGGACTCGACCGCCGTCACCCGGTAGCGGTGGTCGGAGCCGTCCACTCCGCTCACCGCGATCTCGTCGCCCGGGGCGAGCTCGCCGAGGCGGAAGAAGACCGCGGGACCGGACCGCGAGTCGACGTGCGCCGCGATCACGGTGCGGCCGCTGCCACCCGGGCGCCCGCCTCCCGAGAACCAGCCGACGTCGTCGTAGTCCACCGGCACCTCCATCGCCCCGTCCGACTGGATGCCCAGCGCGATCAGCGGCTCGTCCAGGCCCATCGCGGGCACGCTCAGCCGGGCGGGCTCGACGCCGACGGTGCGCGCAGGCGCGGCAGCGGCGGGGTCGGGCGCGGGGACCGGGGGAGGAGTGAGCGGGGGAGCAGAAGCGAGGGCCGGAGGCGCGGGCGCGCTCGCGGGCGTCTCCGCTCCTCCGCTCCCGTCCGCGGCGGCGCACCCCGCGAGGAGCAGCACGGCGCACAGTGCCGCCGCTCCGCTCCTCGACCGGGTGCCCACGATCAGGAGGCGGTGCGCCGGCGGGCGACGACCACTCCGGCCGCGCCGAGGGCGGCGACGGCTCCGAGGCCGGCCATCGCGGCGAGACCGGACGGGCCCGTGGCGTCGCTCCCGGCGGCGGTCGCGCCGCCACCGGTCTGGAGGCCGCCGACCGGCACCTGCGAGAGCTGGCCGCGGACGACGCCAGCCGCATACGAGGCCGTGTGGGAGTCGGCCGCGAAGGCGGCGGGATCGGCCTCGAGGGCCTTGAGCGTGAATCCGGCGCCGGTGTCGGCCCCGTTCGCCTGGATGCCCGTGGTGAAGGGGCCCTGCAGGCAGCCGCTGCTGGTGCGGGGGCCGTCTCCGACCGGGGCCGGGTTCGGGAACGCGATGCGCGGCGGGCCCGCCTTGCCCAGCGCCGCCTGGTGGATGTGCGTCGCGGTCTTCGCGGGGCTCTGGTAGTCGCCGGTCACACCGGTGAGGGTGATGTCGTAGCAGATGACGTCGAGGTCGCTGTTGACCCGGAAGGTCATCTCGCCCGTGGCGCCGGGCTGGCCGGGGGTCGCGGCGGAATCGGCGTTCACGACCTGGTCGGGCGTCGCCATCACCGTGAAGGCGCTGGTGAACGAGGACGGCTCGGCGACCTCGGTCTCGGCCTGGGCCGGCGCGGCGGCGAAGAAGGAGGCGGCGGCGACGGCGGTGATGCCGCCGAGGGAGAGCAGGCGGCGGCCGGCGCGGTTCCGCGCGGGGGACGTCTTCGTCATGGTGGAGCCTTTCGATCGCGAGCGCCGAGCGGGCCCGATGCAGGGAGTACGGCCGGAAGCGGCGCTGCGTTCACTCCATCTGAGAGGATCTTCACGGAGACGGTCCTCGCCTCCGATGAACGCCGCCGCCGCCGCGGCCGTACCCCCTTCCGACGGACCACCGGTCCCGACGAGGAGGCGGTGTGGCGCGCACGGCGACGGCACGACGAGACGAAGGGCCCGCGATGCCGCGCGAGCACTCGGAGGTCCCGGCTCCCGTGGTGCGCCTCGAGCCCCGGACGGCGGAGTTCGACCCGGCCGCCGCCTTCGACGAGCACGGGTCCGCCCTGCTCGGCTTCGCGCTCAACGCCCTGCGCGACCGCGGCCTCGCTGAGGACTGCGTGCAGGAGACGTTCCTGCGCGCCTGGCGCTCGCGGGCGAGCTACTCCGCCGAGCGCGCCAGCACCCGCACCTGGCTCTTCGCCATCGCCCGCAACGTCGTCATCGACGTGCACCGCTCGCGCCGGCGCCTGCCGCGCCTGGTCGAGGCCGAGATTCTGGAGGAGGTGCCCGCGGAGGACCGCGACCCCCTCGAGCCGCTCGCGATCGCCGAGGCGCTCGCGCGGCTCTCCGCCGAGCACCGGCAGGTCGTCGTCGCCGTCCACCTGAACGGCGAGACCTACGCCGAGCTGTCGGCCGCCACGAGCGTGCCGGTCGCCACCCTGCGCAGCCGCGCCTTCTACGCTCTCCGAGCGCTCCGCGGTCACCTCGCGAGCGCCGGACCCACCGACGAGGAGAGATCGTGATCGACCGAGACCAGCCCGACGGAGACGAGCCCGGCGGCCGCCGCGAGGAGCTCCTCGCCGCGGCCCTCGCCGGCGACCTCTCCGCCGAGGAGGCGCGGGAGTTCGAGAGCCTGCGCGCCGCCGACCCCTCGATCGACCGCGAGCTCGCGTCGTTCGGTGCGGTGGTCGACCGGGTCGGCGCACTGGGCCGCTGGGAGGAGGCGGAGCCGTCGCCGGAGCTGCGGTCGCGCGTCGCGGCGCTCGCCGGGGAGCGGCCCGAGCGCGGGGAGAGTCTGCGTGCCTCGCGCCGCCGGGCCCCGCGCCGCCGTGCCTCGCGTCTTCGTGCCGTCCTGGCCGTCGCCGCGGCGGCCGCGCTCCTCGTCGTGGGCGGCGTCGCCGGAGCGGCCCTGCGGTCCGCCGAGGAGCGCCCCGTCGCGGGACCGCCCGGGACGCTCGGCGCCGTCGAGGCGATCGCCTTCGATGAGCGGACGGAGGGCGTGACGCTTGACGGCTCGCTCGTGGCGCACACCTGGGGCACCGAGACGATCCTCCGCGGGACCGGCTTCGCGCTCGGCGAGAGCTACGACCTCGTGCTGGTCACCGGCTCCGGTGAGCGGCTCCCGTCCGGCTCCTTCCTCGGCAGCTCCGCGGAGCTCGACTGCGAGATGAACGCGGCCGTCCTGCGCGAGTCCGTCGCCGCCGTCGAGATCACCGACGCCGGCGGCGCGCTCGTCGCCTCCGCCGCCCTCCCCGCCGTCACCTGAGAGCCGGCGGCGCAGGCTCGCGGCGCGGCTTCAGCTCGCTGACGAGCGTGCCCGCGACGATGAACCCCGCCCCGAGCAGGGCGAGCGCGGGGAGCCGGTCGCCGGCGAGGCGGCCGATCAGACCGGCCCAGACGGGCTCGGCGGAGTAGATGATCGTGGCGCGCGACGGCGAGACCGAGCGCTGAGCCCAGTTCATCGTCAGCTGGATCAGGCAGCTGCTCGCCCCGAGCGCGAGCGCGGGGATCAGCCAGGCCCACGAGAACGCCGGGACCGCCTCGCCTGCGACGGGCATCGAGGCGAACCCGAGCGCGCCGGCGACCAGCAGCTGCACCACGGTCACCCGGCCGAGGTCCACGCGTCCGGCGACGAGGCCGATCAGGATGATCTCCGCCGCGATCGGCAGCGTGCTCACGATCGTCGCCACCTCGCCCGCTCCGAGCGCGACGCCCGGCTGCGGGCCCGCGATCAGGAGCAGTCCGACGAACGCCAGCGCGACGCCCACCAGCGTCAGCACGCCCGGACGGCGACGGAACACGACCCACTGGAGCAGCGGCACCAGCGGCACGTACAGCGCGGTGAGGAACGCGGAGGTGCTGCTCGTGATCGTCTGCAGCCCGTAGCTCTGCAGGCCGTAGCCCGCGAAGATCATCACCCCGATCACGACGCCGGCCGCGAGATCGATCCGCCGCATCCCCCGGAGCGACCGGTGGAACACGACCGCGCTGATCAGTCCCGCGATCGCGAACCGCATCCCGACGAAGAACAGCGGACCACTGTGCTCCATCGCGATGTGCACGGCGAGGAAGGTCCCGCCCCAGATCGCGGTGATGCCGATGAGCGCCCACTCCGGACGGGTGAAGCGGAGGCCCCGGAGCGGCGAGATGTGCATCATTCTGCACATCCTAGGAGCAACAGGGGCCTGTCGGTGCAGAATAGTGCGCATGTCGGCTCCCGTCCTCGCCCACCTGGGCGGCAACCTCCGCCTCGCGCGGCGCGGAGCCGGGCTGAGCCAGTCCGCGCTGGCGGCGCGCTCGGGTATCAGCCGGCGGACGATCGTCGCGGCCGAGGCCGGCGAGGCCAACATCTCGCTGACCGGAGTCGACCGCCTCGCGACCGCCCTCGGCACCACGTTCACTGCACTCGTCTCGGCCCCGGGATCCGCGCCCGCGGCGATCGACCAGGTCGCCTGGCGGGGAGCGGGCGAGGCGAGCGTCGCCGTCCTGCTCTCCTCCGTCCCCGCGCGCCGGGAGGCCCAGCTCTGGACCTGGACGCTCGGTCCGGGGGACCGCTACGACGCGCAGCCCGACCCCGAGGGGTGGCACGAGATCCTGCTCGTCACCGCCGGCGCGCTCCTCCTGGAGCGGGAGGGCGAGGAGCCCGTGCGGCTGGAGCCCGGACGGCACCTCGCCTTCCCGACCTCGCGGCACTACTCCTACGTGAACGCGGTGGATGCCGTCACGACGCTCGTCCGGATCGTGGTCGACTGACGGGTCGGCGCCTCAGGCCCGCGAGCGCAGGGTCTCGAGCAGCGCCGCGGGGGTCTCGGGGTCGTCGAGGCTGATCGCGAACTCGCGCGAGCGGTCCGTCGTCACCACCAGCCCCGGCCCGGCGTGCAGGATGACCGCCGAGCGGCCCGGCATCACCCGGTACCCCCAGCCGCCCCACTCCGACGGCCGCAGCTGGGCCGTGCCGGCCGAGGCGATGGTGTCGAGCGGGATGCGGCGCAGCGGGATGCCGAGGGCGGTCGTGACGACGCGGAGGCCGCGGCGGTCGGCGGTCACCCTCAGGCGGGAGAAGGAGAGGAGCACCAGCGCGACGACGCCGAGGACGACGGCCATCGCGATCGCCGGACCGGTGGCGCCCGCCGCGGCGAGCGTCGCGAGGGAGAGGGCCGCGCCCGCCGCCGTGGCGATCGCGGCGACGGCGAACACCGGGCCCGTCAGCGTCTGCGACCAGGCGCCGGTCTCCTCCGCCGCCAGCGGCAGGCGGCCGGCGGCCGGGCGGGAGGCGCGCCGGGTGCCCGGAGCGATCAGCGCGGGCACGACGGCGAAGAGCATCCCTCCGAGCAGCGCGAGCAGCCACCCGCCGAGCTCCGCCCCCTCGGCGCGCCCGGCCGCGAGCGTCGTGCCGACCGAGGTCGCCCAGGCGGAGGCGCCCAGCCCGGCCACGAGGCCGAGGGTCGCCAGCAGGAGCCGCGGGGCGCGCCCGACGACCGCCGCCACGACGCCCGCGACGGCCGGGAGCCCGGAGAGCACGAGGGCGATCGCGAGCAGAGCGCCCGTCGACGCGGTCGCATCGGCCGCCCCGGTGCCCGACCAGTGCGAGGCGAGCTCCGCGGGCAGCGCGTCGTCCAGGACGAGGCGCGAGACGAGCACTCCGGCGGCGGGGAGCAGGAGGGACGCGGCGGCGAGGAGCTCGCGGCGGCGGTCGGCGGTGGCGGTCATGATCCGGTCCTCTCGATCAGGCGGACGAGCTCCGCCGGGGTGATGCCGCTGCGGCGGGCCTCCGCGAGCAGCTCGTCGACCAGGGCGGTCACGCGCACGAGCCCGGGCCCGGCCGACTCCGTGATCCACGCGCCGCGGCCCCGGCGCATCTGGAGGATCCCGTCGTCGCGCAGGGCGGCGTACGCGCGCAGCACGGTGTGCATGTTGATGCCGAGCGAGTCGGCGAGCTCGCGGGCGGGCGGCAGGCGGTCGCCCGCCGAGAGCTCGCCCCGGGCGACGGCCGAGCGCACCTGCGACTCCAGCTGGTCGGCGAGCGAGCCCGCCGCGGAGTGGTCGACCCGGAACAACATGTTCACAATGTTAGTAGAACAAGCAGTGCACCACCAGGCCCTCAGTGCAGCGCGAGCGACACCGCCAGCACCACCATCACGACCGCCACGGCCGCGTCGAGGATCCGCCAGGCCCCGCGGCTCCGGAACAGCGGCCGCAGCGCCCGCGCCCCGAAGCCGAGAGCGGTGAACCACAGCACGCTCCCGGCCGCCGCCCCCGCCCCGAACCACCAGCGCTCGTCGCCGTGCGTGTTCGCCACCGACCCGAGCAGCACGACCGTGTCGAGGTAGACGTGCGGGTTCAGCAGCGTGAGCGCCAGGCACGTGCCGATCGCCGTGCGGAGCGACGTCGAGGCGCCGGCCGGATCGCCGTCGAGGGTCCCCGGCCGCAGTGCGCGCCTCGCCGCCATCACCGCGTAGGCGAGGAGGAAGGCGATGCCGCCCCAGCGGATCACCACCAGCAGCCACGGCGCCGACTCCAGGACCGCTCCGATCCCCGCGATCCCGAGCACGATCAGCGCGGCATCGCAGAGCGCGCAGATCGCGACGACGGCGGGCACGTGCTCGCGGCGGAGGCCCTGGCGGAGCACGAAGGCGTTCTGCGCGCCGATCGCGATGATGAGCGAGAGGCCGAAGCCGAGGCCGGAGAGGGCGGCGAGGAGGGGGGACACGCTCCGACGCTAGGGCGGGGCGCTCCTGTAGACCAGCTCATGCTCCTTCAGTACCGTAAGCAGCACTGATGCTGACAGACGACCTCGACCTCTCCCGCCTGCGCGCGCTCGCCGCCTCCGTCCGGTACGGCTCCTTCGACGCCGCCGCCCGGGCCCTGCACATCACCCCCTCCGCCCTCAGCCAGCGGATCAAGGCGCTCGAGACCGCCGCCGGCCGCGTCCTGCTGGTGCGCTCGCGCCCCGTCGTCGCGACCGAGGCCGGTGCCGGGCTCCTCCGCCTCGCCCGTCAGATCGAGCTCCTCGCCGACGACGCCGTCCGCTCGCTCGGCGGCGAGGACGCGGCGGGGGCGGGCCCCGTCGTCCTCCCGCTCGCCGTCAACGCCGACTCCCTGGCCACCTGGGTGCTGCCCGCGCTCGCCTCCGTCCCCGACGTCGTGGTGGAGCTGCATCGCGAGGACCAGGCGCACACCACCGCGTTCCTCCGCGACGGCACCGTGCTGGCGGCCGTCACCGGAGAGTCGGAGGCGGTGCTCGGCTGCACCGTCGCGCCCCTCGGAGTGATGCGGTACCGCGCCATGGCCTCGCCTGCGTTCGCCGAGCGCTGGTTCCCGGACGGCGGCACGGCCGGCCTCGCGAGCGCTCCGCTGGTCGTCTTCGACGAGAAGGACCGCCTGCAGGACGACTTCCTCCGGGCCGCCGGCGTCGACGGCAGACCGCCGCAGCACCGCGTCCCCGGATCGACCGACTTCGAGCGGGCCGTGCGCCTGGGCATGGGGTGGGGGATGCTGCCCGAGCTGCAGGCCCCGGTCGGCGGCGAGGGCCTCGTCGAGCTGGGCGGCGACCCCGTCGACGTCCCCCTCTACTGGCAGCAGTGGGCCCTGCACACGCCCGCCCTCGACGCGGTCGCCGCGGCCGTCTCCGCCGCCGCGCGCGCCGCGCTCCGCTGACCCGCGCGCTGACCTGCGCCGCCGGGGAGGCGCTCAGACCGCGAACACGTCGCGGAGGGTCACCGTCTCGAGCGAGCGCTCGCGGAGGATGTCGACGAGCCGCGCGTAGACCTGCGTCACCGGATCGAAGTTGGCGTGCCCGATCACGATGTGCTGCGGCAGGAACCACTGGTCCGCGAAGCCGACCACCTGCTCCGGCGTGATCCGCCCCGAGTCCGAGAGCGAGCCGTACCAGAGCACCGTCGCCGTGTAGCCGATCGCCGCCGCGGCGGCCCGGCTCCGCTCGTCCGTGTAGCCGAACGGCGGCCGGTAGAAGGGCGCCGCCTCCACCCCGTAGGTCGAGCGGATGAAGTCGCCGTTGCGGCCCAGCTCCTCCTGCACGCCGTCGCTCGAGAGGCTCGTCAGGTCGGCGTGCGACCAGGTGTGGTTCGCGAGCTGCACCTGCCCCGAGGCGACGAGCGGAGCCAGCAGCGGCGCGTTCGCGGTCCACGAGTCGTACTTCCCGTTGAGGAAGAAGGTCAGCCGGGTGCCGGTGTCGCGGGCGAACTGCGCGTAGGCGGCGACCACGTCGGAGTCGGCGCCGTCGTCGACGGTCCAGGCGAGCGTGCTCCCCTCGCCGGGCAGCTCCGAGATCGTGCCGGAGGGCAGCGGCGCCTTCCGCCGCACCGGAGTCGCCGCGGCGGTCATGGTCGGCACGGGGCGGGGAGGGGTCGGGACGGCCGTCGGAGCGGCGGACGGCAGCACCGCCGCCGGCGCCGTGCTCGGCGGGAGCGCCGCGGGAGCGGGCCGGGCGGGCGTGCACCCCGTCAGCGCGACCGCCGAGGAGGCGATCCCCAGCAGCAGCGCGCGTCGCCTCAACCGGTCCACGGGCCCCCCTCGCGAGCCCCGTCCCCCGGAGCGTCCCCGCGACCGTAGCGGTCGGGGAGGGAGCGGGCAACGCGGCGCGACACCCCTCCCTCCCCGCAGCCTCTACCGGAAGGTGCGCCTGACCGCGTTGTTCGCCGGCGTGGGATCGGCGGCGGCGGTCGACACCCTGGCGTCGATCGTCGTGGCGGCCGGCCGGTCGACGAGCGTCACCGAGTAGGTGGTGCTCCGCCCGGCCGAGACGCTCGGCGCGGTCCAGGTGAGGACCGTCGTGCCCGCGGCCGAGCCCTTCGTCTGCACGGCGCCGGGCGCACTCGCCACCGTTCCGCTGACGACGACTCGGGTGGTCGTCGTCGCCGCGTCCCGGGTGCCGGTGTTCCGGACGGTGATCGTGCCCGAGAGCGGGGCCGTCGCCGCCAGTCCCGGCGCCGGCGCCAGCGTCAGCGTCAGGTCGGCGCGGGTGGAGGACTTCACCTGCAGCGACTGCGTCACCGAGGTCGCGGCGAGCCACGCGGAGTCGCCCGCCTGCGTGGCCCGGACGGTGCAGCTCGCCGCGCCCGTCAGCCGCACCGTCGCCGTGCCCGCGCCGGTGGCGGTCAGCGTGCAGCTGCCGCTCGCGTACAGCTTCACGGGCAGACCGGAGGAGGCGGTGGCCGCGACCGGGTAGGCGATCCCCTTCTCGGGCGAGGACGGCATCGCGGTCGAGAAGGCGACCTTCTGCGCCTTCTTCTTCTGCGGGACGACCGCGGTGACCGCGATCGACTGGGTCGCCCGGGGAGCCGCGTCGTGCGAGGCGTCGCCGGCCTGATCCGCGGTGACGGTGCAGGTGCCGGATCCGCTGAAGGTCACGACGCCGCTCGCGAGCGAGCACGCGCCCGTGGCGCCGATCGTGACCGGCAGACCGGAGGAGCCGCCCGCCGCGGTCGGCGTGTAGCGGCCGCCCGCGGTCGCCGTGCTCGGAGCCGCGGAGGTGAAGGCGACCGTCTGCAGCGCCTTGCCGATCGGGAACGTCCGGACGACTTGCTCCGCGGGCGCGTGAGCGTCGTCGCCGGCCTGGTCCAGCGTCAGCGTGCAGGTGCCGACGGAGTCGTAGGACACCGTGCCGTCCTCTCCCAGCGAGCAGGAGTCGGAGGCGTCCAGCACCGGGTCGGCGCTCGACGGGCCGCGGACGATCGACGGGGTCCAGGAGCCGCCGATCCGGGCGTCCGTCGGAGCGGCGTCGCGGAACGACACCGCTCCCGCCGCCGTGCCGACCTCCACCGACTGCGTGATCCGCGGAGCCGCCGAGTGGCGCTCGTCCCCGGCCTGGTCCGCGGTCACCGTGCAGGTGCCGGAGCGGGTGAAGGTCACGACGCCGTCCGCGACCGTGCAGGACCCGGCCGCTCCGAGCACCACGGGGGCGCTCGACGCGCCGGCCGTCACGACGGGCGTGTAGGAGCCCCCCGCGACCGCCGCGTCGGGGACCGGCGAGGCGAACGCCAGCGTCTGGCCGAGGGCGCCGATCGCGAAGGTGCGGACGGACTGCGGAGCGGCGCCGTACCGCGAGTCGCCCGCCTGGTCGAGCGTCAGCGTGCAGGTGCCGACGGAGTCGTAGGACACCACTCCCGCGGCCGCCGAGCATGCTCCGGAGGCGGTCAGCACCGGACGCGCCGTGGACGGTCCGGCGACGATCCGCGGGGTGGTCGTCCCGCCGACCGTCGCGCCGGTCGGCGCGCTGCCGCCGAAGGAGACGGTGCCCGCGAGCAGTCCGACCGCGATCACCTGCGAGGCCCGCTCCGCCGCGTCGTACCGGGTGTCGCCCGTCTGGTCGGCGGTCACCGTGCAGGTGCCCGATCCGGTGAAGGCGACGACCCCGTTGGTGAGCGTGCAGGACCCGGAGGCTCCGAGCACCACGGGCCGCCCGGAGGCTCCTCCGGTCGCGGTCGGACGGTAGGTGCCGCCCGCGAGCGCCGAGTCCGGCGCCTGCGAGGTGAAGGCCACGGTCTGCGCGGTCCGGGTGATCTCGAAGCTGCGCACCGCCGTCGGCGCTGCGCTGTGGCGGGAGTCGCCCGCCTGGTCCAGCGTCAGCGTGCAGGTGCCGGCGGAGTCGTAGGAGACCAGTCGGAAGGGCCCGACGGAGCAGGCGCCGGAGGCCGTCAGCACCGGGGGAGCACTGGAGGGGCCGGCGACGACCGCGGCCGTCGAGGAGCCCCCGACCCGGGCCGCGGCCGGAGCATCGCCGCCGAACGCGACGGTCCCCGCGAGCTGCGTGACCGCGACGGTCTGCGAGGCCTGCGCCGCCGCCGCGTAGCGCCCGTCTCCCGCCTGGTCCGCCGTGACGGTGCAGGTGCCGCTGCCGGCGAAGGTGACGACGCCGTCGGCGAGCGTGCAGGCGCCGGTCGCTCCGATCGTCACGGGGAGCCCGGAGGCGCCGCCCGTCGCGGTCGGAGTGAGCGTGTCGCCGGACGCGGCCGTCGACGGCGCGGTCGAGGTGAAGGCGACGGTCTGCGCGATCGCGGTGACCTCGAAGGTCTGGACCGCCCGCGCGGTGCCGTAGGTGGCGTCGCGGTAGTGGATCGCCGTCAGCGTGCAGGTGCCCGCGGAGTCGAACCGGACGGCGCCGTTCTCGCCGTCGGAGCAGGCGCCCGAGACGCTGAGCACCGAGGGGCCGGAGGACGGTCCGCGCGTGAAGGCGGGAGTGAAGGATCCGCCGACCTCCGCGTCGGTCGGGACGGCGGTCGTGAACGCCACGGAGCCGGGCGCGTAGCCGACCTCCACCTCCTGCACGGCGGGCCGGGCGCTGTCGTACTGCCGGTTGCCGTTCTGGTAGGCGAAGACGCCGCAGACGCCCTTCGTGGTGAAGGTGACCACGCCGTCCTTCGCCGAGCACGACGCGGTGGTGAGGAGGAACGGAGCGATGCCCGAGGCGCCGCCCTCGATCACGGGGCGGTACGTGTCCCCGAGGACGGCGCCGACCGGAGGCGCGCTCGTGATCCGGACCGTCTGCGGGAGGAAGTAGATCGAGTACTCCTGCTCGGCGTGCCGCGCGGGCCAGTAGCCGTCTCCGGGCTGGTCGAGGGACAGCACGCAGAGCCCGGCCCCGTCGTTCCGCACGGTCACTCCGTCCGGGAGGATCGAGCAGTCTCGGCTCGCGGAGAGCACGGGCACGCCCTTCGACGGGCCGGGCACGATCGTCGGCCGGTACGTCTCGAGCGACATCGCGTGCGGGGGCGCGGTGCTCCCGAAGGAGAGGTTCCCCTCGGGAGTCCCGACCGTGATGACCTGCCGGACCTGCGGAGCGGCGTCGTGTCGATCGTCCGCGGCCTGGTCGATCGTCACCGTGCAGGTGCCGTCGCCGAAGAACGTCACCACGTCGTCCGCGATGGTGCAGTTGCCGTTCTCGATCACCGCGATCACGAGCGGGTTGCCCGAGCCGCCGCCGGTCGCCTCGACCGTGTACCGGTCGTCGGTGAACACCCGGTCGGGCGGAGTCGAGGTGACGACGACCGTCTGGGGGATCCGCGAGATCGGGACGAAGCGCACCAGGCCGTCGGCGGCCGCGTACACGTCGTCGCCCGGCTGGTCGAACTGCACGCCGCAGGTCGAGGGCTCGGTGTAGGTCAGGATCTGCGCACCCGTCGCGTCGGGGGCGACGGTGCAGCCGAAGAAGGTCCTGACGAGCACCGGCAGTCCCGAGCTCGAGGTCGCCGTGGCGACGCCGGTCGACTCCAGGACGCCGGTCCTCGGCACCGCGACCGTCAGCGTCTGCGACGCCTTCGCGACCTCGAGATCGAAGGAGGCGCGCCCCGCGGTGTAGTGGTCGTCGCCGGCCTGATCCGCGGTCACGGTGCAGGTGCCGCTCCGGGTGAAGGTCACGACGCCGTCGGCGATCGCGCAGGATCCGGTCGCTCCGATCGAGACGGGGCTCCCGGAGCCGCCGCCGGTGGCCGTCGGAGTGAAGGTGCCCAGCGCCGTCGGCGCGGTCGGCCGCGAGGAGGTGAAGGCGACCGTCTGCGAGAACTTCCGGACCGTGATCCGGAACGAGGACGTGCCGGTGTTGCCGGCCTCGTCGTCCGCGGTGCAGTCGACCGTCGTGTCCCCGATCGGGAAGACGCTTCCCGAGGCGGGCGTGCAGGTCGAGCCCACGGCTCCGTCGACCGCGTCCTGCGCGGAGGACGCGAAGGTGACGACGGCGCCGGAGACGTCGGCCGGCTCGGCCGTGACGGCGGCGGGCACGGTCACGACGGGGGCCGAGCGGTCGGCCAGCGCGAAGGTGCCGGGGATCGACCGGAGGGTGTAGTTCGGCCCCGCGTCGCCTCCGTCGCACCGCGTGACGTAGTCGCCGACGGGCGTGCGCGCTCCGATCGTCACCTTCCCGGTGCCGTCCGCCGTGTAGTAGGCGCCGGTCGGCTCGGTGACGAACCGGTCGGTTCCTGCGAAGCCGTCGGCCGTGCAGGTGACCGTCGGGGCGGTCGCGGTGCCGTGCGCCTGCGTCCCGGGGCTCGACGCGGTCACAGAGAGGGGCGCCGGCGAGATCGTGAGCGCGCCGTCGATGGTGATCAGCTGTCCCGAGGGGTTCGTCAGGCCGGAGCAGCGCGTGGGGTAGCGGCCGACGGGGGTCGTCGCGGAGAGCGCCAGCGGCGTCGTGAATCCGGTGTCGGACGCCGCGAAGGCGCCGCAGGAGACCGTCCCCGAGGGGGAGCCGGTCACGGAGGCGGTGATCGCGGGGGGAGTGGATCCGTAGGTCGACGAGGGCGAGGAGGCGGTCACCATCGGGACGGCCGCGACGATGCGCAGCGCGCCGTCCTTGTACCCCGCGATCGTGTAGTCGCTGCTGACCTTCGCGCCGCTGCACCGCGTGGTGAAGGTATTGAAGGTGGAGGTGGGCCAGTTCGGGATCAAGCGGTAGATGACGTCGCCCGCCGTGACGATCGGCCGGTAGACGCCGGCCGTGAGCGGGGCGCCGAAGGTGTCGGTGCCGACGAAGGCGGCCGTGCAACGCAGGTCGGGGGACGGCGCGCCTCGCGGGTAGTCGACCGTCGGGGCGGTCACCGTGAGCGCCTTCGGCTTCGCCGTGAAGCTCTGCAGGGGCTCGCCCGCCCAGCCCAGAGGAGCGAGCGCGTCGAGCCTCGCCGCGAGCGTGCAGACGCCGGCGTGGAGCACGGTCACCCTCATGCCGCTGACGGAGCAGGTCTCGGCGGTCCTGCTGCTCAGGACGATCGAGCGGCCGGGCACATCGACGGCCTGCGCGTAGGGGCTCGCGTCGAAGGAGTCGCCGTACGCCTTCTGCGGGAGCGTCGACAGGTCGAAGCGCACGCCGCCCACCGCCACGGTGGCCGGGTCGCTGCGGACGCTGCCGCCGCAGGTGGTCAGGGTCGCCCGGTAGCGGTAGGAGCCGGTGGGATCGGGGCCGGCCTCGAGGAACGCGGTCCCGTCCTCCCGGGCGCCCGCCCGGCCGAGCGCGGGCTTCCACGTGGCGCCGCCGTCCGTGGACCTCTCCCAGGACACGGCGGGGATGCCGCCGTAGACGGCCGAGACGCTCACGCCCATCGTCAGCGTGTAGATCTGGTTGGTGACGCCCGCGATGTCCGAGGGCTGCCGGGTGATGACGGGTGCCGCGGCGCACGCGCGCACCTCGTGGCGCAGAGCGGGGAGCGCCGACCAGCTCCCTCGTCCCGCCTCGGCGGGGGTGATGGTGTCGGGGTAGTGCGCGCGGATCTCGTTCCAGCCCTGCGGGATGTCCCTCGTGGTCAGAACGCCGACGCCGTCCGCGTCGAGGGTCACCCTGCTGGTACCTGCACCGGTGAGGATCTCGACGGTGCCGCCGGCGGCCACCGGCCGGCCCAGGCTCGGGATGGTCACCTTCGCGGTGACGGTGACCTCCTGCCCGAGCATCGAGAAGTCGGGGGTCCGCGTCACGGTCACGGCGGTGTCGTACACCGGAGCGACCACGGGGTCGGCCGCCGTCGGGCCGGCCGTCTGCGAGATCCTCGTCACGCTCGGGTGCACGTAGCTCGAGCCGCCGCCGCCGGCGCCGGGGTCGTTCATGACGCCGAGGGTGTCGTTCATGCTGCCGAACACGTAGGGCGATCCGCCGCCGCCGCCGTACCACCAGCCGGCCCCGCCGCCGCCGCCGCTGTGGCCGGGGAACGAGCAGTTGCCGCCGCCGCCGCGGGAGGCGCCGGCGTCGGCGCCCTTGCCGTCGTTGAGGAACACGCCCCACTGGCCGTTGTTGCCGTCGGCGCACTCGCCGAACGTGCTGTAGCCGCGGGCGCCGGGCGAGCCGCCCGAGCTCTGCCCGGCCGCGCCGCCGCCGCCGCCGTCGGCCGCGTTGTTCCTGCCGCCGTTCCCGCCGCCCCTCGCGCCGCTGCCGGCGTCGGCGTCGCCGCCGACCGAGGACCGCCCGCCGCCGCCTCCGCCGCCCGCCGCCACGGCGAGGGCGTGCTGACAGCCGTCCGAGCCGGCCGTGCTGAGGTACTGGGCGTCGCCGCCCGCGCCGCCGGAGTCGCCCCCGTAGACGCCGCCGTTCACGTAGCGCGTGGCGCCTGCCGCTCCGGCCGGGGCGCCGGCGAGGCGCCCGATCTCCAGCACCTGCCCGGGCGTGACGGGCACCTCGACGACGAGGCTGGAGCCGCGTCCGCCGGCGTTGCCCGTCCCGAGGCCGCTCGCACCCTTCCCGCCGTTCTGGCCGCTGAGGACGGCGCGGACCGTCGAGACCCCGGTCGCGGGAACGGTGTACTGCGACACCGTCGAGACCTTCGGGGAGGTGAAGCACGCGGTGCTGAAGACCGGCGCCGCCGACGCGGTCGGCGCGGCCACGACGCTGAGTCCTGCGCCCGCTACGAGCACGGCCGCGGCGACGAGGGAACGGAGGAAGGACTGGCGCATGTGCTGCTACTCCCGGCTGCTGCCGGGAGCGGGCGCCCGCGGTCGGCTCAGAGTAGGGCGGTCGTAGACCCGCGAGGAAGGCGAAAGGTACACGAACGCCCTGCTCGGGGGGTACGGGAGGCCACTTGTGCCGGAACCTCCCAGGAAGTCCCCGTGCACGTCCGGGCAGCGTCCCCACCCTGTCGGGGCAGTGTCCCCACCCTGTCCGGGCAGTGTTCCCACCCTGTCGGGGGAGTGTCCCCACCCTGTTGCGGCCGCCGCCCGGGTCGCGTAGCCTAGCGAGGTTGCGTGCATCTGCACGCGCTTGCGTGCTGCCCACCGGGCAGGAGCTCCGGCTCCGGCCGGACAGGCGGGCGGTGCGCCGACAAGTGACCTTGGGTGGGTCGGGCGGGGCTTCGTGCCGCGCGTGATCCACGGTAACCACACATGGAGGAAACCATGGCAGCAGTCTGCCAGGTGACCGGAGCCGTCCCCGGCTTCGGGCACGCCATCTCGCACTCGCACCGGCGCACCAAGCGCCGCTTCGACCCGAACGTGCAGAAGAAGACGTACTACGTGCCGTCGCTTCGCCGTAACGTCACCCTGACCCTCTCGGCCAAGGGCATCAAGGTCATCGACGCCCGTGGCATCGAGTCCGTCGTCAAGGATGTTCTCGCTCGCGGGGTGAAGATCTAATGGCCAAGCAGCAGGACGTCCGTCCGATCATCAAGCTCCGTTCGACGGCCGGCACCGGTTACACCTACGTGACCAAGAAGAACCGCCGCAACGACCCCGACCGTCTCGTGCTCAAGAAGTACGACCCCGTAGTGCGCAAGCACGTCGACTTCCGCGAGGAGCGCTAAGTATGGCCAAGAAGAGCAAGATCGCCCGCAACGAGCAGCGCAAGGTGATCGTCGACCGCTACGCCGCCAAGCGCCTCGAGCTGAAGAAGGCCCTGGTCGACCCGGCCGGGACCGACGAGACCCGTGAGGCCGCCCGCGTCGGCCTCCAGAAGCTCCCCCGCAACGCCTCGCCCGTCCGCGTCCGCTCGCGCGACGCCGTCGACGGCCGCCCCCGCGGCAACCTCACGAAGTTCGGCATCTCGCGTGTCCGCTTCCGTGACATGGCGCACCGCGGCGAGCTGCCCGGTATCACCAAGTCCAGCTGGTGACCGAGCGCCGCTAGCGGCGTGAACGACCGAAGGCCCGTGATCGAAGGATCGCGGGCCTTCGTCGTCCCGCCGGCGGACGTAAAATGTGCGGATGACCGACTCCAGCCTGCCCACCGTCGCCGAGATCGCGGCGCTCATCGACCACGCGATCCTGAAGCCCGAGCTCACCCGCGCCGAGGTCGACGCCCAGCTCGACGAGGCGCGCGCGTCCGGCGTGTTCAGCGTCTGCGTCCGCCCCTCCGACATCGCCCACTCGGTCGCTCGGCTCGAGGGCTCCGGCGTCCTGGTCGGCACGGTCATCGGCTTCCCCCACGGCACCACCTCGACCGCAGCGAAGGTCGCGGAGTCGCGTCAGGCGCTCGCCGACGGCGCGTCCGAGCTCGACATGGTCGTCAACATCGGCCGCCTCCGCAGCGGCCTGCTCCAGGACGTCGAGGACGACGTCCGCGCCGTGGTCGAGGCCGCCGAGGGCCACGTCGTCAAGGTCATCCTCGAGACGAGCCTCCTCGACGACGAGCAGGTCGTCGAGGGCAGCCGGGCCGCCGAGCGCGCCGGAGCGGACTTCGTGAAGACCGCCACCGGCTTCGCGGGCGGAGGCGCGAACGAGCACGACCTCCGCCTCATGCGCGGCGCCGTCTCGGAGGCCGTCCAGGTGAAGGCGTCCGGCGGCGTCCGCGACCTCGACACGCTCCTCGCCTACCGGGGCCTCGGCGTCACCCGCTTCGGCACCAGCGGCTCCGCGACCATCCTCGGCGACCTCGCGGCGCGGCACTCGGGCGACTCCTCCGCGGCACGTGTCGACTCCGCCTCCTACTGACGGAGCGGCCGACGAGGGCCGCACCGCACCCGCCGACCGGATGACGCCGGTGCGCCTGCGCCCGGGCCGCGCCGGCCGGTGGGCGGAGCGGACCCGCCGCCCCCTCGACGAGATCGCCCGCGCCCTCAAGGAGCGCGTCTACGCGACCTTCACGGGCCTGGCCGTGGTGACGATCTACCTCGTCGGCGACCACCCCGACGCGGTCCACGCCCTCCAGAGCCTCGTGATCTCGATCATCGGGATCTCGGCCGCGGGCTTCGTCGCCGAGGTGATCGCGCACCAGGTCGTGCACGCCTCGGCGCCCTCGCGCTCCGAGACGCACACCATGCTGCGGATCGCGGGCGGGGCGCTCGCCTCGGCGTCGCTGCCGGTCCTCGCGCTCGGTGCCGCGGCGCTGGGCTGGATCGACGCGACGGTCGCGCTGCGGATCGGCGCGGGCGTCTACGTCGCCACGCTCGCGGGGATCGCCCTCATCGCCGTCGTGCGCGCGGGCCTCTCCTGGAAGGAGAGCATCTTCTCGCTGCTCGGGATCGTGGGTCTCGGCGTGCTGGTCGTCGGCGTGCTCGCGCTCGCTCACTGATCCGGAGGCGCCGCCGAGCGTAGGCTCGGACGGATGACGTCACGCACCAGGGTCGAGCTCGGCCGCCGCGAGGACCTCGGCGCCGACTGCGCGAACTGCTTCGGCCTGTGCTGCGTCGCTCTCGCCTTCGCCCGCTCCGCCGACTTCCCGTTCGACAAGCGCGCCGGAGACCCGTGCGTCAACCTCGACGGCGAGGACGCATGCACGATCCACCGCCGGCTCCGGCCGCAGGGCTTCGTCGGCTGCACCGTCTTCGACTGCTTCGGCGCCGGCCAGAAGGTCTCGCAGCACGCGTTCGGCGGCGTCTCCTGGCGGTCGGACCCGGCCGTGCGCGAGCGGATGTTCGCGGTGTTCCCGCTGATGCGCCGCCTGCACGAGCTGCTCTGGTACCTCGACTCCGCACTGGCGCTGCCCGGCGTCGGCGCGCCGCTCCTCGACGAGCTGCGCGAGCGGTTCGACGCGGTGCACGCGCACACCCTCGGTGAGCCGGAGCAGGTGGTCGCGGTCGACGTCGACGCGGAGTACGGAGCATCCCGGCCGCTCCTGATCGCGGCGAGCGCGGCCGCTCGCGCAGGAGCGGCGCCGGCTGCCCGCCGGTCGAGGGGCCGTCGGCTCGCTCCGGGTGCCGATCTGGCGGGCGCACCGCTCCGGAACGCGGACCTGCGGGGAGCGGATCTGCGGGGCGCGCTCCTCCTGGCCGCGGACCTGCGGGGTGCGGATCTGCAGCGGTGCGACCTGCTCGGGGTGGACCTGCGCGATGCTGATGTGTCCGGCGCGCGGCTCGCCGAGGCGGTCTACCTCACCCAGGCGCAGGTGAACAGCGCTCGAGGGGATGCGGCGACCACGCTGCCGTCGCACTTCGAGCGCCCGTCGCACTGGGGCGGCTAGGCCGCCAGGTCAGAGGCTGCGGGGGCCGCCCAGCGACTCGTCGCCGCCCTCGTCGTCGAAGCCGAGGGCCTCGACGACCTCGCGGCCGAGGAGGTGCGCGCCGCTCCAGCCCTCGATGACGCACCGGGGGAACGCCTCGCGGTCCGGCGAGCCGAGCCATGCGGCCGCGGCCTCGCGGGCCCATGCCTCCGAGGCGTACACGCCGATGATCTCGGTGCGGTCGTCCCACGGCGTCGCGGTCGAGAGGACGAAGTGGTCACCGTTCACGATCGGATCTCCTCCGGCTCTCGGGGTTCAGCGACCCCGTGGGAGTGCGGGACCGGACCGGACGCTACCCGTGGGCGGGGGAGCGCGTCTCCGGGGTCGACACGAGCGCGGATGAAGGCTACGGGAACGTCGAGCGCGGCGCGATCACCCGATGGTCCCACGCAGGCGGGCGTTCAGCCCACCCAGAGCCGTCGCGATCTCGTTCTCGTCGCTTCCGGGGAGGAGGGCTCCGCCCTGCTCGAGGCCGTGGCGCAGGGCCTCGACCTCCTCAGGGGGGAGGCCGCCGCTGTCGAGGAGGGCCTGGAGGGCGGCGAGGATGCCGACGAGGGCGACGGCGTCGTCCAGGTCGAGGGGGCGGACGCAGGACTTCTCCATGTCATCGCTCCTGTTCGGGTCAGGGGTTCGGGGGCGGGGGC
>NZ_PSVY01000042.1:0-18318 GCF_002932635.1 Rathayibacter sp. AY1D1
GCGTTCGGCTCTGAGCGCGACGACGGTTCCCGCGAGAGCGAGTGCGGCGGCTGCGGTGAAGAGGGCGGTGGCGTCCCACCTGTAGTGACGGATGGTGATGCCTGGTGAGGTCTCGCTGGCTGCGTAGGTGCAGGACAGGCCGAGCGGGTAGAGGATCTTCTCGCCCGACACGCGGCTGGAGTAGAGATCGATCCCGTCGGGGTACTCGCTCTTCTGGCACTGCACGGCGCCCGGTTCCCAGCCGGTCTGAACCCAGCCGATCGTGTGTGTGAGAAGGGCGACTGGGGTCCCGACCACCATCGCGAGGATGCCGAGCGTCTTCGCGGTCCGCAGTTCCAACCCGTCAGAGTAGGGCGGACACCACCCACCACGCGCGTCCCGCAAGGGGATCGGTCAGCGCTTCACTTGGGTTCGGCTGAGTAGGTGCGTGCCGCCCAGCTTGGCCAGTAACTCTCGGCCGCGTCTAGGTCGATGCCGCGAAGACGGATGAGGCAGACGTCCTGGTCGCTGCGGGTAACTACCCAGAGGCTATGGGGCCGGCCGTGAGCTCGCTTCGGGATCCAGGCCAGCACCTCGTCAAGGTCGGTTTCTGAAAGCTCCCACTCTTGGTTCGACGTGCCGTCTTCGGACCAGAAGTGGACGCGGTACGTCGGACCGTCGACCTGCAAGGTTTGGTCGCGCGGATCGTGCAGCTCTGCTTTCATGCGCCCACTGTAACTATCGGGGTGCTCGAGGCTGGCCCGTATGGGGATTGATCACCGGGTCGTCACGCGGTGCGGCCGAGCATCGCAGCGGACGCTGCGGCGCAGTTCTGCGGGCGACGCGCTCGATCGTGTCTTCAGAGCATGGCGGCCTACCGAGGCGACTGCTTCAGAGGACTTGTCCGTCACCTATGGCTTTGGGGCCTTCAACGATAGTGAAGGCCGCTCCGGCGCTGAGGGAGCTGTAGTCGATGTCGTACAGAAGCTGAAGGGTCACTTCGCTCGTCTCGCCGGGATCGACTTCAGTAGCCTCGCTGCTGCGCACGATCACGCCGAGATGCGTTCCGTCGCCGCCGACGACGACGACATGAGGTCGGTACCTTCCGTCGAGACCGATGGGCGCCTTTCGGCCGCCGTCGCTGGTTGGACGGAGACGGATCCTCGCGCGAACCGTTCTCGCGTCTGATTGCGGTGGTGTCACCGGCTGACCACTATGCCTACTGTTCGATGCATGGACTGATCATCGCAGCCGCGCTTCGCGTCCCGGATTGGGATCGTTCAGCGCTTCGGTCGCAGGGGCAGGCCGGTCCGCCCAGTAGGCGAAGGATTCCGATCCTGGGCCCGCGTCAGGAGGCGTCGCTGTCTCTAGTCGAGGCGTCGATCGAGTCGAGGGTGACAACCATGACGGGCTGTATCGACCGCGTTTGAACTGCTCGAGCGTCTTCCACTGCTCGAGCGTCTTCCACTGCGCTGCGGACGAGCGTGAAATGGACAGACCCTGATGCGAAGTCGGCTTCGGGGTCGACAGAGATTGGCGACGACTGAAGCGACAGGACGGCTTGAGCCGCACGGCCCGCCGAGAGTCGAACCATTCGGGGGAGCAGCCCGTCGATCAGGAACAATCCTTGTGCGACCACCTGCTCCCGCCACGATACGTTGGCGGCCGGAAGGTTCGAGCGTAAGTGGATGCTATTCACCCACCACTCCACTCCCCAAGCATCGGACGGCGGAGCCGTCCGGAGGCGAGAGGCGGCGTAGGCCCGAAGTACAACCGAGTCACCTGAACGAGTGAACCCGCGTTCGATGAGCGGTCGGAGCGTGGGATCGTCGTTCAACCAGCGCTCCACGGCTCAACTCTGTCACGCAGTGACGTTGCGCATCGTCCCGTAAGGGAATCGACTGGCGGGCTATTCCTCGATCGGTTCAGCGCCCTCGAGCGGAGTCAGCGTCGCCCAGAATCCGTTCCCGGAACTGAGGTACAGGCGGAGGGGCTGGTCGGTGTCCATCGGGTCTCCGTCCGGGTAGAGGTCGGTGCCGCTGCACGCATCAGGCATCGACACGACGCGGATTGTCTCTCCTGCAATGAACGGTCCCTTCTCTGTCTCATCCACGGTGACCATGTATGCGGATGCTGCGACGCTGAAGACGCTCTGAGTTCCCGAGGCGCGAGGGGAGGCAGTCGTGATGACCGCTTCGGCGACTTCGTAGCGGGCTTCCGCGGATCCAAAATACGCCCAGCCCGGGCATCCCGACGTCTGCACCGCCGGCGCGCAGCCGGCGGCGGTGAGCAGCGCCGCTCCGGTTGTGAGCGCGGCAGCAACTCGAATGCGGTGACGCGAACCCGAGGTCATGCCGGTGACGCTACCCGCTCAGCTCCGTCCCATATGGGGATCGTTCTGCGGATCACCAAGTCGCCGGGCCGACCTCCGCCGGGTGCCGTGGTTCAGCGAGAGAGCCCTCCCGCTGTCAGCTTGCGCGGACCGACAGGTTCTTGCCGAGCTGGGTCCAGCCGTCGCCGGTGGCGTCGTCCGGTACGGCGTCGTCGGGGTGGATCTGTACCGTCCAGTCGTTCTGCTTTGACAGCTTCTCGCCGCAGCCGCTGACCGGTTCGTCGCCCTCGTTGACGATGACGCAGTGTCCGGCTCCCTCGCGAGGTAAGGCCAAGTAGAAGTCGAGGCCCTCGACGGACCCGGCGAACCGGATCGAGTCGGGATCGAGCTTGTCTCCGACGCTGCCGAGCGAGGGGAGTGCGTCCTGCTCCTGCTGCGCCCTGTCGTAGTCCGAGTACACGGTCGGGTCGTCGTAGACGGTGGTGTCCTGCGCGCACCCGCCGAGAAGAGGAAGGGCCATGAGCGCGACCGAGGCCGCACCGATCTTGAATCCGTAGGTCGATCGTTTGTGGCCCATGGCGTCCCCCGTCGCGTTTCGCTCACCCTACTTCGCCTGAACTCCAGAGCACCGGCTCTCATCAACGGAGCGAAGAGCGCGAGGCTGCCCGTTCCGTATGGGGATCCCCTAACGGGACGACGCAAAGCCGATCGAAGGTCAGTAGGCGACGTCAGCGGGCGCTGGCTTCCCGACTCGGCTGTGATCGGGCCGACGGGCTCGGTGGGAAGATCTGGCCAGGAGGAGACCTGCAGTCACAGCAGCCAGCGACGTGGCGACGCCGGTGAAGGGCAAAGTGTCCGCGACATCCCACGGGAGAAAGAACGCTCCAGGGTCGGTGAGGGGGTTGATGACCAGGAGGAGCCCGACACCAATCAGTGTGACGGGTCGTCCCGGCGAGAGCACGAGGGCGCCGAGTATCACGAGCGGGAAGGCGATGGCCCAGAGGATCGTCGTGGCGATCCACGTGAAGTCCGACTGTGTGGCGCTGTAGCAACCCTCGTTCAGGCCACTGAAGCACGAGCTCCAATGCACCAGGAACGCGGCGGCACCAGCAGCGCCGAGCGATGCGATTGTCCATCCAACCAACGGGCCTGACTTAGCGAGTCGCTTCATGCGCTCACCATAGGACTCGAAGGAGAACCTGAGCTAGATCCACATGGTCGAAGCGAAGGCCACCGCCGCGCCCCCACTCGCTCTGATGAACGATCGTTCAGCGAAACCATTCCAGGCCTGGAGCGCGGCGATCCCACCTGAGGGTCAGAGGGTGGGGAACCAGCTCGAGTTGTCCACGATCCACAGCGACACAGAGTTCCAGAGCCCGGTGATGACGAGGACGCCGATGACGATGAGGAGCACGGCGACGGCCTTGTTGGCGTAGGCGCCGATGCGGCGCAGCCAGCGGCGTGAGCGTGCTGCGCGGGCGAGGACGAGTCCGAGTAGGAACAGCGGGGTGAGCATGCCGAGGAAGTAGACGAACCCCAGCGCGACGCCGAGTCCCACGGTGTCGATGTTGGAGGCGAGGCCGTAGGCGATGGCGAGGGATGGGCCGAGGCAGGGGTACCAGACGGCGGCGCAGCTGATTCCGAGCAGCAGTGCTTTCGCGGCCGAGCCGACTGGGGTGGAGGTCTTCGTGATCCAGGGGATCCGGAGGAAGCCGAGGGAGTAGAGGCCGGCGGCGATGAGTAGTCCGCCGGCGATGAACGTGTACGGCGGCCGGGCGAGGTTCACGTTCGCGCCGAGCGCGAGCAGCAGCGCCACGGATCCGATCAGCACGAGAGCGGCCCCGACCGCGAACGCGAGGATCGACCACACCTGTCGAGACGGTCGAGCCCGTCCGTCCCCTGTCGAGGTGAGCGCGCCGACGATGCCGGGGAGGATCGGTGCAGCGCAGGGGGAGAGCAGAGCGAGCGCGCCCGCGAGGAACGCGGTGCCAAGCTCGGGGAACATCCCCTCACCCTAGTTTCCGGAAAGGGCGCGTCCTGGCCCCGCGCTTCCTAGGCTGACCTCGTGACCTGGACAAGTCGACCGCGCAGCATCGCAAGGGTGACCGCTCGAACCCTCGCCATCACGGCCATCGCTGCCGCGGGCGCGGCCTCGCTGAGCGGGTGCTTCACCACCGCCGAGCGGCCGCCGCTCACTTTCGCGGACCTCGACCGGGCGGCGACCGACGCCGATACGTTCCCGACGCTGCCCCCGCGGGCCTCCTCGTCCAAAATGGACGAGACCAGCTCCCGGCTCGTCGGCCGAGTCGGCGACCGGTCGCTGTTCCTGGCGCGCACGAGCGATCCGGAGACGACGTGCCTGACGAGCTTCGCTGACGAGGACACATGGAACCAAAGCTGCGGCGTCGGCGGGTTCGACTCCACGGTCGACCGGAACACTCTCCATGTCGTCCCGGACGGCGGGAGAGTCGAAGAGACGTGGACGCCGCTGAGCGAAAACGTCTTCATTGACAGTCCTGGTGTGCGGTGACGACGATCGAGGAGCTTCGACTGGATAAGAGAGGCAGGGAGCGGATGACTCAGAATCAAACTCGACTGCTCTCGTTCGCGTCGGCAGGAGCCCCGATCTTTGCAGTCGGGTTCGATGCTCGAGGAGGTCGCGGCGTTTCAAGTGCGAACTCCTTCTACCATCACCCCTCATTCCGACAAACGTTCTGGTCGCGGGTGAACCAGTGAAGCGTCGCGTCAGGTGGCGCTGGATTGCTCTCGCGGTCATCGTCCTCGTGGCGGGGTTTCTTCTCTCAAGCGACCTATCAGGGAGCTGTATGGACTACGTGAACGCGCCAGGCGTGTGCACTCGCGCCAACGAAGACCCGAGAACATGGGTCCTCCTTGTGATCGGTCCCCTGATCCTTGTGGGTGCGCTCTACCAAGCCTTCCGGCGTAGGTGACAGACGAAGAGGTATGCCCCTCTTGGGAGCGACATACTGCTTCGCGGGCGGGAGCGGTTGATCTATGACCGTCCTGGTCGTCGTGCAGAGATGGTTGATCGGTTGAACGGCTGGCGAGGTGCCGATTCGTGGCCCGTCTCAGGTGGCTGGCGGTGCTGTGATCTCGAGAGAAAGTTCGATCTCGATCGGGTCACCGCTGTGTGAGCGTAGGGCAAGAACAGCGGGGCCGGTGGGCAGGTCGGCGGGGAGGTCGAAGGACTCGTTGACAGTGGATCGTTCGCCCTTCGGTATCGGTCGGCCGAGGAGTATCTCTTCGCCGCTCGCGGAAGGGGTGATGGTCACCGTGACGTCCGAAGCTGCGCGGCTCGTGCCTCCGGTGTCTTCACACGTCTCCCAGATGAAGTCGGCGCTGAGCCGGACCACTCCGTCTGGTTGCAAGGTCGACTCTTGAAGCTCGACCGCCTTTGCGGCGCAGGATCCGGCCGAGCTCGAAGTCACGCCGGCGCAGCCGCTAACGCTGAAGACCATGCCTGCCGCGACGACAATGGATGTCAGCCCTGCTGTCCGTCCCTGCCTCATGCAGGTCAGTGAAGCATTGCGCGCTCCTGCTCTCATCACGAGCGCCGCAAACGTCATCAAACCGTTGATGTCCCGCACTCGGCCTTCGGTAGAGATCCGGAGGGCAGCGCCGGTCGAACCTCCCGTAACGGGATCGTCGTCCGGACGGTGAAACTACCCACTGACATCCGGCGTCCGGTGGCGGTCCCCTGCTGAACGGTGCGGGGAGGCAGCCCGTTGCACTTACTGGTCGAGCCGTCGAGCGAAGTGATGGGCGGTGATGTCCATCCGTTCGCGTAGGTAGAAGCGATGCGCCTCGAAGCGTTGCACGCCGGAGTCGAGCTCGATCGCGCTGCACCCCAGTTCCCGGCCTCGCTCCGCTAGGGCGGCTAGGAGTGCCGCGCCGTGACCGTGGGATCGCTCGGCGGCGGCGGTGGAGAGGTCATCGACGTAGAGCTTCCTGATGGCGCTCGTGTTGACGACTACTCGCCAGCCGGCGACAGCCACGCAGCGATCGTCTTGCAGTAGGGCGGTGAAGCGGAGACCTTGGGGCGCGCCTTCTCGCAGTACCAGCTCGAGCAGTTCGTCAGTGAGATGGGGGCGCAGCTCGCGGAGGACGAGAAGAGCGGCCGCCCACCGCGCGTCGCCGGGCTCTAGATCAATGATCACGGCGAGGAGACTAGCGCTCGCATCGTCCCGTACGGGAACGGGTTAGAGGGCGTCCCGTAAGGGGATCGCCCACCGGGACCCCCACGACCTCTTTGGCTGCCCTCTGACGCAGCGGCTCCACGGTGGAGAGCGAGTTCGGGCGGGGTCAGCTCCGGGGTCCTCGGTCGCTCCTGTGACCGGTCGAGCCGCTTAGGCCATCGCGCGTGCGAGTGCCCCGCCGGGAGGTCATCGCGTAGCGACGGCGAGGTTCAGTTTCTCACCGACGCGCAGAATCTCGTCTGAAGGGAAGCGGAACGGGTTGAGGTAGAACAGGTCATCGGCCGTCATGCCGAATCGTGCCGCGACGTCCTCTGCGAGGTCATTGCGGGCGACCGTGTACGACGTCGGCGTTCCGTCCGTCGATGTCGTCTCGCCACGCGCTGCTGCACGTGGGCCGGCGTCCTTGGCTACGAGATCGCTGCGTTGAGGCTTCACGCTCCATTGGACGTCAGCGACAGCAATGATCTTCATCGAGCAGTCGGAATCGTTCTGCGGTTTGGTGGTGATGACGAGCTGATCGATCGCTGTTGGATCGCCGCGGAACTCTGCGAGGTTCCGCCACGCCTTGTAGGGCTTCCCTGACTCCCCATCCGCGAGACGCATCGGGAAGTCGACGTCGAAACAGGTGGTCGTCGCATCGACCGGACTCAGCGCCGCCATGACCGCGACGAAACCTGAGGAAGATGTGGTCGCGGCGGGAATCTCTAGCTCGTCTGATGCCAGAGCCAGCCGGCCGTCAGCCGCACTCAAACGGATGGTGCCGGCCGTCCCATTGCTGCCCGTGAACGTTGCCACGCCAAGGTCACCGGTCAGTGCGGCGTCGGAGCTGCTGTCTGTGGACACCGGAGGCGGAGCCGGCGGTTCAGGCTGTGGCGTGCATCCCGTGACGACGATCAGGCATGCTGCGATCGCGACCGTTTTTCGCGCCTTCGAGAATGTCCCCACCAGCTCAGGGTAAGCGACGTCCCCGCTCTTCCCTTGGTCGTGCGGTTGGGGCGACCGGATGGAGTGCTCGCGATTTCCTCCGCAGAGGTCAGCTAGGGGCTACAGCAGCTTGCTAGTGTCCGGGCCTATGGATGAGCCCCGAAAGCGCGGACGCCCTTTCGTCATCGCGGGAACGACGATCGCGGCTGCAGCCGCCCTCTGTGCTCTCGTGCACTACGCCGGTCTGGCCGTATTCAGGACCGAGGGGGACGTGCCGGCGGCTTCGGCCGTCGACCTTCCAGACGGGAGCGAGCTCGTCAGTGAGACTGTCGAGTGCGCCTCCGGTGGGTGCTGGCGGCTGCTCTCGGTGCGCCCGCCCGACGCGATGACTCCCGAGCAGCTGTCGAGCGAGCTCGGAACGACGCCGCAAGCGCGCATCGCAGGAACACTCTGGGACCCGCGCACCATCACGGTGAGTTCCGCTATCGACGGACCCCTCCTCGAGGTCCGGGCCGATTACTGGTCACAGGAGTACGCGCCCTAGGCGCGCGAGTGACGCGTTCTCGAGTCGACAGCATTGGCGCCCCCCGACTGTTTCGCTGGGGGATCGCTTACCAGATGTCCTGCTCCTCACGCTGCGTCAGGGGCGACGGTGGCGGAGATCCGCCGCGTCCGTTCGATGATCAGGATGTCGGTGACTCGGATGCCGAGTGCGGTGAAGAAGCCAGCCACCGCATTCCAGTAGAGAGTCCAGAGGATGAGGCCGCCAACTTCGTTCTGGTCGTCCCGGGGTGGAGCCCAGTCGGCGTTCG
This sequence comes from Rathayibacter sp. AY1D1, assembly GCF_002932635.1. NCBI lineage: Bacteria > Bacillati > Actinomycetota > Actinomycetes > Micrococcales > Microbacteriaceae > Rathayibacter > Rathayibacter sp. AY1D1. Next base: position 8,265 of record NZ_PSVY01000042.1, read on the forward strand.
CGGCGTGGACCTGCCAGATCACAGCGAGGGCGATGCACAGCAGGCACGCTCCGAGGCCGAAGGCGAAAAGGATCTTGCTCCCGGAGTTCGTGCAGCCGAATCTCCACAGCACGTTCCTGAGGACGATGAGCCACACGGGGATCGCTCCGAGCGAGAACGTCCATTGCTCCCACGTCACGAGAATGCCCCCGGCTCGCAGCGAGCCGGATCGTCGGCAGGTGCCGTCGTCACTCTTCGGAGAGCGGGGGAGTGGTCGCGATCATTTCAGGAGAAGGTGTCTCGTAACCGCCGATGATGAGCGTGCTGGTGTCGGTCCAGCTCGGCTCGGAGTAGGCAACCGGCTCGGGGTTTCCCGCGGCAGGCTTCTCGCTGGTGATCCCGGTAGCCACCGCACCCACAGCAAGGAAGCCGGCGACGATCCCTGCGACCGTCACGGTAAACACGGTGTTGCGAAGCGTCTGCATCGTGCTGCCCCTCGAGTAGGTCGAATGGTGGGGAGCGTACCAGCGCAGGTGCTCGCGACGCCATGCTACTGGTCCCGTATGGGGATCGTTCACCGGTACACGCAGACGCGACACCGAGCGCCGCGAAAACCCGCGGCGCTGAGTGTCCCGTTAGACCCGTCCGATGATTTGTTCGGTAGGGGGGCGTCAAACGGGATACTGGTCAGATGGCTGAGCTGATCGGATACGCCCGGGTCTCGACGGACAAGCAGGACGCGCAGGCGCAGCGTGACGCGCTGCGCGCTGTGGGGGTGCCGGCGGATCGGATCTACGTCGACGCCGGCCTCACAGGGTCCAACCGTGAGCGGCCCGCGCTGCGCGAGGCCCTGGCCGCGTGCGACACCGGCTCGACCCTGTTCGTGACGAAGCTCGACCGGCTCGCGCGGTCGATTACGGATGCGCGCGACATCGTGGACGAGCTGACCCGCAGGGGAGTGCGGTTGAACATCGGCGGGTCGCTGCACGACCCGACTGACCCGATGGGCCGGCTGCTGTTCAACGTGCTTGCGATGATCGCGGAGTTCGAGGGCGACCTGATCCGGTCGCGCACGCGCGAGGGGATGCAGATCGCGAAGGCGAAGGGGCGCCTGCGCGGCCGCCAGCCGAAGCTCTCCCCGAAGATCGAGGCACACCTTGTGGCGGAGTACCGCTCGGGCAACTACACCGTGGCCGAGCTCTCGGAGCAGTTCGGGGTGACGCGCTCAACGGTCTACCGCGCGGTCGAGCGCTCGAACATGACAGAGTTGCGCGCCGTCGACGTCACCCTTCCGCTCCCCGAGGGAGAGCGGAAAGACTGAGTGCCCAAATGGTCACTTGATGCGGCGTGTCGGATCGCGTTAATCACAGCCACAGCCCTACGTTAAACGCATGGCTTCGACGCGGCGTCCCCGAGGAACGATGGTGGATCCCACCAACGTCGCCTGGACCGTCGAGCGCCAGGCTCGCGACGACTTCAATGTCATGGCGCTGCGCGCGAACGTGTCGGCTGCGGTGTTCTTCGAGCGCCTGGTCGAGCACGTTCAGAGCGAGCTGACCGACGAAGGAATTCCGTCCTGGTGGCCTGCACAGCCGACTCTCCTCGAGGAGGAGCTGCCCATCGACACCCGTTAACGCATTAGGCCCGCCGCTCTCGCGACGGGCCTAGAAGCCTTGGCTTCCCACCTCGCACAGTTTGGCGACTCAGAGGTGTGAAGCAGTCCCACCCAAGAACCGGTATCCAGCCGGGCCTTCGGTGTACCCACCCGGAACGTACCCGGAAGGAATGCCCACATCGTAACAGCGGAGTCCGTCTCCGTGCACACCCGACCCACCCTTTTTTCAGGGGAGGAGTCGGTCGATTGTGCACCTGAGACGCCACAGGCAGCCGCGTCGCGGCCGAACAGTTCTCGAGCGAGCTCATGGAGCCCCGAGCCGGCGCCAGGCGCGTACGGTCCGCTTCCGGCGTGGACGTCCGGAGCGCACTGGTTCGACGCGCTGATGGACGCGCTGGGGACGTCGCCGGGGGAGGAGCTGCGCCGCGCTGCACGTGTCGCTCCGGACACGCTGCTGCGCGTCGCTCGCGCCGACTGGCTGGCGGCCGACGTCGACACCGGGCGCGGTGTGACGACGGCACACGAGACGGTCGCGGCCGCGCTGGGCATGTGCGGCAAGACGGTGCAGCGGGCCCGTGCGCTGATGGAGTCGCTGGGCTTCGCCGCGACGGTTCTCGACGGCCGCTACCTGACCCGCGCTGAGCGGAACGCGGCGCACGCGGCGCACGGCGGCCGACAGCTCCGCATGGCCTCCACGAGGGCGCTGATCATGCCGCGTCCCACGCCGGCGACCTTGCCTGCACCGACGTCACGGACGGGCGAATCTTTCGGTTCTGTGGAGAATGTCCAGCTACCCCGTAGGCGCCCACTTACATCTACAGCCCCAGTTAAAAGACACTCACCAACGCGCGGTGAACCGCGCTCAGGAGCCGCTTCGCGGCAGCCGAGGCGACGGAGTGATGCAAAACGCAGCTCGACCGGTCGGCCGGCGGTTCCCAGATCGATCGAGTTGCAGCGCTTCGCTGCTGCGCTGGCCCATCGCATCCCGTGGCTCGCCCGTGGAGTGCACATCGGGCACGTCGTCGGGATGCTCGACCGCACAGGTATCGACGTCTCCGAGTGGAGCGTCGAAGGGCTGATGTTCGCCATGAACGCCTGGCTGTCTCGCGACGGTCGCCGTGTCCCGGAGACGTTCACGAGCCGCAACGCGCTCGGGTTCTACGGGTGGGTCATCCGCCGGGTCATCACCGAGCACTCGCAGCTCGACACCGCGCGCCGGGTCGCTGCTGCGCAGCGCGACGCCGACCGTGCTCGGGCCGCTGCGGAGCGAGCGGCCGAGGCCGCCCGACTTGCGAGCATCGACCAAGACGAGGTGGACCGGATCATCGCGAAGATGAAGGCCGATCAGCGCGAGTTCGAGCGTGCAGCTCGGGACCGCGAGATGGCCCGCAAGCGCGCCGCCGCCGAGGTCCGCGAGGAGCTGGCCGCGCGCGCTGCGGAGTTGCGCTCTCGGGGCTGAGCACGCACCGAGGCCATCCATCCGATAAGCGGCGCGATGCCGGAGACGGGCGGCCGTCAGGAGTGCCCCGCAGGGGCATCCCGAAGGGACGCGCAGCGCTCTTGACGGTCGATCGGCGCAGGCAAGAGTGAAGCGTCGGATGGACGGCCGGACCGCAGCCGGCGCGCTTGTCGTGGGAACGGAGAAGCCCCCGCGAGCATGAATGCTCTAGCGGGGGCCTCCACAGCGACGAGGGGGGTTGTCGTGCACGATCAAATTACTCGTTCGGCCACGTCGCCAGAGCGTCGTAGTGAACGATCGTCGGCACTCCGTCGACGGTCTGGATCGTCGTGCCGGGCTCTCCGAGTCCGGCCCCGTGTGCGATCGCCGCGAGGACCAATCGAGTGTGCGCCAGGTCGAGGCCGGCGACGTCCTCGCGGAGGTCGACCGGGACTCCCTGGCCGAGAGACGAGGCGATCCGCGCGATGCGCTGCTCGCCTCCACTGAGCGCTCCGATTTCGTAGGCGAGGCGGTCGAAGTCGACGGCGCTCGTCTGCCAGGCGTTGTCGGTCTTGATCCACGGCGCACCGGCGTAGACGAGACGCGACCGGATGAGAAGTTCGACGGCCGCGGCGAGAGGGTTTGAACCCTCCGCCCACGAGCGGACCTGCGCGTGCAAAGCAGCGGAGGCGTGGTTGGTCATGCCACGTTCTCCATCGACTCCGCGCCGTTGTTCTCCGTCAACTCGGCGGCGGGGGCGTCAGCAGTAGTCGACCGTCGAGAGCGGGTGACGCGCGCTCGCGGCTGGTCAGGCCGCGGCACTCCTGCTGCGCGGAGTTCCTTCTCTGACCATCCCGACGCCAGCGCCTCAGCCCAGGCCTTTGCGTGACGGTTCTGCGCGTCAGCGAGAGCGGTCCGAGCAGCGTCCGTGTCGTTCGCGGCGGTAACGATCGTTCGGACGGCATCGACGCGCTTTTCGACAGTCGATTCGAGGAGGCGGCGCGCAGCGTCAGCCGCGTCCTCTGGGTTTCTGGTGTTGTCGCTCATGCCGTCAGGGTACATGCCCAAATGGGCATCTGAAAGGCGCGATTACGTCTCCGTTTCGGAGGCCCAGTTCTACCGCCGCGGAGTGCCGCTCGCGGTCCGGCTTCGTGCTCCTTCGCTACGCTCGGGCACGGCCGGTTTGTGGAGCAAGCTGTCGACTTACCGCCGGTAACTCGCTTGCCGACCTGGCGCTGCGCGCCGGCCGGGGGCATACTGGTCGTATGGTCCCCGCCGATTTGGCGGGTTCGCTGCGCTGGGCCGAAGGACAGGAAGGACACGCCGATGAGCGAAGATCGCGGTCGTGCGTTGTTCAGCCGTAAGCGGCGAGCGAACGTCGAGGGAGACGAGAAGCGGGACAAGCCGTATCGCGTCTACGTCACCGACGAGGAGCGGGTGCAGCTTGAGGCTCGGGCGGTCGTCCAGAGCGTCACGGTTCCCCGGCTGCTCTTCGAGTCCGCGATGAACGCCCAGGTGCGGACCGACACGGAGTGGAAGCAGGCTGTCGCCGAGCTGTTCTCCGTGAACTCTCGCCTCGAGAACCTGACGAACAACGTCAACCAGCTCGCCAAGTTCGCGAACACCGAGGGCCGATTCCCTGACGAGGCTGCGGCGATCTACCGCGAGTTCCAGAAGCTCGCTCCCGAGATTCGCGACGCCGTTCGTCGGGTGGCCGGCCTGTGATTCCGAACGTCACCTACGGCGGCCGCATGGACGGCCTGATGACCTACCTTGCGGGCGAGGGGCGCTCGAACGAGCACACCGAACAGCACCTCATCGCCGGCAACGGCGCGATCATGGCGATGCACGGAGAGAGCGTCCTCGACCACGCCGCCGCGCTCGCTGTCGCGCGCGATCTGAACCTCCCCAAGGAGGCATTCGGCGTCACCGTGCAGCGCGCGGAGAAGGTCACCGACCCGACCACCGGTGAGCTGATGATCGACTCCCGTACCGGGAAGCCGGTCACCGAGAAGGTCGACGCCGACGTGTGGCACTGCTCCCTCTCGCTGAAAGCCGAGGAGGGGCAGTTGAGCGACGAGAAGTGGGGCCAGATCGCCACCGAGTTCGTGCGCCGAATGGGGTTCGCTGGCGAGGACATCGGCAAGGCCGACTGTCGGTGGGTCGCCGTGCGGCATGGTCTCTCGAAGAACGGCAACGATCACATCCACATCGCCGTCTCCCGAGTGCGCGAGGACGGCACGAAGGCGTACATCCCCTACGACAAGCGCCTCGCCCAGAAGGTCAGCCGTGAGCTGGAACGCGACTTCGACCTACAGCCTTTGCACGCTCCGGAGCGCGAGCTTGGTGAGCGCGGAGTCGTCCCCGGCGAGCGTGAAGCTGCACGCCGACGAGGCGCCGTCGAGGTCGACGCACACCGACTCGAACGCGCCGTCCGCTCAGCCGCGACCAGTTCCGCGGACGAGGGTGAGTTCGTGCGTCGAATGCGCCAGGCCGGGGTGCTCATCCGCCCCCGCTACGCCGCCGGTCGAGACGACGTTGTCGCCGGCTACTCCGTCGCGCTGCGCCCCGACAAGGGAGCGCCGGTCGTCTGGCACGGCGGTGGGCGCCTCGCTCGCGACCTGACCCTTCCGGAGTTGCGGAAGGGCTGGCCGGACGAGCCACAGACTGCCCAGGCAGCCGTGGACGAGTGGCGCGCCACCGCGAAAAACCCGTGGCGGTACGAGCCGGTGAAGCCTGGCCGCGAGGAGGCCGAGCTGTCGAGTGACTTGTACTCAACCTACGCCGAGGACATGACCCGGCTCCACGACTACCTGAGCACCGTCGACCCGTCCGATCGGGCGACGTGGGCTCACGCTGCACGAGAAGCATCCGGGGCGTACGCAGCGTGGTCGCGGCGCCTCGAGCCGACTCCCGGACCGCTGGCCGAAGCGTCGCGCCAGCTCGCCCGATCCGCGCACCTGCGCGCGCACGAGTCGACGCCGCGGCCGACCGCGATGCCGTCGATGGCCGGCACGACGATGCTGATCCTCGCGACAGCCGGGAAGCGCAACAAGGCCGCCGAGGAGGCGATGTTGCTGCGCCAGATCGTGCGCACCACGCGGGCGATTATGGACGCCCACAAGGCCGCTGGCGACGCGCGACGCACCCAGGAGCTCGCGGGGACGATCCGGAACCAGTTGAAGGCGGTTCACGAGGGCTACAACGCGCAGATCCAGAAAAACGCCTGGGATGCTCTGCCCGAGGACACCCGTCGCGCACGCGAGACAGTGCAGGCGAGTTTCGCGACCGGGAGCCCGGTGCCGACGAAGCTCACCAAGGCTGCGCCGGACGCCACATCTATCGCTGCCCCGCAGCGCGGCGCTGAGCCGCGCGAGCGCGACGGACGCGACCGCTAGACCTACACGAGTGAAGGGGAGGCATCACTATGGCTGACGACGACGGAGGCGTGGAGGAGTCCATCAACTCGTCCGCACGGATCGCGCTCACAATCGCGGTCCAGCTGGGCGAGAAGCTGGCTCGCGCGTACCAGGAGGCGATGCGTGAGGCTCAGCAGCGCAGCGCGATCGAGGCGCGCGAGCTCGCAGCCCGCTACGAGGCTGAGCGGGCGTCTGCACGGCAGGCCGTGACAGTCGTCAACGATCCCCAGTGGTGGGATCAGGCGACCGTGCATGACGTCGCCCGCGTCGCTGAGACGGCCGCGGCGTGGAAGGACGCGGACCCGCAGATCGCGTCCGCCAGCGCCCTGATCGCGTCCGAGGCGAAGGAGCGCTACGGCGTCGACGTCGCCACGCTGCAGGGCATCGCCCGCGACACCCCGACCGAGCTGGACCTCGCGAAGCAGTGGGCCACTACCGCCGCACCCGAGGGGTACCACCGGCACGACGAGGACCGTCTCACCATGCCTGTCGGAGACGCCCGAGAGCCCAATCTTTCGGCCGAGCGTGCTCTCATCGAGGACTACCGCGCAGCGGTCGCAGGCGACATTCCCGCGATGCACGTAAGCCTTGCGGAGGAGTGGAAGCGCGCCAACGATCCGGTCGGCTACCAGGACTACCGCGTCGAGACGGCCGTCGCCTTCGATGACGACGGACGGGTGCAGCCCGCAGACCCGGCCGTTGCCGAAGCCGCCCGCGCCGCTCTCGTGCAGGAGTGGCGCACGGACCAGACCGGCGGCTCTGCCGTCGACGCAGCGGATGCCGAGCGGGCACAGTCGCAGCGCGACGTCACCGAAGCTCAGGTGATGGTCACGGAGGCCGACCGCCTCGACCGCGCCAACGACGCATCCCAGAACACGTCCGTCGAGATCCCCGTCGACGGCGAGCGTCGCGCCGATGAGCTCGAGCAGCAAGCTGCTCAGTACGACCGAGACGCGGAGGCCGGCGGGACACCCACGCAGAGCCCTGAGGAGCTGCGTAGCCTCGCTGAGGACGCTCGTGCCCAGGTCGCGCTCTACCGAGACGACAGCGGCCAGCAGAGTGCCCCCGACGCTCCCGCACCCGCTCAGGAGGGGCGTGCGGCCGCGGCACGCTCCGAAGGAGAGCTTGCGTACGACAGTGCCGAGCGGCGAGCACACACCGCAGCATCGATGCAGGCTCAGAACGTTCCCGAGGAGCAGGTCAACGCGCGGATGACCGTCGACGCCTCCTTCGCCACTCCTGCGCGCGGCGCGGAGGCCACGAAGCGCACTCGCGTCCCCTCGACGCGAGGCGCGCGTGGCCAGGGTGCTCAGATCGAGCGGTCCGAACCAGGTCGCTGACGCTGGAACAGAGAAGGGCCCGCGACACCGGTTGGTGTCGCGGGCCCTTCTCTGTCCGTCGTCCTCAGCCCTGTGCGTCCTCGGGAAACATCCCGGTCGGAGGGGCTGTGTAGGGAAGCATGTCGCCCGGCCGGTTCTCGTCTGTCGACGTCGCGAACGGGCCGCTGGGCGAGAGCAGGACTCGCATGTGCGGGTCGAGGTGATTGATCCAGTAGGCGCTCAGGGAGCCGGCGCTGGTGCGGATCTCTTCCCACATCCGCCAGAGGGCTTCGATGCGGGTCAGCGCCTCGACGCTGCTCCACCACTCAGCCGCCCACCGATCGCCGGCGGCCTGGCCCTTGGCCGTCACCCGGCGTCGATAGGAGGGCCGGAGGAACTTCCTGACCCACTCGTCGGCAGATCCGAAGTACGTCGCAGGCACCTCCTCCTCGTCCACCTCCTCCTCGACGGGGTGCAGCGTGACGGGATCCGTGTCGACGTCGAACAGATCCTCGTCGCTCATCGCTCGCCCCGGAGAGTCGCGTTCTGCTCCGCGTCGACGTCCGCCGCAGGCTGATCCTCGAGCGGAGGCATCACCGTCACGACAGGCGAGACGGGTGCAGCGTTCGCCGGTCCGCTGCTGGCGTCGTGGGCGGCGATGGAGGCGTTGATCGCGGCGACCTGCTCCTTCGGCCCGTTGTACCAGGGCACCGTGTCGACCAGCGCCGCGCGGGCTCCGGAGGAGAGCATGATCGCCCGTCCGCGGCCCATGCTGGTGAGGTCCGCGACTTCGAGGATCTTCTCTCGCCGCAGCGCCGAGGTGGTGGAGCGCACACCTTTGTTGTAGCTGGCGGAGGTGGTCTCCTTGTCGTAGGTGCCGATCAGCTCGGAGAGGGTGCGCAGGAACTCGTCTTCCGCGACTCCGCCGGCGTACAGCTTCACGTTCGCGGCGGACCAGAGCTTGAGCATGCCCTCCTTGCCGAACACGCCGACGCCCTGGGACCAGGACTGGAACACGGCCATGATCGGGATCCCGCGCGATCCGTAGTGGGAATACAGGTCGGGGAGGTCCTTCCACCGGCAGACGTTCGCGGCCTCATCGAGAACGGCGACGAGCGGCGTCGCGAGGCGCCCTCCGCGGGAGCGCGCGGCGTGCTCCTCCGCGGCCTCGATCGTCGCGGCGGTCAGGGCGGTGACGAGGGGTCCGGCGGTACCGGCGCCCTCCTTCGACAGCGAGTACAGCGTCTGGGTCGACGTGACGAACGTCTCCGGGACGAACTGCGGGCGGGTGTCGTTCGGGCGGGCGTTCACCCAGTCGGCGGTCGCGGCGCTCTTCAAGCACACGGCCATGCCCTGCGCGGTCGAGTAGATCCCGTCGCGGGCCTTGTCGGCGGTGTTCATGATGCCGCGGACCGCTCGCGCGTTCGTCGGGTAGCCGTTGTCGTGCAGGAGCTCGACGGGTGTCTCGTCCTCGACGGAGGTCAGCCAGAGCAGCACATCGCTGATCGGCCGGTTCCCGGCCGCGGCCGCGAGCAGCAGGTCGGACAGCAGCTCTTGGCCCTTGCCGTCGAAGTAGGCGTCGGTCTTCGCGTTCATCGCTCGGGTGCCGGAGGCGAAGTGCGTCGCGAGCTTGGCGGCCTTGGTGTCGTCGGTGACGTAGGAGAGGGGGTTCCACCACCAGGTCGCGTCCTCGAACGCGACGCGCTGCGGGTCGAAGACCCACACGTGGCCCTTGGCAGCGCGGACGTCCCTGGTCGCGTCGAGCACATCGCGCTTGTTCGACGTCGTGACCACGGCGCCGGGCGCAGCCATGATCGCGGGAATGACGAGGGAGGTCGACTTGCCCACGCGGGGGCCGGCGATCAGCAGCATCATGTCCTCGAACGAGGCGTAGAGCATCTGCTTCCCCAAGTGCAGCCGCCCCACCGGGACGCCGGGGTTCTCAGCGACGCCGAGGCGGGCGGACTTCTTCAACGCCTCCTTGCGCATCATCGGCGCCAGATCGCGCGGAGTCGCCATGTATCGGGCGGCGTGGTCGACGCTCGAGCGGTTCTTGCGTCCGAGCGAGCGCATCCACACGAGCCAGACACCCACGAGGACGATGACGGCTCCGGCGGCCGCGGCGATCATCGTTGCGGACGTCGACCACACCACTTGGCCGCGGAACAGGCCCGAGATGATTTCAAACGGGTCCGAGGGCAGGCCCTCGTTCACGCCGTCGAGCTTGGAACCGACCGCGACGGCCACCCAGACGATGCCGATCGCAGCGATCGCCGCGAGGGCT
>NZ_PSVY01000043.1:0-17872 GCF_002932635.1 Rathayibacter sp. AY1D1
CACGTCCCCGGAGGCGCGGGCCTCATCGATCAGGACGGCGGCGGCGGGGTCGTAGGCGATCCGGATCACCTCGCACAGCTCCTGAGCACCGAGCGGCCGTGCAGCGCCGGCCCCTGTCGCGGCAAGGCTCGTCGTCAGGCCAGGCAGGCGGGCGGCGAGGTCGGCGGCGACCTCCTTCGCGTTGCGGCGCTTCCCGCCGATGCGGGAGAGAGAGGAGAAGGTGATCGCGACGTAGGCGCGGATCGTGGCCGACCCGACCGGGTAGCTGCTCACGACCTCCGAGAGCATCGCTCGAGCGAACTCCGGCGCATCCGGGTCCATCGACCCCTCGACTTCCGAGCGCAGGCGCGTGCCGGTGTCGGGGGCCGTCTCGACGGTGACGGAGGCTGCCTCGATGCCGGGCTCGTCTCCGAGGTTGGAGAGCCAGATGCCGTACTCCGCGACCTGGTTGTTGACCTGCTCCTGATCCACCAGCGCGGCGCCGTCCGGCTCGGTAGCGATCACGACGGTGTAGTGCTTGGTGGAGGGGACGTGCACGAGAGCGAATCGGCGCCCGTGCGAGTCCTCGTGCTCGGAGAGCTGCGACGCCGCCGCGAGTCCGGGGAGCTGGAACGTGCCCCATTTCGCCCGACCCGCGGGACCTGAACGATAGACGTTCGCTCCCTTGGCCTTCGTCCGCATCCAGTTCACGCGATTCACCGTCCTTCCGAGGGCGCTCTGCCCGTGCTTGTCCTTCACTGAAACCGTCAGCAAGATCCCGCCGAAGATCGCGGCGACGACGAGCGCGGCCCCGAGGCCGGAGAACATCGACGCGATGATCGAGGAGAGGATGCCGACGAACAGCACGCCCGTGGCGAGCTGTCCGAGGCCGCCGAGTCCCGCAGTCTGCGGGCGACGCCAGTTGCCGTACGTCCGCGGCGCCTCAGCGCTGCGCATAGGGGTTGTCGTGCTCATCAGTTCCCGCTTCCGTTGCCGCCAGTGGCGTCGTCCGTGGCGGCCTTGACCGCCCCTGCTGCGTGCTTCGCGCCTTCGGCGGCCTTCCCTGCCACCGCAAGGCCGACACCGATCGGACCTCCTGCCGCGGCTGCGGCACCACCGCCTACCGCCGCACCGCCCGCTGCCGCGCCACCGCCGGCCGCAGCTCCGCCAGCTGCGCCGCCGCCTGCGCCGGAGGCGGCCGGAGTCGCAGCGGGTGACCCCTTGCTGCCGGCGGAGGCGCTGCTGCCGGACGGTGCGGAGCCGAAGCCACCGCCGCCGGGCGTTCCTCCGCCCCCGCCGCTGTCGCCTCCGCTGCGCGAGCGGATCGCTCCGCTGGCAATCTCCGCCGCTCCACCGGCCGCGGCCGCACCGAGCAGGAGGCCTGCACCGCCACCCCCGCCGCCCACCGAGGCGACAGCGGGGACGAGGAAGCGCATCAGGGCGGGCAGTGCGACGAGTGCGATGAGCATCAGCGCGAGGCCGGTGACGATCTGGAACAGCCCGGTGCCGTCCGACTTGAACAGGTCAGTACCGGTCATCCGGAAGGCGATCGCGTAGACGATCGCCGCGGCCGGCTTGTAGAGGATGAATGCGAGGGTCCAGGCGAGGGTCTTCTTGAACCACTGCTGCCCGGTCTCCGTGTTGGTCGCGGCCGCGGCGATCGGGAAGATGCCGGCGAGGACGACCAGCATCGCGCCGCGGAACACCATCAGCGCGACTTGGACGTACGTCATCAGCACGGCGAGGATCCCAAGGAGGAAGAGGCCGATCAGGCCGATGGGAGCGGTCGCGGTAAGAGAGATCATCGCGAAGACGTTGGTGCCGAAGCAGTTGCTCTCACCGTTGGTGACGTCGCAGTCGGTGGAGTTGTTGAGGATCCAGACCGAGAACGCGTCCCCAGCCTGCGTGGCGAGGCGGATCACGACGAGTCCCGCTCCGGCGACGGCGATCAGCGTCAGCACCGACCGGGCGAGGGTGCGCAGCTCGCCTGCACGTTGCGTCCACACCATGCGGCCGGCGGCGACAAGGACCGAGAGGATCGCGAGCCCGCCGGCGTACCACTCGAGCTGCCCTTGCACCCAGCCGACGGTGCTCGAGGACTCGTTCAGGTGCAGCGCCAAGGGCAGGAACCCTGTCACAAGTGCGGAGGCGGAGGAGAGCAGGAAGACGGCGAAGATGATGACGCCGATGCGTCCCATGTGCGCTTCGCCGTCGCCGTGGCGGCGACGGATGCTCATCATGACGCCGGCGATGATCAGCGACATGACCGCGAGGCCCGCCGCGACCCACGTCACGTAGCCGAGGATCGTCTCGAACGCCTCCGGCAGGGGCGGTGTGCCGCCGCCGTTAACGCCGCCTCCCCGGTCGACAACGGTCACCGGGGAGGGAACGTTCACCCAGAGGGTGCCGAGCGAGACGACCGCTTTGCCGAAGCCCTCCAGGATGTTGTTGACGAACTGCTGCAGAGCGTCGTTCGACGCCTGCGAGACGACGTTGCCGATGCCTTCTCCGGTCCAGCAGAGAACGTCGACGACGGAGCACGGCTCTTTGTCGGGGACTGGGGTCATGTGGTGCCGCTCCAAGGGAGGTAGCCGCCGAGGCTCTGCAGAGCGACCGGGCGGAAGGTGGGGAGTCCGTCATCGGTGAGCACGAACTTCCAGTCGCCCTCGGACCAGCTGAGGGCGTAGGGGAAGCTGATGAGACGTCCGTCGGAGATCTGGAAGGCGATGTCGATGGTGGCGTTCTGGCCGTCGTAGGCGAGGACTTTCACGCCGGCGATCTGGGAGCTCAGGCCGGTGTTGCTCTGAGTGGTCTCCCGGGCCAGCGCGGCGTCTCGACCGGGGCCGGGGACGGTGAGGCGTTCGGTGACGAGGTCGCTCAGACGGCCGTCCGTTCCCATCGCCCAGAGATTCGCGACGGCGAAGGCTGCGCCTTCCACGGTGTGCGCGTAGCAGCTGCGGACTCCGTCGGCGTCGACGACGCCAGGCCCTGCATCGTCCGAGGAGGGCGCTGCCATGGTGCCGACGATGGTCCACTCCGCGTCGGGTGCAGCAGCGAGGTTGCCGCTCTCGTCGAGTCCAGGGAGGCCGCAGATGCTCGCAGCATCGGCGTCGAGCTCTGAGGCCTGGGAGGTGGGCGTTGCAGTGGTGGCGGGCGTGGCGGTGCCCTGCTCGCCACCACTGTCCAGGGACGTGACGGCGAGCAGGATCGCGGCCAGGACAAGAATTCCGAAGACGATTGCTCCGAAGATGAATCCTCGACTGGTGAACGGGTTGCGGGACTGCGTGTCGCTCATGACGTCGTGCCTCTCGTTGGTGATGCCGGTCGGTGTCCTCGTGCGCTAGCTGCCCATGAGGAAGCCGACGATCGTGAACGCGGCGGAGACGATGATGACGCCGACGAGGAGTCGGCCGAGCCAGCCGCCGATCTCTCCGCCCTCGCCGCGGCGGGCGGAGACGGTCATGGTGACGCCGAGGATGATCAGGCCGACGACGGCGACGCCGAGGCCGACCCACTTGGCCCAGCCCATAACGGTGGTGAAGGCCTCGAATCCGGGCGGCATGCCCCCGGGGCCCGGGTCGGGGACGACGGCCCCGAAGCTGCCGGCGGCTGTGATCAGGTCGGAGGTGAGGGCGAGTACAGACATGGTGTGCTCCGTTTCGTGTGGTGGTGGTGCGGGGTGTTCGGCGCCGCCGGTTGGGGCGCCGAAAAGGTCCGGCTATCCGGTGGTGAGGGGGCCGTCGGCGTAGGCGACGTCAAAGTGCAGGTGGTTCGGGGTGTCTGTGAACTGGGTGATGTGCTGGTAGCTGGTCGAGCGGCACTGGATCTGCCCGGCACGCGAGCCCGCCGGAACCTGTGGGTCCAGGACGGTGAGGAGCGTGAGCGCGTTCGCGTCGCAGCCGGTCGTGGCCGTGCCGTCGAAGGAGAAGAAATCGACCGCGTTCCCGCCGCCGTTCATCCAGTGAGAAGAGCCGGTGCCGGCGCCCAGGAGGGATCCGGTGCACTGGCGGTTGAGGTCGGAGACGCCCACCTTTCCGAACGTGTTTAGCGCGATGGTGATGATCTGGAGGATCCGCACGTCGATGCCGCAGTTCTCCTTCGCGGTTCCGGCGGCCATGTCGCGGATCTGCTGCGCATACCGGTCCTCGAGCAGTCGCAGGCGCCCCTCTTCCATCGCCGTCACGAGGCCGGCTGCGAGGGCCTGCGCGTCGCCAGATACGGCGACGCATCCACCGATCGGCGCAGCCGTCGCAGGTGCGGTGCTGGCCGGCGTAGACGAAACACCGACCGGTGCAGCGGTCGTCGCAGGTGCGGTCGTGCTGCTGCCGAGGCCGTTGAGGTAGGTCATGATCCCCACGGCGTCAGCGCGGTACTTCTTGTAGTGGTTCGGGTCGGCGTTGCGCTGGACCTTGTTGATCGCGATCGAGGGCTCCATCGACTGCCAACCCTCGACCGCGACGAGGCGGTCGTAGAAGAAGCCCGCCGAGGTCGTCGGGTCCATTCGCTGCTCAACGGTGCCCCAGCTCGACTGCTGCTGGAACAGTCCGATCGAGTCGGCAACTGACCCGTCCGGGTTGATCGCACCGTCCCCGTAGCCGATGTTCACCAGGGATGACTCCCCGATCGCCGTCTGCACGCCCAGTGTCTGCCCGTCCGCGCCGAGCCCCTTCGCCGCTCCTGCGTTCACGATCAGTGCTGCATTCACGAGCTGGTCGTGCCCGTAGGCCCCGACCTTCGCGTCCGCAGGGACAGCGGACACGCTGACCGGTCCCCCGCCCGGCAGGCACGCCGCGGCAGCGGAGCCGCCGAAGAACAGCACCCACAACAGCATCGCGACCGCCACGACGGGCACCATGACCGCTGCAAGCACCCCCAGTCCCCCCTTCTGCATCCCGTTACTCCGAGGTGAGAGGGGTGATCTGCTCGACGGCCCAGGGAGTGCTCTCCGTGGTGCGGTGGACGTACACGGAGTACTCCCCCGCGTCGGTGGGGACGAGGATGCGCATCGTGAACGCGCCGTCACCGTCGCGGACGGTCGCAGCGCCCGCGAGGCTCGTGCAGGGCACGTTTGCCGGGTCGACCGTCTCGTAGGCTAATGCTGCCCGCTGGCTCAAAAACGGGTAGAGCTCGCTGATCCAGGTGTCGTAACCGACCGTTGGACGGCAGAACGCCACCGCCGCTTCCGTCGCAATCGCGACGGCTCTGCTCAGCGGAGACGGTTCTGGGGACGGCTCCGCATCGACCGGCTGTACGTCCTCGGGAGTCGGCGTCGGCGATAAGAGTCGGATGCTGGGGAGTGGTGAGGCGGTCGTCGGTAGCTCGTTCTCATGAGACGCCTCACTCGGCGAGGTCGACGAGCAGCCGCTCACGAGGAGGGAGGCGACGAGGGCGAACAGGACGGTTGAGTACCGAGACGAAGAAGCAGGCACACGATAAAACTACCGATTTCGGTAGCTATTGCAACCCGATTCGGTTACCGAAATGGGCTTATATCATCTTTGGTACATTCCAGGGGTGGCTAGACGACCGGCGCCGGGACCGACCGACTTTTCGCGACGCGTGGTCCGCGCGGTCGAGACGCTCCGCGATCGTGCACGGCTGACCAACACCGAACTCATCCGTGCTGCAGGCATCTCGGCGAACTACTTCTACATCCGTCTGCGCGGCGAAGCGCCGTTCACCACCAACGACATCGAGAAGCTCGCTGGAGCCTTCGGGGTCGAACCGTACGAAGTGCTGCAGCTCGCGTCTTCTCCGAACCCCGAAGACGGTGGCGGAGAGCTCACTGCTGAGCGCATCGACGGCAGGGAGTTCGCTCGACGACTCCGATTCCTCGCCGAAGGGCCGACGAGTGCGGATGCTCAGATCTTCACTCTCGACACCCTCGTTCAGTCCATCCGCGGTCGTGACATCAGCTTCGAGCCGAAGGACTGGGATGAGCTGCTTGAGCTGGAGGGCTCCACGCGGCTGCCGGTCGATCTGCTCGTCGGTCTCAGCGAGTTCTTCGGCGTCAGCTACGAGTACCTGACTGCAAGGCGTGAAGACGAAGCCAGCGAGCTCATCGAAGCGGAGATCCGCTTCCACCGGGCGCTATTGGCTACCGGAGCCACCTCCATCAGTGCTCGAGCGCTGGGGGGCATGAACGCGAAGCAGCTCGCCGCCGTGACCAAGGCGATTCTGTCGATCGAGCGAACTCCGAAGGAGGGCACTACCGAATGAGCACCACCCAGAGCAACGAAGCCCTGTGGTTCGAACACGCCGACGTCGCCGCACGCACGACGCAGACGTTCGAGGAGAACCGGTTCCAGGACGATCAGACCTTGGATGCCCTCCTCAAGCATGTCTCTGACCTGCACGGCAAACCGATCCACGTCGATGCCATCGACGACGATGACTGGCAGACGCTCACAGCTCTCTGGGTCGATTTTCCCGACGAGGCCCAGATTCTCTACCGCTCGACCGATACCCAGCTCTACCAGATGCACTGCATCCTGCACGAACTCGCTCATATCGCCCTCCGCCACCCCGGCTGCAACGTCCTTGGGGACGACTCTTCCGTCGCCTCCTACCGGGGGACGAACGGAGTCGTGCGCGGCCGGCTCCTAGAAGCAGGCGGCTTGGAGGACCTCGAGAACGTTGATGGGGACCGGCGCATCCTCGAAGGCGAAGCAGAGCACCTCGCCCATCTTCTTTCCCGCTCACTCCTGCGTCCTCGTTTCCGGGAGGACGAGGAGGTCTTCGGGTAGATGCAGGCTCTAGCCCTGATCGCTCTTGTGGTCCTCGCCGTCGTCTTCGTCGCCCGGATCCCCGCTGCTGTCTCCCAGCCCTCGAGCCGGTTGTCCTGGCT
The DNA here is from genome assembly GCF_002932635.1 of Rathayibacter sp. AY1D1. Classification (NCBI taxonomy): domain Bacteria; kingdom Bacillati; phylum Actinomycetota; class Actinomycetes; order Micrococcales; family Microbacteriaceae; genus Rathayibacter; species Rathayibacter sp. AY1D1. The sequence goes on from NZ_PSVY01000043.1 coordinate 6,827, forward strand.
CGCGAGCGGAGTCGGCTCCCTCGCGCTCCTCACCCGAGTCCACCCCGGATTGGACCGGTTTCTCGGTGGCGAGAACTACATCAACCTCGCCCAGAACGTCCTGGCGACCACCGCGTTCTGGTTGGTCATGAGAGCAGCCCTCCTTCAGTCCCGCAGCACCCCGCGATTCTGGACGAGGAAGCTCATCCTTGCCGCCATGCTCGTGTCCTTCGTCGTGCCGTTCCTGTTCATCACCGACAAGGAACCCACCTCGAAAACTTTCATCACCGAGCACATCTCCCAGACAGGTACCTGGCTTTACGCCAGTATCTACATGACGGCGATCCTCGCCATCTCGACGATGCTCCTGCTTGGTCTCCGTCGCAGAAAAGCGCGCTCCTACGGCTTCTTCGTCGCAGGCAGCAGCCTCGTCATCCTCGCCTGCATCGACGAGATCATCGTCTTGTCCCTCGACCACTTCGAGGTCACCGACCTCGGTTTCCGCGTCCTCCTGCGGAACGCGTTCGACTTCCTGTTTTACTGCGGCGTGATCCTCATCGTCACCGGAATCGCCTCATTCACTCTGCAGAAGGCCATGCGCGAGGCGCGACTCAGTCGGCATGCACGGCGACTTCGCCGCCTCGCCGGCAGACTCGCGGTGATGCCGGCTACGAACGGGTCAAGTCGCGCTCGAGACGAATCATCGATCGCGGTCGTGTACGACCTGGTCATCGCGCTTCGCGACTTCGAGAACGCTCACCGCGGCCGTCTGACACCAGCCGACGCTCGTCACGTCGCAGCGGCGGAGGCCATCGTGATGGAACAGCTCCCCTCCCCCGCGACCACAAGAGCTTGGACTCGATGAGCGCCCGGCAAGTCGGCGTGAGAGCTGTCGCAGGAGTAGCGGGAGCCGCTGTGACTGCCCTCTCCCTGCTGGCAGGCGTCGGTGTCGTCCTGGGGCGGCGAGTCGTGATGCCCGGGCGCAAGAGGACGGTGCAGGTCCTCTCGGCGACCCCGGACAGCCTCACCCTCCACGCCACGCCCGAAACCCTTCACGACGGCGAGTACGGCTTCTGGTTCGACTCCGATCGGGGCCACGCGCTCGTCGGCCGGATCCTGTATCACGACGCGATCGAGCGGACCGTTCGCCGCGAGGTTCTTCAAGTCACCGGCGGCGATCTCTCTACCGCTCACGAAGGCCGATGGACCGGGCACGTCTTCGCGCGTCCTGAGGACATCGACCCGCGCGTGCGCGAGATCCACGTCGACGCGCCAACAGGCCCATGTCCGGCGTGGCTCTTCCCGTCGACCGGCGGCGAGGGCGAAAAAACCTGGGCGATCCACGTGCACGGCATCCGCACCACTCGCATCACCGCGCTGCGCTCAGTCCCGGCAGCACGCAAGCTCGGCTACACGTCGCTCGTTCCTTCGTTCCGAGGTGACGGAGATGGGCCACCAACGAAGAACAGGGCGTCGACTCTCGGTCAAACCGAATGGGATGACGTCGATGCTGCGATCAGCTACGCCGTGGAGCACGGAGCGCACAGCATCGTTCTGTTCGGCTGGTCCCTCGGTGGCGGCATCGCACTTCAACTCACCGAGCGGTCTCAACACCGCCAACTCATCACAGCCCTCGTCCTCATCGCGCCCGCCACCGACTGGCGGCAGGTCATTCGGGCTGGAGCGCGCCGCGCTCATCTGCCATCGGTGGTGGGTGCGCTTGGGACGTTCGCGCTCTCCACTCGCCCCCTCAGCACCCTCGTAGGACTTCCCGGGCCCATCGATTTCGATGCCCTGGACTGGACCCGAGGACCAAGACTCACCGTTCCGACCCTCCTCATCCACTCAGACGGAGATCGGGAGGTGCCTGCCTCGTTGTCACGGGCTTTCGTGAGCGTGAACGTCGAACGGAGCGCGCTAGCCCTGCTCCCGCCCGCTGCGCATGCCTGGGAGTACAACGTCGCGCCGGACGCATTCGACGCCTCGGTTCGCGAGTGGCTGCAGAGTCCTGGCTGACCCTATGGACGGTGTACCTGAATCGGTACGAGAGTGGCGCCTATTTTGGTAGGGTGCCGACATGGTTGTTCGACGGGAGTCTCATGCCTCGGCGGGTGGGGGCCGTCACGGCGTGACCTGGGCTGACGCCCCTGTCCCTCGGCAGCAATCGCGCTTAATCCCGGGGTTGATCCGCCCTACGCGCGGCGTGGCGCGCACAATCCCGGGGTTAGATCACCACTCTGGACGCATGGCTCCGATCAAGCAGAAGCGACGCGCGCGCAACGGCGCCGTCACCGTGCCCGTCGAGTTTCAGATGCCTCACGTGCTGAAGGACGACGTCGACGGCGCCGCCAAGGCCTCAGGCGTCTCCCGCTCGCTGTACTTCGAGCTTCTGGCAGATCAGCTCCGCGACTCCACCGGGCGCCTGCCCGTGCTGGCACCGACGTTCGATATCGACCAGGAGGCGCACATCTCCGCCGCTTAAACGAAGGAGGCCCGCCGAAGCGGGCCTCACCAAGTTTCGTAGCTCGTACCCCGACACCGACCAAAGCAACGGGTCCGAGCTAATCAAGTCACCACCCTCACGGGAGGCTTCTCTATGCCCGAAAGATTACACGACGGGCTGAGAGATTCAATGATGGATCTTTCGGCGCGCCGTAGCAGCTCGTCGACGCTCGGCGGCGACGCATGGTCCCTGACGCGTCGGCTGAGCCCGCGCGGCACTGTCCGGACGATGCGCCGCGACGCCTACGGGCGCTTGGACGAGAACGCGTATCCCACGGCGTTCCTGATCTCTCCAGTCGCCCCGAGCACTCCCTGGGCCGTCTACCTTGCGGACGACGCGGGAGCGTTCCGGCTGCTCTGCTTCGACTTCGACGGCAAGGACTCCCACGGCGTCGACGCGGACCTCATGGAGCAGGCCGCGGACGACTGCGACGCTCTCTCCGCCGTTCTGGACGCGCACCAGGTCGCTCATCTCGTGTGCCAGTCCTCCGGGACTGGCGGCCGGCACCTGTGGATCGCACTCGCCGAGGGTGCTCCGGCCGAGCTGGTGGCTCGGCTGGCGATTGCCGCTCGCGCGAACTTCCGCACGCTGGATCACGGGATGCTCTGCAACCCCCGCACCGGCGCCGCTCGACCTCCCCTGTCCCCGCACCGCGACGGCAGCTTCTCGAGCGTTCTCCGCGGCCGCGCAGAGGAGCTGCTGGACGCGACCGTCACCGCGGCCGCCATCGAGGCCGTGACCGCTGCGCTGCAAGCCTCCCGCCCGCCACGCGCCATCGACGCTGCTCCCCCGGCCGCCCCGACCACCACGCATCGGGCGCACCGCCAGCTCAGCGCTGCCGGCGCCGGGCATATGGCGGCCGCGGGCGGAGGTGCGAACCCGTCGTGGACGGCGTTCATGTGTCTGCTTTCCGCGGCGCACGCCGGCTGGTCCTTGACTGACGTCGAGCACGCCGCTCGGACCGCTCCCGGGATGGAGCACTTCCGGACCAAGAACACCGGCCGCGGCCACCGCCGCCCGCGCTCGCGCGACGAAGCGGCCGAGCGCCTGACGCGGCAGTGGCAGAAGGCACTCCAGTACGCGGCCCTGCACGCCGTTCTCCCGTCCGAGCGCGAGCCGCGCGACCTGGTGGAGCTGGAGAGCATCGTCGGCTCAGTCAGCGCCCTCCTCGAGCGGTTCCGGGTGAGCCCGGGCCGGTGGGGCAGGAGCGAGCGGGCGACGTCGGAGAAGACGATCCTCACCGCCCTGGCCTACCTCACCCTGCACACCGGCAAGCGCACCGTCGCCGCGTCCATCCGCGACCTCGCCCTCCTCGCGGGCCTGGGACGCACCACCGCGGCCAGCGCCCTGCGGACGCTGCGCGAGGACGGCTACGTGCAGCTCGCCGTCCGCGCGGACGGCTCGAACGCCAGCGAATGGCGACTGTCCGAGCACCTTTCCACAGGTTTCCTGCAAGGTCCGGCCACAACCACTAATAACCCCCGCCCCCCCGGGCCGATCTTCACCGAACGAACCATGCTCCTCACCATGCTCGAAGCCGACCTCACCGACACCCGGCACGACCTCTTCACCCGCGCCGGCCTGGGACACCTAGCAGGAAAGGCCTACGCTCTGCTGCGTCGCGAAGGGACCCTCGCCCTCGGCGCCGCCGCCACGTTGCTCGGAGTCACCACCCGCACCGCTGCCACCGCACTCTCCCGCCTGCGCAGACACCGGCTGGTCATTAGGCACACGACGGGGTGGACCCGCGCCAAGCGTGACCTCCGCACTGCCGCAGCTCGAACTCTCGGTGTCGACGGAGCCCTCGCAGGTCGAGCCCACCGCTACGACGTCGAGCGCGAGGTCTGGGCCTGGTGGCAAGCCGAGCTGACCCACCGCTCCTCCTCCCCCCGGCAACGCCCTCGACGCCGACACGTCACGAGCCGACCCCTGTTCGAGGACACCACTCCCGGTGAGCGCGTCTGGCCGCTCTACCCCCGCGACGCCGCCGGCCGCGGCGATCACCGAGAAGCGCTGCACTGGGGACGCACCGGCATGCTCGCCCCCGGATCGCTCTGGTGGTCCTCCACCGCTGCCTAGCCCCCGACGCTGACCCTCGAGGTCGACGCGGATCCCCGACGAGCTCGACGCGCCCGAGACGGCTCCGCCGAACGTGCGAACGACTGGCGCACACGAGCGCTGTCGGACCCTCCGACCTACACTCGACTTCCATCGAACATATGTTCGAACGGGTTGGGAGGTACCGAGATGACTGTGACGATCGTGGAGCGGATCTCGACTCCGGCTCTGGACGCCGTGGCGATCGCGTTCCTCGTCGCCGGCGATGCGGTAGCGGCCGGGTTCCCCTCCCCCGCGCAGGACTACTTCGACGGCTCCCTCGACCTCAATGACCACCTGATCCGCGACAAGACCTCCACCTTCATCGTCCGCGTGTCCGGGGAGAGCATGATCGGCGCCGGCATCAGCGACGGCGACGAACTGGTGGTCGACCGCTCCCTCTCCCCCAAGCACGGCAACGTCGTCGTCGCGATCCTCGACGGCGAACTCACCGTCAAGCGCCTCGAACTCTCCCCCGGCGGCGTGATCCTGCGAGCTGAGAACTCCGAGTACCCGCCGATCCTCGTCCCCGAGCTCAGCGACCTCCAGGTGTGGGGCGTCGTGACCGTCTGCCTGCACCACCTCCACCGTGCGCTCTGAGCAGCGCATCGACCTGGTAGACGTCAACAGCTTCTACGTCTCCTGCGAGCGACTGTTCGACCCGAAGCTGCACGGCCGGCCCGGGATCCGCAAGGGACCCGTCTGGGCGATGAAGCGTGGCGCGCGCTCCCCACGCTTCACAACCCACTGGGGCGAACTGGCGACGGCGTTCGCGCACTGACCGCAGCTGCCGGCGCGTGGAAACCTAAACCATTGCGGTGTAAGTCCGAAGTTCGGAAGGTTCAGAATTACAAAGTCTGTAACTGTGTTCACACGCTGCAGCGCCATTGTCTGTAAGTTTCAGAATCACAAACTCTGTAAGTCACTTTGCAAGGGGGAGCCCAATGGCGCCAGCGGAGACGGAAGAGGCCGTGGCTACAGACTTACAGACTTTGTAGTTCTGTAGGGCCAGGCTTACCTGTCGGCCGAAGCTGCTGGTAGCGGCAGGGGGGAGTTCCGCGTGCCACCTGGGCCTGGTGGAACGAATCAGCTCAAGCGTCAGAGGAGACCTGCTGCGTGAGCATCCGTCGATGTGTCAGCCCTGCTCGGAGGGCGACCAGGTGCAACTTGGGTCGTCGGGGTAGCGGTCGACCACGTACTTCGTAAGTTACAGACTTCCGGAGTTGGTGATCTGAAGCCGAACTTTGGTAGTCTGTAATTACGGAAGTGAGAGGAACATTCATGCGCATTGTGTCCCTGGCAAATCAGAAGGGCGGGGTCGGGAAGACGACGAGTCTGATGAACCTTGCGGCCGTCGCCGCCAAGAACGCGCGAGTGCTCGTGGTCGACGTCGACCCCCAACAGTCGACCACCATGTGGGCGGCTCGGGCGGGGGAGCGGCTGCCCTTCGACTTCGCGGAGAACACCGACCCCAACACGCTCACACGCCTGCGGGAGCTGCCGTACGACGTGGTCTTCGTAGATACACCAGGAAACCTGACCGATACGGCGATCCTCGGTGCCGTTCTCGATGTCTCCGACTTCGCGATCGTGCCGATGGTTCCGGAAGCGCTTGCTGTCGATCCGACGCGCAACACGATCAGCAAGCTCATCGAGCCGCGAGATGTTCCGTACCGAGTCCTGCTCGGCAAGGTGGACATGCGTGTACCGAACCTCCTCGAAGACTGGGTCAATCTTGTGGATGTAAGCCTCAAGCTCCCTCGCTTCAAGCAGCACATCCGACAGTACAAATCGATCAGCGATTCGCCGCTCACCGGAGACGTTGTGACCCAGTACCCCGACACCAGGCAAACCGCCAATGCGATCTACGACTACAACGCAGTCGCCCTGGAGCTCACCTCCATTTGGGCGCACTCGACCACGAGGAGCTCCTAATGGCCCGCCAGGACCTCAGCGCAATGCTGTCTACGCCGTCTCAGGCGGATCTGTCTCTCACTCCCCCCGAAGCATCCCCAGAGGTGGTGAAGCCTCTTCGGCCGTCGAAGTCGCCGGGAGTGGAAGACGACGCCTCTGCAACTCGACAGGACCCGGCTGAGGGAGCCGGCTACCGGTCCTTCGCCAGGAAAGAAGCGAAGATCCGAGACGATCAGTACACCGCGCTGACTGCGCACGCGCGTCGACTCACGCGAACCAGGCCCGCCGGGACCGAGCGAATCACGGAAAACACCCTCATCCGAGTAGCGATCGATCTTCTTCTCGAGAGAAGCGATCAGATCGCGGGCGGGTCGGAGGCCGAGATTCGGAAGTCTGTTGGTCTGTAAGTAACAGACTTGGGGGAGACGTCCACGGCCGCCATCCTTGAGCACGCCCTCCGCTCGGGTATTTTCACTGACCGTGACGGTCCTTCGATAGAATGATCTATAGGAGGTGGTTGCTATGTCGATCGCTCAGAGGCCCGATGGGGACACCGTTCGCCGGCTGCGCAGCCGTCAGGTCGTGACGAGAGTGTCGTACCTGCGGGAGCTGCGCCGTGCCGCGCAGGACACCACGCAGAGGCAGCTCGCGCATCTGATCGGTATCTCTCAGCCCTCCGTGAACAGTGCCTTGAAGTCGGCGGCCGCCGTGCCGGACGTGCGCCCCGGCTTCTCCGGCGCCACCACCTATGAAATCGCCCAGCGCTACGATGCCGGCGAGCTCACGCGCGAGCAGACCATCGATGAGCTCGGCCGCTGGTCCTATCGACCCGGCTCGCCCAGCGACGGCTTCGACTGGACGACCGCGGATGCGGGGGAGTTCGAGGACGTCGGGCGCGCGTTCAGCGAGCACCTGATCGACGCGGAGATGTACGACGAGATCCTGACCCGCTACAGCGAGCAAGGTCGGTGACGGGCGAGGACTCGTCAGCGATCGCCGCGCACCGCGAGACGGTGCGCGAGTGGGCTCGGGCCGGTGGCCCGCTGAGCCCTGCCAGCGATCGGGCGACGGTCAATAACCGCGACTGGTTCGTCCGCGAACCTGACGGCGTGGATCGGCCGCGCGCCGCGCGGCGGCAGTTGCACGACCGCCTGGTCGCCGCCTACCGCGACGAGTTCCCCGACGTCCGCGCGGAGCGAAAGGCGATCATCCTTGCTGGCCCGCCCGGGGCCGGGAAGTCGACCGTGCTCGCGGACGTGCTCGGCGCCGACCGCGGCGCGTGGCTCACCGTGGACGCGGACGAGTTCAAGCGCCCTGCTCACCGAGGCGATCAAGGACGGCAGCTACGACCGCGCGATCATGCCGCCCGAGGTCCGCGCCGCTGAGGCGGCGGGGGAGCGGTTCTTCCCGCTCGAGCTGGCCTCCCTCGTGCACGAGGAGTCCTCGCAGCTCGCGATCCGCGTCCCGCAACGAAGCGGTGCGGGACGGGCTGAACGTCGTGATCGACACCGTGCTCTCCTCGCCTGAGAAGGCCGTCGAGCTGGGGCAGCCACTCGGGTCCGTCGGCTACAGCGTCGAGGTCATCGACGTGGAGGTCCCGTTCGAGCTGTCGGAGTCGCGCATCGCCGGCCGCTGGCAGCAGTCCTACGAACGCGCCCTCGACGGCGCCGACGAGCTCGGTGGCCGATGGGTGCCCAGCGAGTACGCCCGCGGCGTCTACGCCGGCCCCGGCGGCCGCTCCCTCCCCGAGGTCGCCGCCGAGCAGCTGGCCGACACCGGACTGACCGTTATGCGCTACCGGCGCTACAGCACCTCCGCCGAAGGGCAGCCGCGCACGCTCGACGTCGATAAGTCGCGCACCGCGTTCGGAGAACCCCTAATCGACACGGCCCTCGCACAAGCACGAGCGACCGTCACCCGCAGCTTCCCCACCACGACGCCGACGCAGGCGCCGGACCGCGGCGACCGAAGCCGTTAGACCCACTGCCGGCGGCGCCCGTCAGCAGCTTGCGCTCTTCCTCTACCCGTTCCGGGGGTCGCTAGATGCGGTACCGGCGAAATCGGGGGAGAGAGGCTAGGCAGGCTTGCCCGAGAAGTACCGCCAGGAGATGTGGACGGTCAGGACGAACGAGGCACCCGTCGCGCTCACTTCTGCGGGAGTCGACTCCGTGATCGTTCCCTCGTAGGACTGGCGATTAAACCCCTCAGACAACGGGAGGCCGCTGACCTGGAGGCGGGAGGCGGCTACGAGTGTCCAACGCACGGTCGCCGCTCCCTGAGCACCTCCCCCGGGGAGGTTGCGCCCGCCGCCGCCGGTGAGTTCGCCGCCCTGCATTAGGTCGACCCCGACGAGGGAGTCAACGACCGTTCCTCCCGGGCCGAACATGTCGTTGGTGGCGAGGAACTCATCCACGGCAGCGGCTGCCGCCTGCTGGTCGGTGTCGTTCAGAGCGAACACGATTCCGCCGCCGAAGAGACAGACGGTCGAGAGCTCAGACGCCGATCCGAAGAGCTGGTTCCCTCCTCCCTCTGAGAAGCACCAGTCCTCTGTCGCGCGCGCCACCTCGCGCACACCCGGCGTGATGCTCACTGCCATCGCCTCATCGAACAGCGGACGGGTATCCACTCGCGCTGCGGAGACGACTGACGAGGTCGGTGAAGGGCCGGGGACGTCACCGACGCATCCCGAGAGCAGTGCCACAACGGCCGAGAGTGAGACCAGGCCCGAGAACCGGCGTCGATCCGTGCGACGGAGGGCGCGTCGCGGAGGCATGCGCCCACCGTAGGGCGCTGCTGATCGTTCTTCCGCTACCCGTTCCGGGGGCCGCTAGATGCGGCACCGGCGATGCCGGGGAAGGGAGGCCGCTGCGCGGCCCATTACCCTGCGTTTTCTTCACCTCTCCGCGGTTTCAACCTATTTCGCTCCAGCGGCTGCGTGCCACCGATCCCGGACGCGCCCTGCGGGCTTATTTCGCCCGTGATCGGCGTCACTCCGCCGCCTCCACTCAAACGGTCTTCCCCGCCGGAGAGGCAAAGAAAAACGATCAGCCAGAGGGAGACACACCATGAGCCAGCAGCGCGGCACCCGTACCGAGGTCATCAAGAGCGAGTACCACGGCCCCGGGGCGGAGGGCATCAGCCGGACCGCTCGTCAGGTGGTCATCGTCGGCGCCGGCGGCAACGACCCGGTGACCGAGCAGACGCCCGCCGTGCGCCTGGTCACCCGCAGCGGTGGTCGCGCGGTGGCCGGGGTGACGTTGCAGCACTTCGAGCCCGTCGCGCCGCTGCCCGCGGATCGCATCGGCTACATGGCCTCCGGGGCCTACGTCGTCGTGCCGGTCGCGGTCGCCCGAGCGCTCGACCTGTACCCCGCCGCCTACTCGCTGCACGACCGCAGCGAGACGCCCGCCGACTACCTCGCCAACGACTGATCACCGACCCGAGAAGGAGAACCGACATGCTCACCATCACCCACACCCCCGAGGCCGGAACGATCATCGAGGGCACCAGCCGCGGAGACGGCACCGCCGAGATCCTGAAGGCGTCCGGCTGGCGCTGGGGCCGCTCCATCGGCGCCTGGTACGTCCCGCAGTCCCGCGACCGCCTCCCGAAGTGGTGGACCATCAACCGTGCCGCGACCGCGCTGCGCGAGGCCGGCCACGAGGTCACGATCGACGCTGACGAGACGTTCCGGCCCACTGCCGAGGTCGAGGCGGACAAGACCGAGCGCCAGGCCGCCCGCGTCGACGCGCTCGACGCGAAGGCCGACCGGCGCGCCGCGGACGCGAACACCGCCGACGCGGCCGCGCGCCGCGCGCTCGACCGGCTCCCCGAGGGAGGCGAGCCGATCAAGATCGGCCACCACTCCGAGAACCGGCACCGCAACGCGATCGCCAAGGCGGATGCCGCGATGGGCCGCAGCGTCGAGGCCGACCGCGAAGCCACCCGCGCCCGTGCCCGCGCCGACGTCGCAGCCAAGACCACCGATCACCGCTACGCGCCCGGAATGGTCGCCCGCCGCATCGACCGGATCGCAACCGACATTCGCGGGTACAGCCGGAAGATCGAGGGCAGCTCGCACAACTTCGGCGGCGGGTACATCGAGACGACCAGCCCCGCGACCGGTGCCTACCGGGAGCGGCTGCTGACCCAGCGGGCGCAGCTCGAGGACGAGCACGACTACTGGACCGCGGTCCGCGAGGCGCAGGCCGCGGCCGGACAGGTCACGATCCACAGCCGCGAGACGATCGCCAAGGGCGACATGATCAAGCACCGGTTCGGCTGGCACGTTGTGACCCGCGTGAACCCCAAGAGCGTGACCGTCGCGCTCGACTGGAACGACGGAACCCGCCCCTACAAAGTCGCCTACGCCGACGTGCAGGGACACCACGCCGCCGCTGAGGTCGAGGCAGCCCGAGCCGCCGCCACCGAGACGGCCGCCGCGAGCTGAACGGGCGAGGGCTACCTACCTATATAGGTAGGTAGCCCGTGAGGGGCGGGCCCCTCACGCTCCCCGGGGATCCCGTTCCGGGAGGCGCGAGCTGCGCTCGTGC
>NZ_PSVY01000044.1:0-16054 GCF_002932635.1 Rathayibacter sp. AY1D1
GGGTGGGGAAACACGGGCGTCACACGGGTGGGGTTCACTGGGGGGAGACGCCCGACGGGCGCGGGACGGAGGCGCTGCATGGACCTGAACACGATCCAGCGCGTCCGGGTGGTGCGCGAGCGCTCCGAGCTGGCGGGCCGCGGGCCGCGCTCAGCGGTCATCGGAGGCGGCTCCTGGGTGTTCTCCCTCCCCCACGACCACCTCGACGAGCTCCTCGACCTGCAGGGATTCGCGTGGGAGCCGATCGTGCGCACGGACGCCGGGCTCTCGATCGCGGCGACCTGCACGCTCAGCGAGCTCGCCGCGATGCCCGACGCGGGCGACACCGCCCATCCGCTCTTCTTCCAGTGCTGCACGGCACTGCTGGGCTCCTTCAAGATCTGGAACGTCGCCACTGTCGGCGGCAACATCGCCAACGCCCTGCCCGCAGGACCGATGATCAGCCTCGCCGCCGCGCTCGACGCCACCGCCCTCGTCTGGCGGGCCGACGGCTCGGACGTCGCCGTGCCGGTCGCCGAGCTCGTGACCGGCAACATGACCACTTCCCTGGCCCAGGACGACGTCATCCGCTCGATCGAGATCCCGCTCTTCTCCCTCCGGGCGCGCACCGCGTTCCGCAAGACGGCGCTCTCCCCTCTCGGACGCTCCGGCGCCGTCGTCATCGGCCGCCTCGACACCGACGGCGCGTTCGTGCTCACGATCACCGCGGCGACCGTCCGGCCGGAGCGGCTCCGCTTCGCCGCCGTTCCCTCCTCGGCCGAGCTCGCCGCGGCCGTCGACGGCGTCGCGACCTGGTTCACCGACCCGCACGGAGCCGCCGACTGGCGCCACGCCGTCGTCCGCGTGCTCGCCGAGGAGATCCGCACCGAGCTGGCCGGAGGCGCCCGATGAGGTTCACCGTCAACGGGGAGCCGGTCGACGCCTCCCCCCGCCCCGGCCAGGTGCTGCGCACCCTCCTCCGCGACCACGAGCACTTCGAGGTGAAGAAGGGGTGCGACGCCGGCGACTGCGGCGCCTGCTCCGTCCTCGTCGACGGGACGCCGTTCCACTCCTGCCTCTACCCCGCCCACCGCGTCGAGGGCCGCGAGGTGACGACAGCGGCCGGCCTCGGCACGCCCGAGGAGCCGAGCGCGGTGCAGGAGGCGTTCGTCGAGGCCGGCGCGTTCCAGTGCGGCTTCTGCACGGCCGGCATGGTGGTCACGGCCACGGCGCTCGACGGAGTCCGCGCCGAGGACGTGCCGCGGCTGATGAAGGGCAACCTCTGCCGGTGCACGGGCTACCGCCCCATCCGCGAGGCCGTGACGGGCGCCTGCGCGTCCGGGCACGGCGCGCACGCGGCCGAGCCGTCCGGAGCGGATCGCACGGAGGCCCCGGTCCGCGGACGGCACGCGGCCCCGCCGTCGGGTCTCACCCCCGTCCGCCGCACCGGTCGCCCATCGGCCGAGGAGTCCCGGGTCGGCCGCTCGCTCGGCGCGCCCGCCGGCCGGCGGATCGTCCAGGGCCGCGAGCCGTTCACCCTCGACGTCGCCGTGCCCGGCCTGCTGCACGTGAAGGTCGTCCAGAGCCCGCACGCCCACGCGCGCATCCGCTCGATCGACACGACCGCCGCCCGCGCGATGCGGGGCGTCGTCGCGGTCCTCACCGCCGAGGACGTCCCTGACGTCCTCTACTCCACCGCCCGCCACGAGTCCCGGCTCGACGACCCGGACGACACCCGCATGCTCGACACGGTCGTCCGGTTCCGCGGGCAGCGCGTGGCCGTGGTGGTCGCGGAGTCGGTGGCCGAGGCGGAGGCGGCCTGCCGCGCCGTCGAGGTCGACTACGAGGTGCTGCCCGCCGTCTTCGACCCGGAGGAGGCGCGCTCGGCCGGCGCGCCGCTCCTGCACGCCGACAAGGATCCGATCGCCTCGCGCATCGCCCGGCCGGAGGCGAACGTCGTCGCGGAGCTCCACGGAGAGTACGGGGACGTGGCCGCCGGACTCGCGGAGGCCGACGTGGTCGTCGAGGGCCGGTACTCGACCTCCCGGGTCGCGCACACGGCGCTCGAGACCCACGGCACCATCGGCTGGCTCGAGGGCGGAGAGCTGGTGCTGCGGACCTCGACGCAGGTGCCCTTCCTCGTGCGCGACGAGATCGCGCGCCTGTTCGACCGCGATCCGTCGACCGTCCGCGTCTTCACGGCACGGGTGGGCGGCGGCTTCGGCGGCAAGCAGGAGATCCTGACGGAGGACGTCGTCGCCCTCGCCGTGCTCGCCACCGGCCGGCCCGTGCAGTTCGAGTTCACCCGGAGCGACGAGTTCACGATGGCCCCCTGCCGACACCCGATGCGGGTCGGCGTCACGCTCGGCGCCCGGCGCGACGGACGGCTGACCGCCCTCGCCGTGGACGTGCTCTCGGACACCGGCGCCTACGGCAACCACGGACCCGGCGTGATGTTCCACGGCACCTCGGAGTCGGTCGCCGTCTACAGCGCGCCCAGCAAGCGCGTCGACGCGCAGGCCGTCTACACGAACAACCTCCCCTCGGGGGCGTTCCGCGGCTACGGCCTCGGGCAGGTGATCTTCGGCATCGAGTCGGCGATGGACGATCTCGCCCGCGAGCTCGGGATCGACCCGTTCGAGCTGCGGCGGATCAACGCGGTGCGCCCGGGCGAGCCGCTGGTGGTCACGCACGTCGAGGGCGACGACATCGGCTTCGCCTCCTACGGGCTCGACCAGTGCCTCGACCTCACCGAGGCGGCACTGGCCGGCGGCGGCGGCTCCCCCGCCCCCGACGGACCGGGGTGGCGGACAGGGCAGGGCACGGCACTGGCGATGATCGCCACCATCCCACCGCGGGGCCACTTCTCGGAGGCGACCGTCACCGTCGACGCCGAGGGAGTGCTGACCATCGGCGTCGGCACGGCCGAGTTCGGCAACGGGACGACCACCGTGCACACGCAGCTGGTCGCGAGCGCCTTCCGCGCCTCGGCCGACCGGGTGCGGATCCGCCAGTCCGACACGGACGCGGCCCGCTACGACACCGGAGCGTTCGGCAGCGCCGGCACGGTGGTCGCGGGCAAGGCCGTCCACTCGGCCGCGACGCGCCTCCTCGCCGAGCTGCAGGCGCTCGCCAAGCGGCTGACCGGGCACGACGAGACCTTCGAGCCCGACGACGAGGGCCTGCTCGCTCCGGACGGCACCCGGGTCGCGTTCGCCGATCTGGTCCGTGCGGCCGGCGGACCGGTCACCGCGACCGGGAGCGAAGACGGCGCTCAGCGCTCGCTCGCGTTCAACGTCCAGGGCTTCCGCGTCGCGGTGCACGAGCCGACGGGCGAGGTGCGGATCCTGCAGTCGGTCCAGGCGGCCGACGCCGGCTTCGTGATCAACCCGGCGCAGTGCCGCGGGCAGGTCGAGGGCGGAGTGGCGCAGGCGATCGGCTCGGCGCTGTACGAGGAGGTGATCCTCGACGGCGAGGGCACCGTGACCACGGCGATCCTCCGGAACTACCACATCCCGCAGATGGCGGACGTGCCCGAGACCGAGGTGCTCTTCGCGGACACCGCCGACGAGCTCGGGCCGTTCGGCGCGAAGTCGATGAGCGAGGCGCCCTATAACCCGGTCGCCCCCGCACTCGCCAACGCCGTCCGCGACGCGATCGGCGTGCGGCCGACCGAGCTGCCGCTCTCCCGCGACCGGATCTGGCGGCTCCTGCACCCGGACGCCGCCCCGGTCGCGACCGTCGAGGCGGAGGCGCCGCCCGGTTGAACGACGACGGGCTGAGCGCCGATCGGCTGCCGCAGCTCAGACGCGCGACGCCAGCTCCGTGCTCGCCCGGGCGACCTCGCGGGCGATCGCGTCCTCGTCCGCGTTCACCAGCCGTCCCTCCCGCACCGTCGGGCGACCCTGCACCAGGAGCAGGCTCAGCGGGGGCTGCGCTCCGAATGCGAGCGCCGCGACCGGGTCCGCGATGCCCGCGTGCTCGATCCCGTCGATCCGCCAGAGCGCGAGGTCGGCGAGCTTGCCGACCTCGATCGAGCCGATCTCGTCCTGCCGGCCGAGCACCCGGGCCCCGCCGATGGTGGCGACCGAGAGCGCCTGCCGGGCGCTCATCCGGTCGGCGCCGGCGCGCAGGCGGTTCATCAGCACCGCGGCGCGGATCTCGGAGCCGAGCTGACCGGACTCGTTCGACGCCGCGCCGTCCACGCCGAGGCCGACCGGGGCTCCCGCAGCCAGCAGCTGCGGGATCGGCGCGATGCCCGCCGCGAGCCGGCCGTTCGAGGACGGGCAGTGCGCGACTCCGGTGCCCGTGGCCGCGAACTTCGCGATCGCGTCGGCGTCGAGGTGGACGCAGTGCGCCATCCAGACGTCATCGCCGAGCCAGCCGAGCGACTCCAGGTGGTCGGTGGGCGAGAGGCCGAACGCCTCCCGCGTGTAGGCGTCCTCCTCCACGGTCTCGGAGCCGTGGGTGTGCAGCCGGACCCCGAGCTGACGGGCGAGGACGGCCGACTCGCGCAGCAGGTCGGTGGTCACCGAGAAGGGCGAGCACGGGGCGATCGCGACCCGCACCATCGCGTCGGCGGAGGCGTCGTGGTACCGCTGGACCGCCTCTCCGCTGGCCTGGAGCGCGGCCGCCGTGGTCTCGACGGCGAAGTCCGGCGGGAGGCCGCCCCGGGACTCGCCGAGGTCCATCGACCCGCGGGTCGCGTGCAGCCGGAGGCCGAGGGTGCCGGCCGCGTCGACGATGCCGCCGACGATGTCGCCGGAGCCCCGTGGGAAGACGTAGTGGTGGTCGGCGACGGTGCTGCAGCCGGACCGGGCGAGGACGCCCATCGCGCCGAGGGCGGCGGAGCGGGTCAGGTCGGCGTCGATGCGGGACCAGGCGGGGTAGAGCGCGACGAGCCAGTCGAAGAGGATCGAGTCCTGCGCCCAGCCGCGGGTGAGCCACTGGTAGAGGTGGTGGTGCGTGTTGACGAGCCCGGGAGTGAGCAGGTGGCCGCGGCCGTCGACCCGCGTGAGCGCGATCGCCTCCTGCGCCGGCAGGCCCGTCGGGGACCGTCCGTCGAGGGCCCACGCCGGAGGGTCGCCGGCTCCGACGGCGACGATGCGGGAGTCGTCGACGACGACGTGGCCGACGGGGTGCTCGGTCCCGTGCGCGTCGACGGTGGCGACGTGGGCTCCGGTGAGGACGTGGCGCTGCATGCCCCGAGCATGGCAGCGCGGTGTTTCGCGGCCGTTTCCCGCCGGAGTGCGAGCAGGCCGGCGCGATCACGACGGCGCGCCGTCAGGGGAGGACGTGCGGCTCAGCGCGCCGCGTGGATCGGGCCCGAGCGCCCCGCGAGCGGCTCCCCGGACGTCCCCGTGCGCGCGGCGAGGACCTCCGCGAGGATCGACACGGCCGTCTCCTCCGGCGTCGACGCGCCGATGTCCAGGCCGATCGGCGAGTGCAGGCGGGCGAGCGCCTCCTCCGTCACTCCCGCCTCGCGCAGCAGCCGCAGCCGCCGCTCATGGGTGCGCCGCGACCCCATCGCGCCGACGTAGGCGACCGGGAGCGCGAGCGCGGTCTCGAGCAGCGGGATGTCGAACTTCTCGTCGTGCGTGAGCACCGCGATCACGGTGCGCGAGTCGACCTCGGCGCGGGCGAGGTGGTCGGACGGCCACTCGACCACGACCTCGTCGGCGCAGGGGAAGCGCTCGGCGGTCGCGAACACCGGACGCGCGTCGCAGACGGTCACGCGGTAGCCGAGCAGGGCGCCGGCGGAGCAGAGCGCGGCGGAGAAGTCGACGGCGCCGTAGATCAGCAGGCGCGGCCGCTCGGCGTGCACGATGTAGGCGATCTCGAGCTCGGCGCTCCGGCAGGCGGTCTCGGCCGTGGCCGAGCGGCCGGAGGCCAGGCGCGCCTCGCGCTCGGCGAGGATGCGGTGGGCGGTGTCCTCGTCCAGGTGCGGGCCGACGACGTCCTGGAGGCGCGTCGCTCCGGTGAGGACGAGGCCGATCAGCTCCTCCGGGCCGCCGACGACGATCGCCAGCGCGGCCGAGCGGCCGGCGCGGGCGGCGCGCAGCTCGGCGAGGACCGCGGTGGAGCCGGAGTCGACGACCTGGCCGAACACGCGCAGCTGCCCCCCGCAGGACAGGCCCGCGGCGAAGGCCGCCTCGTCGTCGAAGCCGAAGTGCTCGGACGCGCTGCCCGAGGTGCCGAGCACCTCCTGGGCCAGCGCGTACGCCTGCGCCTCGACGCAGCCGCCGGAGATCGAGCCGATCGCGCGCCCCTCCGCGTCCACCGCCATCGAGGACCCTAGAGCGCGGGGAGCCGAGCCGAAGACGTGCGTGACCGTGACGACCGCGACGCTCCCGCCCGCCTCGACGCGCTCGAGCAGGGGGTCGGCGATGTCGAGCACGACGGCCTCCTCTTCTCGGACGGGAGGCGACGGCGCCGGGGCTGCGGGGAGGCCGGGCGGAGCCGCCGACGGGCGCTCACACGCAGGAAACATGCCGAGTATAGGGTCGATCCATGCCTGACGACGCTCCCTTCCTCGACCTCGTGATCCGCGCCTCCGACGTGCTGACCGAGAACGGCCGGCGTCCGGCCAGCATCGCGATCGCCGAGGGCCTGATCGTCGCGGTCGGCGAGCGGGACGCCCCCTGGCGGACCACGGAGGAGATCGTCCTCCCCGAGGGCCAGGTCCTGATCCCGGGGATCGTCGACACCCACGTGCACGTCAACGAGCCGGGCCGCACGGAGTGGGAGGGCTTCGCCTCCGCCACCCGCGCGGCCGCCGCCGGGGGCGTCACCACGATCATCGACATGCCGCTGAACTCGATCCCGCCGACCACCACGGTGGCGGGGCTCGAGGCCAAGCGCGCGGCCGCCGGGCCGCAGGCGCAGGTGGACGTCGGCTTCTGGGGCGGGGCGATCCCCTCGAACCTCGGCACGCTGCGCGAGCTCCACGACGCGGGCGTCTTCGGCTTCAAGTGCTTCCTCTCGCCGAGCGGCGTGGACGAGTTCCCGCACCTGAGCCGGGAGCAGCTCCTCGAGGCGATGCGCGAGATCGCCGCCTTCGACGGACTGCTGATCGTGCACGCCGAGGACCCGGCCGAACTGGAGGCGAGCGCGCTGGAGCCCGGCGCCTCCTACGGCGCGTTCGTCGACTCCCGCCCGCCCGCCTCCGAGCGCAGCGCGATCCTGCACGTGATCGAGGCCGTCCGCGAGACCGGCTGCCGCGCGCACATCCTGCACCTCTCCTCCGCCGACGCGCTGCCGCTCCTGCGCGAGGCGAAGGCCGAGGGGCTGCCGATCACCTCCGAGACCTGCCCGCACTACCTCACCTTCGACGCCGGCTCGATCCCCGACGGCGGCACGCAGTTCAAGTGCTGCCCGCCGATCCGCGACGAGCGCAATCGCGAGCAGCTCTGGAAGGGGCTGCTCGACGGAACGATCGACATCATCGCCTCGGACCACTCCCCCGCCACCGCCGAGCTGAAGCTCCCCGCCGGCGGCGACTTCGGCGTCGCCTGGGGCGGGATCTCGGGACTCGAGCTGAGCTTCCGCGCGGTCTGGACCGGGGCCCGCGAGCGGGGCATCCCGCTCGAGCAGGTCGTCGCCTGGATGTCCACGGCGACCGCCGCGTTCGCCGGGCTCGGCCAGAAGGGCCTGCTGCACGCGGGGTCCGACGCCGACCTGGTCGCGTTCGACCCGGAGGCGCAGTGGCGCGTGGACGTCGACGCCCTCTCGCACCGGAACCCCGTCTCGGCCTACGAGGGCCGCGTCCTCCGCGGCGCCGTCGCCGCCACCTGGGTGGGCGGCCGCCGCGTCACCGCCGCGACGGTCCCGCCCGCCGGGCGCCTCCTCAGCCGCCCCTGACCTCGACCCGCCGATCCCCCGCCTCCCTGACGACACCTCGGGGAACTCGACCGCTCACGCCGAGCGCCGCCGTGTCATCGGCAGGTTTCGAGCGTGTGAACGGAGGCGGGTCGGAGCCGCGGAGCGGGCGGATCGCACAAGACTCGGAGTCCCGGCGGCGGCTCCTCGGGATGCTCCGCCGGTGCGCGGAGCCCCCGGCAGGCGCGAGGCTGGCAGACGGGCTCGCAGGAGCCGCGAGCAGGACGGTCACCACCGCGTGACCGGGCCCGGCCGCACGGAACGGACAGGAGCGGACATGTCGATCATCCTCGGGGACCACCAGTACGGGAAGGCCGAGAACCGCGTCGTGCGGATCTACCGCGAGACCCCGCGGCACGAGATCCACGACGTCAACGTCTCCACGGCCCTCCGCGGCGACTTCGAGGCCGCGCACCGAGAGGGCGACCAGTCGGCCGTCCTGCCCACGGACACGCAGAAGCAGACGGCGTACGCCTTCGCCAAGGAGAAGGGCCTCCGCTCGATCGAGCCCTACGGCCTCGAGCTGGCCCGCCACTTCGTCGACGGCTACGAGCCCGTCCACGGCGCCCGCATCGAGATCGAGGAGTTCGCCTGGGAGCGCGTGCTGGTGGACGGGCGCGAGCACGACCACACCTGGGTCCGGAAGGGCCAGGAGACGCGGATCGCGTCGGTCACGGTCGAGGGCTCGGGCGACGAGCGGCGGATCTGGATCACCGGCGGCTTCAAGGACCTCACGATCCTGAAGTCCACGGGGAGCGAGTTCCACGGCTTCCTCACCGACCCGTACACGGTCCTCCAGCCGACGAACGACCGGGTGATGGCGACCTCGCTGGTCGCGAAGTGGCGCTTCGCCCTGAGCGAGGACGAGATCGCGGCGATGGACTGGGAGGCGGTCTACGCGGGCGTCAAGGCGCTCATGACGAGCCGCTTCGCGACCGTGCACTCCCTCGCCCTCCAGCAGACGCTCTTCGAGATGGGGAAGGCGGTCCTGGAGGAGTACCCGCAGATCGTCGAGATCCGTCTCTCCGCGCCGAACAAGCACCACTTCGTCTACGACCTCTCGCCCTTCGGCGTCGAGAACGACAACGAGGTCTTCCACGCCGCCGACCGCCCCTACGGGCTGATCCAGGCGAGCGTCACCCGCGACGACGCGCCGCCCGCGGGATCCGCCTGGACCGCCTACACGGGCCTGGTGTGACCGGCGCCGGGGGCGTCCACCGGGGGCACGTGCTGCACGTCGCCGGGGGTGCGACGCTCGCGACCGCGCGGGAGTCGCTGGTGTCGATCCCGGACGGCGCTCTCGCCGTGGACGAGGACGGCACGATCGCCTGGGTCGGTCCGTACCGCGAGCTGCCGGACCGCTTCGCTCTCCTGCCGGTCTCCGGCGACGCCGCGTCGATCCTGCTGCCCGGCTTCGTCGACGCGCACGTGCACTTCCCCCAGACGTTCTCGACCGACGGCTTCGGCGGCGGCCAGCTGCTCGAGTGGCTCGACCGGACGGTGTTCCCGGCGGAGGCGCGGCTCGCCGACCCGGAGTTCGCCGACGTCGTCGCGCGCGCCTTCACCCGGCGGCGGGTGGCCGCGGGCACGACCGCCGCGATGGTCTTCGGCTCCGCGTTCCCGGCCGCGCAGGACGCCCTCTTCGAGCGCACCCGCGAGGCGGGGCTGCGGATCGTGTCGGGGCGCGGGATCCAGACCACGGGCCCGGCCTCGGCGGCGCCCCTGATCACCTCGGAGGAGGAGGCGCTGACGCTCGCGTCGGAGGAGATCGACCGCTGGCACGGGAGGAACCCGCTCCTGCAGGTCGCGCTCGTCCCGCGGTTCTCGCTGTCCGTCACTCCCCGGACCCTCGGAGCGCTCGGCGACCTCTACGACGACGTCCGCGGACGCGGCGTCTACGTGCACAGCCACCTCAACGAGAACGACCGGCCCGGCGACGGCGAGATCGCCGCCGTGCTCGGCTCGTACGGCACCCGCAGCTACCTCGACACCTACGACGGGCTCTTCCTGCCCGGCTCCGCGCGCGGCGGCTCCTCCCTCCTCGGGCCGCGCACGATCCTCGCTCACGCCGTGCACTGCCAGGACGCGGAGCTGCACCGGATGGAGGAGACCGGCACCTCGATCGCCCACTGCCCGACCTCGCAGCAGTTCCTCGGCTCCGGCACCATGCCCTGGCGCCGGACCGTCGCCTCGGGGGTCACCGTCGCCCTCGGTTCGGACGTGGGCGCGGGCGACGAGTGGCTGCTGGCACGAGTGGCGAACGACGCCTTCAAGGTGCACCTCTCGGAGCCCGGCGACGCGGCCGTCGCCCTGCATCCGGCCGAGCTCCTGTTCACGGCGACGCTCGCCGGCGCACGGGCGCTCGACCAGGAGGACCGGTTCGGCAGCCTCGACCCCGGGAAGGACGCGGACTTCCTCCGCATCGAGCCCGACCGGTGGGAGCCGCTCGCCGACGTCCTCGCCCACGGAATCCGCGCGGACGACGAGGAGGAGGCGACGGCCCAGCTGCTCTTCGCCCTGCTGATGACCCTGCGCGAGCCGGCGATCGCCGCGGTGCACGTCCGGGGCAGGCGGATCGCGCCTCCGGAGTGACGGGGCCGGCCCGGGCGGCGCGGTGCGGACCGCGCGCACCCGGCCGTCAGCGCAGGCGCAGCGCCAGGAACAGGTCGGCGCGGTCCGCGGTGTCCGACAGGTCGCGCTGCGTCAGCTCCTCCACCCTCGCGATGCGGTACCGCACCGTGTTCAGGTGCAGGTGCGTCTGCTCCGCCGTGCGCACCCACGAGCCGCCGCAGTCGAGGAACGCCGCGAGCGTGGCGACCAGCTGCGAGCCGTAGCGCGCGTCGTGCTCGACGAGCCGCCCGAGCACCAGCTCGACGAACACCGAGCGCAGGTGGTCGGGGACCGCGCTCAGCAGCTGCACGGCGGAGGTGACCTCCCCGAAATCGCTGACCCGCACCGGAGCGTCGTCGCCCGGAGAGCCCGGCAGCAGCATCCCGTAGCGTGCCGAGCGGAGGGCGCCGCCGAGCGCGGGCAGCGGAGTCGCGGCGCTCGTCCCGACGCGCAGCACGGCGCCCGGCCACGCGGCTCCCGCTCGTCGCAGCGCCGAGATGACGACGGCGAGCGGATCCGCGCCGGTGGGGATCGCATCGGTCGCCTCGGTGGGCAGCACCGCCACCGCGCAGCCCTGGGCGTCGCGTCCGACCACGGCGCGGCCCAGGTGCGCGGCGGCGTCGACCAGGACACGGCGCGCCAGGTCCGGGAGCGCGTCGCCCTCGAACTCGGCGGCGACCACGGCGCACCGCCCGGCGCCGCCGAGTCCGAGCTGCCGCAGGTACACCGCGGCCTCGGGCTGCTCGCTGTCCTCCTCCACGAGCTCGAGCAGGCGGTCGGCGAGAGCGGAGTCGGCCGAGAGCGCCGCCTCCCGCTGCAGCCGGTAGACCCCCACGACTCCGGCGAGCTCGGTCACGGCGTCCAGCACTGCGGCGGACCAGTCGTTCCAGTCGCCCCCGACGACGACCAGCCAGGAGGTGGCGCGGTGCTCGCCCGCTCCGGCGACGGTGAGGACCGACAGGGCGCCGCCGCGGGCGTCCGCGACCACGACCGGGCTGCGCCGGGCCGTGAGCGCCGCGTGCACGACCCGCTCGATCTCCCCCAGCCCCAGGGGCGAGGCGGAGGCCGCGGTCCGGCCGGTGGCGGTCAGCACCGACACGGGGAGTCCGAGCTCGCGCGAGGTGCGCGTGACGAGCTCGTCGAGCTGCTGCCCCCGGTAGACCTCCGTCAGCAGCTCCCGCTGGCGGGCGAGGGCGGCCGTCAGCCGGGCCACGCGGTCGCCGGCGAGAGCGTTCGACAGGTGCGCCGTGATCGCGCCGAACGACACATCGGCCGGCACGGCGATCAGCGGGACGTCGTGCTCGCGGCAGGCGACGACGAGGTCGTCCGGCACGAAGCCCAGCAGCCCCTCGCCGGCGAGCAGAGCGCTGGCACCCGAGTCCGCGACCGCGGCGACGAAGGCCGCGCTGTCCTGGGCGTCCCGACGCCAGACCAGACCGGTCAGCACCAGCTGGTCGCGCGAGATGTAGCGGCGCGGATCGAGGAGATCGGTCGTGAAGATGCCGTCGACCGGCCGCGCGAGCGCCCCGTCGCCGGCGACCAGCACGCGCAGCCGCAGCTGCGGCGCGTCGAGGACGTCCTGCAGCTGCATCAGCTGCCCCGGTAGGTCGAGTAGGCGAAGGGACTGAGCAGGAGCGGGATGTGGAAGTGCGCCTCCTCGTCGTCGAGGCGGAAGGCGACGACGACCTCGGGGTAGAACGACTCGGTGCCCGAGGCGGCGAACCAGGCGCCGGTGTCGAAGACGACCCGGTGCACCCCGGCGGCCAGGCGCTCCGGCCCGAAGGCCGCCACGCGGCCGTCGTCGTCGGTGCGGGCCTCGGCGAGGCGCTCCCAGCCGGAGCCGACACGGGCGTCGAGAGCCACCGGGACCCCGCGCGCGGGGCGGCCGCGGACGGCGTCGAGCACGTGGGTGGTGACGCGGCTGGCGTGCCCGCTCATCGTGCGGCCTCCGCCCGGACGAGGCGCCCGTCGTCGAGGCCGCGGACGCGCAGCACCGTGATCTCCCGCAGCTGCTCCGCGACGATGCGGGCCTCCGACTCGTCGTCGAGCCCGAGCCTCCGCTCCAGCTCCGCGACGACCTCGGCCCGGTCGCGGCCGGCCGCACGGAGGAGGAACACGCGCCCGAACCGCTCCTCGTAGGCGCGGTTGCCGGCCAGCAGCCGCCGGGTCAGCTCCTCGTCGCCCGTGCGGCTCGCCGCCTGCTCCGCGGCCGAGAACGCGGAGGAGCGCCCCGCGCCCGCGTGCCGCTCGCCGATCCGGGGGTGGTCGGCCAGCGCCGCCTCCACCTCCTCCTCGGTGAGCGTGCGCGCGGCCCGCTCGGCCGCGTCGGCGAGCGCGTCGGCCGACGGGTAGGGCGCGCCGGAGGCGACCTCGTCGGCCCAGCGGGGGACGGCGAGGCACGCGAGCAGCACGTCGCGGGCGGTCTCGGATCGGGTGTCGGTCATGCGGTCTCCTTCGTCCGGCGGAGCAGGGGCTCGGCCTGCGGCACGATGGTCGGATGGATCTGGTCGGGAGTCGGGACCTCGTCGGGCTGGTGCTCGCGGCGGGTGCGGGGCGCCGGGCGGGCGGCCCGAAGGCGCTGCGGTGCGACGCGGCGGGAGTTCCCTGGGTGAAGCGAGCCGTCGAGAGGCTCCGCGCGGTGGGCTGCGAGCGGGTGCTCGTGGTCCTGGGCGCGGAGGCCGGACGGGCGCGCCTCCTGGTGCCGCCGTCCGCGGACGTGGTCGTCGCGGCGGAGTGGGAGACCGGCCTCTCGGCGTCGCTCCGCGCGGGTCTCGCCGCGGCCGAGGGCGTCGCCGCGCTGGTCGCCCTGGTCGACCTGCCCGAGGAGCCGCCGAGCGTGGGGGCCCGGCTGCTCGCGGAGGCGCCGGTCGCGCCGGACGTGCTCGCCCGCGCGGTCTTCCGCGGTCGGCCCGGTCATCCGGTGCTGCTGGGACGGGACCACTGGCCGGAGCTCCTCGAGGGCGTGCACGGCGACTCCGGCGCGCGCGACCTGCTCCGCGCGAGGGGCGCGCGGGGGGTGGAGTGCGGCGATCTGTGGTCGGGAGCCGACCGCGACGGGCCGGACTGAGCGGTTCACGCCAGGCCCGCGTCGTCGAGGGCGGCGGCCAGCGCCCGCCAGGCCAGGGTCGCGCAGACGGAGCGGACGGGATTGCCCGCCACCGCGAGCAGCGCCTGCTCCTCGCCGGCGAGAGCACCCTCCCGGTGCGCCATCGCCGCGAGGAACGCGTCGATCCGCTCCCGTACCGCCGGCGCCGGCAGCCCGTCGAGACCGTCCACGAGCAGCGACGCGGATCCCCGTGAGACCTCGCACCCCCGCCCGCTCCAGGCGAGGCGCACCTGCTCGACGCCGCCGTCGACGCGCAGCTCGATCCGGTCGCCGCAGGTGGGGGTGATCAGCTCGGCACGGCCGAGGGACGGAGTCGGGTCGGCCTGCCCGACGGGGTCCTTGGCGTGCGCACGGATCAGCTCCGCCGCCTCGCTCACGGCCGGTCCTCCAGCTCGGCGAGCTCCGCGTAGGCAGTGCTGATCCCGGCGATCCGCTCGCGCGACTCCCTCGGCGACGCCCCGAGCACTCCGGAGGCCACGAGCGCGACCGCGCTCATCGCCGCCGCGTAGCTGTCCAGCGCCGTGCCGCTGTCGACCGGGCACTCCAGCCAGACCGCCGCGTGCTCCGCGTAGCGCCGGGCGGGCGGATCCGCGAGGAGCACCACGGGCACCTCGCGCGCGGCGAGCGTCCCGATCAGGGCGGCGAAGGAGGCGGGGCGGCGGCGGAAGCCGACCAGCGCCACGACGTCCTCGGCTCCGAGCCCCTCGAGCTCCTCACCGAGCGACTGGCCGGGCTGCGGGGCGATCCGGACGCGTCCGCGCGCCTGCGCGAGCTGCTGGCGCAGGTGCAGCGCCACCGGGTAGCTGTTGCGCAGTCCGATCACGACGACCTCGCGTGCTCCCGCGATCAGCCGCACCGCCTCCTCCAGCCGCCCGTCGCCGAACGCGGCGGCCAGCCGGGCCAGGTTCGCCCGCTCGCTCTCGAGGTGCGCGGCGAGCGGATCCCCCTGTCCCTGCGCGGGACCGACCGGCACACCGGAGGACCGCAGCGCCCGGGCGTGCTCGCGCACCTCCTGCGAGTTCGAGAACCCCAGGCGGCGGAACAGCCGCGAGACCGTGGCCTTGGACACTCCGCTGTGCTGGGCGAGCTCGGTCGCCGTGTAGACGGCCAGGTCGCCGAGGTGGTCGAGGATGAAGTCGGCGGCCCGCTGCTCCTGCCGCGACAGCGCGGCGTAGCCGGCATCGATGCGGTGGCCGATGCTCGTCGAGGGGGCCGGGGCGGGGGTCACGGGGTCGGCGTCCCGTCGGCGAGCGCCAGCACGGCCGCTTCGAACGCGTCGAGCGCGGTCGCGACGTCGGCCTCGGTCACGTTCTCGTCCGGGTGGTGGCTGACGCCGCCCTCGCAGCGGAGGAAGAGCATCGCGTACTCGGCGAGGTCGGCGACCGCCATCGCGTCGTGGCCGGCCTTGGAGAACAGCACCATCGGCTCCGCGTCCCCGGTCGCGCGGATGCCCGCCCGCACGACGTCCTGCAGCCGTGAGGAGGCGACGACCGCGGGGGCCGAATGGGTCTCCTCCACCGTCAGCGCGAGACGGCGGCGCGACGCCGACTCCGACATCGCGTGCTCGATGGCGTCCCACGCCGCGTCGCGCTGGGCGTCGGTCTCGGCGCGGAGGTCGAGGCTGAACTCGACCCGGCCGGGGATGACGTTGACCGCGCCCGGGAATGTCTCGAGCCGGCCGACCGTGGCGATCACGCCCTGCTCCCGCGCGATGCGCTCCACCGCGAGCACGGCCTCGGCCGCCCCGGTGAGCGCGTCGCGGCGGCGGTCGAACGGAACTCCGCCCGCGTGCCCGGCCTTGCCGGTGAGGGTGAGTGCGAAGCGGCGGGCGCCCGCTATCGAGGAGACCACGGCGAGGGCGCGGTCCGCCTCCTCCAGGTAGGGGCCCTGCTCGATGTGCGCCTCGAGGTAGGCGAGGACGTCCTGCGCGTCGCGCGCGGCGGTGCGGATGCGCGAGGGGTCCAGCCCGAACTCGTGGAACGCCTCGACGAGCGTCGTCCCGTCGGCGTCCTCGAGCTCCCACCAGTGCTCGTCCCAGGTGCCGGCGAGGGCGCGGGAGCCGAGGAGCGCTGTGCCGAAGCGGGTGCCCTCCTCGTCGCCGAACGCGACGACCTCGACGGCGAACGGCAGGCGCCGGCCCGCCCCGTGCAGGCGCGACA
The DNA here is from genome assembly GCF_002932635.1 of Rathayibacter sp. AY1D1. NCBI lineage: Bacteria > Bacillati > Actinomycetota > Actinomycetes > Micrococcales > Microbacteriaceae > Rathayibacter > Rathayibacter sp. AY1D1. Next base: position 15,733 of record NZ_PSVY01000044.1, read on the forward strand.
CCACGGCGATCGCGAGCATCACGCCGAGGATCCCGTCGTAGCGGCCCGCGTCGGGCACCGTGTCGAGGTGCGAGCCGAGCAGGAGCGCCGGGAGTCCCGGAGTCGCGCCCTCGTAGCGGCCGCACTGGTTGCCGGCCGCGTCCTGCCAGGTGCGCATGCCCGCCTCGGTCATCCAACGCGCGGCCATCGCGTTCACCCGGGCGTGCTCGGGCGAGAGGTAGACCCGCTCGATGCCGTCGCGGCTGGAGGAGACCGCGGCGAGCTCGTCGCAGCGGGCCATGATCGCGGCGGCGTCGAGGGCGGGGGCGGCGGTGGCGGCGGG
>NZ_PSVY01000045.1:0-15723 GCF_002932635.1 Rathayibacter sp. AY1D1
CACGTCCCCGGAGGCGCGGGCCTCATCGATCAGGACGGCGGCGGCGGGGTCGTAGGCGATCCGGATCACCTCGCACAGCTCCTGAGCACCGAGCGGCCGGGCAGCGCCGGCCCCTGTCGCGGCAAGGCTCGTCGTCAGGCCGGGCAGGCGGGCGGCGAGGTCGGCGGCGACCTCCTTCGCGTTGCGGCGCTTCCCGCCGATGCGAGACAGGGAAGAGAAGGTGATCGCGACGTAGGCGCGGATCGTGGCAGACCCGACCGGGTAGCTGCTCACGACCTCCGAGAGCATCGCTCGAGCGAACTCCGGCGCATCCGGGTCCATCGACCCCTCGACCTCCGAGCGCAGGCGCGTACCGGTGTCGGGGGCCGTCTCGACGGTGACGGAGGCGGCCTCGATGCCGGGCTCGTCTCCAAGGTTGGAGAGCCAAATGCCGTACTCCGCGACCTGGTTGTTGACCTGCTCCTGATCCACCAGCGCGGCGCCGTCCGGCTCGGTAGCGATTACGACGGTGTAGTGCTTGGTGGAGGGGACGTGCACGAGAGCGAATCGGCGCCCGTGCGAGTCCTCGTGCTCGGAGAGCTGCGACGCCGCAGCGAGTCCGGGGAGCTGGAAGGTGCCCCATTTCGCCCGACCCGCGGGACCTGAACGGTAGACGTTCGCTCCCTTGGCCTTCGTCCGCATCCAGTTCACGCGATTCACCGTCCTTCCGAGGGCGCTCTGCCCGTGCTTGTCCTTCACCGAAACCGTCAGCAAGATCCCGCCGAAGATCGCGGCGACGATCAGCGCGGCCACGAGGCCGGAGAACATCGACGCGATGATCGAGGAGAGGATGCCGACGAACAGCACGCCCGTGGCGAGCTGTCCGAGGCCGCCGAGTCCCGCAGTCTGCGGGCGACGCCAATTGCCGTACGTGCGCGGCGCCTCAGCGCTGCGCGTAGGAGTTGCCGTGCTCATCAGTTCCCGCTTCCGTTGCCGCCAGTGGCGTCGTCCGTGGCGGCCTTGACCGCCCCTGCTGCGTGCTTCGCGCCTTCGGCGGCCTTCCCTGCCACCGCAAGGCCGACACCGATCGGGCCTCCTGCCGCGGCTGCGGCACCACCGCCTGCCGCCGCACCGCCCGCTGCCGCACCACCGCCGGCCGCAGCTCCGCCAGCTGCGCCACCGCCTGCTGCTGCGCCGCCGCCTGCACCGGAGGCGGCCGGAGTCGCCGCGGGTGACCCCTTGCTGCCGGCGGAGGCGCTACTGCCGGACGGTGCGGAGCCGAAGCCACCGCCGCCGGGCGACCCTCCGCCCCCGCCGCTGTCGCCTCCGCTGCGCGAGCGGATTGCTCCGCTGGCAATCTCCGCCGCTCCACCGGCCGCGGCCGCACCGAGCAGGAGGCCTGCACCGCCACCGCCACCGCCCACCGAGGCGACAGCGGGGACGAGGAAGCGCATCAGCGCGGGCAGGGCCACGAGCGCGATGAGCATCAGCGCGAGGCCCGTGACGATCTGGAACAGCCCGGTCCCGTCCGACTTGAACAGATCAGTGCCGGTCATCCGGAACGCGATCGCGTAGACGATCGCCGCGGCGGGCTTGTAGAGGATGAAGGCGAGGGTCCAGGCCATCGTCTTCTTGAACCACTGCTGCCCGATTTCCGTATTGGTCGCGGCCGCAGCGATCGGGAAGATGCCGGCGAGGACGACGAGCATCGCGCCGCGGAACACCATGAGCGCGATCTGAACGTAGGTCATGAGCACGGCGAGGATGCCGAGGAGGAACAAGCCGATGAGGCCGATACCCGACGTTGCGGTCAGCGAAATCATCGCGAAGATGTTCGTGCCGAAGCAGTTGCTCTCACCGTTGGTGACGTCGCAGTCGGTGGAGTTGTTGAGGATCCAGATCGAGAAGGCGTCGCCTGCCTGCGTGGCGAGACGGATCACGACGAGTCCCGCGCCGGCGACGGCGATCAGCGTCAGTACCGACCGGGCGAGGGTGCGCAACTCGCCCGCACGCTGCGTCCAGACCATGCGGCCGGCGGCGACGAGGATCGACAGGATCGCGAGTCCTCCGGCGTACCACTCGAGCTGCCCTTGCACCCAGCCGACGACGCTCGAAGATTCGTTGAGGTGCAGCGCCAGGGGTAGGAACCCCGTGACGAGCGCTGAGGCGGAGGAGAGCAGGAAGACGGCGAAGATGATGACGCCGATGCGTCCCATGTGCGCCTCGCCGTCGCCGTGGCGGCGACGGGTGCTCATCATGACGCCGGCGATGATGAGCGACATGACCGCGAGGCCCGCCGCGACCCACGTCACGTAGCCGAGGATCGTCTCGAACGCTTCCGGCAGGGGCGGGGTACCGCCACCGTTAACGCCGCCTCCCCGGTCGACCACGGTCACCGGGGAGGGAACGTTCACCCAGAGGGTGCCGAGCGAGACGACCGCTTTGCCGAAGCCCTCCAAGATGTTGTTCACGAACTGCTGCAAGGCGTCGTTAGACGCCTTCGAGACGACTTCGCCGATGCCTGCTGATGACCAGCACACGACGTCCCACGCTGCGCAGGGCTCGCCTGCGGGTGGAGTCACTGTCATTCGGTACCTGCCCAAGGGATATAGCCGCCCAAGCTGGTGAGTGCGGTCGGACGGAACGGCGGCTGACCGTCAGCGGTCAACACCGACTTCCAGTCGCCGTCGACCCACGTCACGGGAGCGGGGAAGCTGAGGAGCTGATTGGTGTTAGAGCGGAAGGCGATGTCGATCGTGGCTTCGTCCGCGGTGTACGAGCTCACGCGGAAGCCGACGATCTGGACACTGCCTCCGGTGTTGCTCTGGGGAATGTCCGCGGCGATCGCGGCATCGCGACCAGCGCCAGGCGCGGTCTGGCGCTCGAGAACGGCGTCGGCCAGGCGCCCATCCGTTCCCATCGCCCAGAGGTTCGCCACCGAGAAGAGCGATCCTTCGACGGTGTGCGCGTAGCAGCTGCGCAGCCCGTCCTCTCCGATCACGCCGGGGCCGGCGGTGTCCGACGACGGTGCGGCCATCGTGCCGACGATGGTCCAGTCGGTGACAGGTGCCGTCGAGAGCGTTCCGCTCTCGTCGTAACCGGGAAGGTTGCAGACGCTTGCTGCGGCGGTGTCGGTTTCCGGTGAGGCGGTGACGGCGGGCGTCGCGGAGGTGGCGGGAGCACTCTGCCCGCCACCTCCGCCCAGGGACGTAATCGCGAGGAGGATCGCCGCCAGCACGAGGACTCCGAAGATGATGGCTCCGAAGATGAATCCTCGACTGGTGAACGGGTTGCGGGACTCCGTGTCGCTCATGACGTCGTGCCTTTCGTTGGTGATGCGGTCGGTTTCCTCCGGACGCTACGCGCCCATGAGGAAGCCGACGATCGTGAACGCGGCGGACACGATGATCACGCCGACGAGCAGGCGGCCGAGCCAGCCGCCGATCTCTCCGCCTTCGCCGCGGCGGGCGGAGACGGTCATGGTGACGCCGAGGATGATCAGGCCGACGACGGCGACGCCGAGGCCGACCCACTTGGCCCAGCCCATGACGGTGGTAAAGGCCTCGAACCCGGGGGGCATGCCGCCGGGTCCCGGGTCGGGCACGACGGCGCCGAGCGCGCCTGCGGTGGTGAGGATGTCGGTCGTCGCTGCGAGCAGGGACATGAGGTGCTCCGTTTCGTTGGTGGTGCTGGGGGGATCGACGTCGCGGTCGCGACGCCGAAGAGGTCCGGTTATCCGGTGGTGAGGGGTCCGTCCGCGAACCCCACGTCGAAGTGGAGGTGGTTCGGGGTATCGGTGAACTGAGTGATGTGCTCGTAGCTGGTCGAGCGGCACTGGATTTGGCCGGCCCGGGAGCCCTGGGGCACCTGCGGGTCCAGAACGGTGAGGAGTTTCAGCGCGTTGGGGTCGCAGCCGGTGGTGGCCGTGCCGTCGAAGGAGAAGAAGTCGACCGCGTGACCGCCGCCATTGATCCAGTGCGAGGAGCCGGTGCCTGCGCCCAGGAGCGAGCCGGTGCACTGTCGGTTGAGGTCGGAGACGCCGACCTTCCCGAACGTGTTCAGCGCGATGGTGATGACCTGGAGGATCCGGACGTCGATGCCGCAGTTCTCTTTGGCGGTCCCGGCGGCCATGTCGCGGATCTGCTGCGCGTAGCGGTCCTCGAGTAGGCGCAGGCGCCCCTCGTCCATCGCCGTCACGAGTCCGGCGGCGAGGGCCTGCGCGTCTCCGGACACGGCTACGCATCCACCGACCGGCGCAGCCGTCGTAGGCGTGGTGCTGGTCGGCGTCGACGGAACACTGACCGGTGCGCCGGTCGTCGCCGGCCCCGTCGTGCTGCTACCGAGCCCGTTCAGGTAGGTCATGATCGCCACGGCGTCGGCGCGGTACTTCGTGTAGTGGTTCGGGTCGGCGTTGCGCTGGACCTTGTTGATCGCGATGGAGGGCTCCATTGCCGGCCAGCCCTCGACGGCCACGAGGCGGTCGTAGAAGAAGCCCGCCGAGGTCGTCGGGTCCATGCGCTGCTCGACGGTGCCCCAGCTCGACTGCTGCTGGAACAGGCCGATCGAGTCAGCGACCGATCCGTCCGGGTTGATCGCGCCGTCGCCGTAGGTGATATTCACCAGCGAGGACTCCCCGATCGCCGTCTGGACACCGAGCGTCTGCCCGTCCGCGCCGAGCCCCTTCGCTGCACCTGCATTGACGATCAGTGCTGCGTTCACGAGCTGGTCGTGCCCGTAGGCCCCGACCTTCGCGTCCGCCGGGATCGCGGACACGTTGACCGGGCCTCCACCAGGTAGGCATGCGGCCGCGGCCGATCCGCCGAAGAACAGCACCCACAGCAGTAGCGCCACGGTGACGATCGGCACCATAACCGCCGCCAGTACCCCAATTCCCCCCTTCTGCACCGGCCTACTCCGAGGCCAGGGGGGTGATCTGCTCGACGCCCCAGGGCGCCGTCTCTACAGCACGGTGGACGTAGACCGAGTAGTCCCCAGCGTCGGTGGGCACCAGAACGCGAATGGTGAACGTGCCGTCGCCGTCCCGGACCCGAGCATCGCCGGTCAACGACGTGCAGGGCACGTTCATCGGATCGACCGTCTCGTAGGCGATCGCCGCTTGCTGAGTCAGGAACGGGTAGAGCTCCGCGATCCAGGTGTCGTAGTCGAGCGTCGGGCGGCAGAACGCCGTCACTGCCGAGGCCGCGAGGGCAAGCGCGTCGTTCTCGACTCCCGGAACGGGAACCGGCTCAGAGTCGACCGGAGCGGCGGCCGCAGTCGGCGTCGCCTCAGCCGTGCTGGCCGCAGTCGAGCCCGATGCAGAAGGGATCTGGGCGGTCGGCGTCGGTGCAGTTCGTGCTGTTTCGGGAGCAGCGCCCGAGCACCCTGCCAATGCGAGCACAGCCGCAGCGGCCATCGCGGCGCAGAGGCCGGTGCCGGTGTGCTTCGTGTGCTTCATGTCGTTGGTTCCCCTCGTTGCCTTCATCACAATCTAGTCCCAAACTGCCCGTTTGGACACTCGTAGATGCCCAAATGGGACACTGACTGTCTACACTGACGGCACGTCGGTAGCCGCCGACCTAGAATCGTGGTGTGGAGGTGGACTCAACGAACGTCAATGCCGTCATAGGCGAGGCCGTCAAGAGCGCCATCTACGACGCCGGTTTCAACGTGAAGGCCGCGGCTGAGCGAGCCGGCCTGCCCTACCGGACCGTCCTTCGGTACATCAAGGGAGAACGGGACATGCCTGTCCCTGTTCTTCTCGCGCTCGCGCACGCCACGAACGCCGATTTGGACTCGCTCGTGAAGCAGCTTCAGGGCCGAGTAGCCTTTAAGGAACTGGTCAGCTACGTCACAGACGGCGAATCCATGCCGACTGAGGAATCCAGCGCTCTACGTCCCGCCGAATTGGCGCGTCGTCTCTCACTGGTCTTCACTTCACGAGGCCTCGACGCCACTACCTCCCGCACCAGAATTTCCGAGATCCTTCTCCTCAGCGGGGCCTCGATCGATCGCCAGGAATGGGGCCTGCTCATGGCCGGGCAACTCCCCTCGGCACCACGAGTCGAAGTGCTCTTCGCCGTGGCCGAAGCACTCGACGTCGACCCCGACTACTTGCTCAGAGACGACCCCGAGCTGGTCGAGGCCGTGGAAGCCCGCCTCGGGTTCGACGGCACCATGCGCTCGCTCGGCATCGAGCGCGTCGCCGCCCGATCGCTCGGAACAATCGAGCCCGACGAGCTACGCGGCATCGCCGCCGTCGTGTCCGAAATCGTCACCGAGCTACGTCGATAGCCGGCCGCGCCGTCCTGTAGGGCCACGCAGCTCCGCTCGCGCCCGGAATGCCGTCTAAAGTGGATGAGCTTCTCCCGGCCAGGCGAACGGAGTCCATCGATGCCGTCAGACTCCACGGAACGAGGTCGCGGCCGGTGGCGGATGCTCCGCCGCAGTGGCCAAGGCCGCAGTGGATCGATCGTTCAGGCGGCCGACGAGTTCGTGAGCAGGCTCGGACTTCCGGCCGCCGCGACGTGGGACGATCTTCAATCGTCCGTCGAGAAGGTCTACGGCAAGCCGATCTATCTGATCGCCTCCGCCAGCGCTGACCTCAAATCAGTGACAGGGCTCTGGATCGACACAGCCGAGTTCGGCACCGTCGTCTGCCGAGAGAGCGACGAGCTCCACTACCAGAGCCAGAACGCGTGCCATGAGCTTGCGCACATCCTCTTCGTCTACGCTCCGGACGCCTGGTTCAGCGAGCAGATCCCGCGGCTGATCCATCCGGGCCGGCGGCACGGAGCCACACACCTCTGTGCCCCGACAGATGATCCAGAAAGCACAGAAGCGAAGGCGGAGATTGCCATCGAGGAAGTAGCTTTCGCGATGGTCCGCCGTATCCAGACACTCAATCGGACGAGCGAAGAAACGTATTTCGGATGATCCAACAGGTTTGCCTAGCGCTTCTCATTGCGCTGGTGCTTGTGCGGGCTCCTCGCGCCGCAGCGAAGCCCGCAGCGCGTCCCGCTTTCTGGGCCACGGTGAGCGGTGCCGTCGCACTCTCCACCTACGGATTCCCCATCCCCTTCTTCACATATGACGCGCTACTGGGTGGCACCAACGTCATCACCCTCGTCCGCGACCTGGCAGCAGCATCGGCCTTCTGGTTCTTCCGCGAAGCGCTCGGACGGCGCGCCGGCGGCGAAGGCCGCGTCGGCAGTCGGTGGGGCCTGGCGATCATGTTCGGCTCCTACATCGTGCCGTTCCTGCTGATCGGCAACCGGGGCCGCACAAGCGTCGACTTCATCATCGACCGCCTCGACCAGACCGCCGTCTGGCTCTACGGATCGGCCTACATGGCGACTCTCGTGTGGCTATCCGTCTCCTCGATCATCAACGCGCGTCGCAACTGGCGCGGGGTTCAGCTCGTCTTCATCACCGGATTCGCCATCACCACGATCGGCTGCTTGATCGAGATTGCCTTCCTCACAGCCTCTCACTTCGGCTACGGCGGAGACGCCTTCCGCTACTCCGCGTGGAACGCCGCTGAGATACCGTTCTTCCTCGGTCTTCTCATCATCATGCTCGGCATCGGGTGGACGGCGATCGTCGTTCCTCTCCGTCGCCGGATCGACGTCGCTCGAGCATCGAAGGCCGCCGTCCGACACGGCCTCATCGAGCGACCACCGTTCACGACCTACCTGAGCGACCGGCGATTGATCGCACACGCTCAACAGATCCTCGTGCTCACGAAGAACGCTGAGGTTCGCGGAGAGGGCGCGTTCACCTTTGACGAGAATGCAGCTGTCGCTCGGGTCCGCACGCTCATCGCTCCCGACCAGGCGTTCACTCCGCGAGTGATCGGCGGCGGCTTCCGGAAGGCCGCATAGCCGGTGAGCGCACTCTGGGTCGCGATCCCCGCAGTTGGTGTCGGCGTCGCCGGAGCCGCGGTCGTCGCCACCGTTGCGCGCCGTGTCATCCGACCGCAGCGCAGCCGCCCAACACCGATCGTCGCGGTTCCGACGCCCGATCGCATCGTCCTCGGTCCTACTCCGATCACGAAGCAGAACGGCAAGCTCGGCCTGCTCTACGACGACGAAACCCGCCACGCGGTCCTCGGTCCGATCCTGCGAAGCGGACCAGACGGGATCGAACGCATCCTCACACTCAATGCTGATGCCCCCTCCCCCACGGCCGGCTCCCTGAGTCGACCCATCGGGAATGTGTTCGCGACGGCCCGAGAACTCGACCCGGACGCCCGCGAGGTGACCGTCGAAACCGAGCTTGGACAGGCGCCTGCCTGGTTGTTTTCCGGCAAAGGAGACGCCGCAGACACTTGGGCGATCCACATCCACGGCAGTCTGTCCGGCCGAGACGCTGCCTTTCGCTCCGTGCATGCACTCAGAGGCACCGGCTACACCTCACTGGTGCCTTCCTTCCGCGGTGACGGAGAAGGCCCAACGGCGCCACTCAATGCGTTCACGCTCGGTCAGACCGAATGGGTCGACGTCGACGCTGCGATCGCGCTCGCTCTCGAGCGGGGAGCGCGCCGGGTCGTCCTCGTCGGCTGGTCCAGCGGCGCCTCAATGGCGTTGCGCCTCGCCACGAGCTCGTCGCACCGATCCAGAATCGCAGGCTTGATCCTTGTCTCCCCCGTCCTCAGTTGGCGCAACAGCGTGCTCTTCAGCGCCGCTAACGCCGGAGTCCCCCGTGTCGTCGCTGCGGCCGCCACATGGGCTCTCGGCGCCCGCGGTGTCAGTCGTCTACTGGGCTCACCAGTTCCTCTCAACTTCAAAGCACTCGACTGGATAGACGCAGCCGCACCACTACGCATACCGGTGCTCCTGATTCATTCGGGGGGTGATCGCACCACGCCGTTCAGCGACTCCCGTTCGTTCAGCAACGCGCACGTGAATGCGACGCTGATCGCCAGCGACCCCGCCGGCCACGCCCTCGAATGGAACGCCGATCCAGAGCGATTCGAATCCGCCGTTCGCTCCTGGTGCAACAGCGCCATTTAGATTCTGCATGAGAATCAAGATAGCCAGATACCTATATAGGTATCTGGCTATCTTCGAGGGGCTCGGGCTCAGCTGAGCGGGTTCCGGTCGCGGTACTCGCTCAGGGCCGTTTCCACGATGTTCTTCTTAGTGCGACCGGTCGCGGCTCGCAGGTCTTGGACGTAGTACGACAGCTCGGCATCGACGTCCACATGCAGAACCTCCGTGGGCTGCTTCCGCGGCGGCGTGGCCGCCGTGCCCGCATTCGCCCGCGATACCGGGGCTGCTACCGGCGCCGGTGCGGGCGTCGGAGCCGGACGAGGCTTGGACGCGATCGGGTCGCTGCGGTCGGGCGCCGGCTGTGCTCGGCGCGGGAGGCTGGCGGGGCGATCTTCGTTCGTCATCGGATGACCTTTCGTGCGAGTTCACGGTATGCGGCGGCGACGGGTGCGCCCTTGCGGAAGTTGCCGTACCAGTCGTGCGAGTACCGGACCTCTCCGACGATGGTCCGGTGCGGGACGAGCGGAGTCAGGAGAAGCCCCGTCTCTCGCATCTGCTCGATGCTGTGCGTAGCCTCTCGCGGCGTGATCGTCTCCTTGTAGCCGCCAACGATGATGCCGGCCTCCTCGACCGCTGCGCGGTCGCTGAGGTCGTTGTAGCGGCGCACACTCTCCTGTGCACCAATGAATCCGTCCACGCCGTCAGCGGTGGGCGTGGCGGCGTAGATCACTGACTCCGCCGCCGTCAGGGCGTTGTAGATCAGCGACCCGCCCTGGCGGTTCGGGCAGTCGATGATCGCGAGGTCCGCAGGCACATCCTCGAGCGAGTCCGCCAAGCGATGCCCGACTTCTCCGGGATCGTCCGTTTCGCGTGCGCTCACGCTGCGGTCGGACGGGATCACTCGAAGGTTCGAGTGAAAGGGCGAAGGCACGGCGAGCTCGTCCGCCCATCCCCTCGGGTCGGCGTTACCCAGGATCGCTCCGACGTCGAGCCCGACGTCGACGGGCTGCGCGTCGAGCCACTTCGTGGTCGCGCCACGCGGATCCAGGTCGATCAGGATCACCCGCCGCCCCTCCTCGGCCGCCACCATCGCCAGGGAGACCGCGGTGGTGCTCTTCGTCGCACCGCCGCTCTCGCTGTAGATCATCATTGTCTGCATGCCGCAAACCTATATGGCTATCTATCCACCTAGCAAACTACCCAGATACCTATATAGGTATCTGGGTAGGACTCGCCCGGTATGAGCACCCGATCCCGCTCGGTGCGCGGGCTGGGAGCGAGTGTCGGTGGGGCCGACCTACACTCGGACGCATTCGAACATATGTTCGATGAGACGAGGAGGGGGCCGACCATGAGCGTGACCGTTGTGGAGCGCATCGCGACTCCGGCCTCGGACGCCGTCGCCGTCGCCTTCCTCGTCACCAGTGACGCGGTGGCTGCCGGGTTCCCGTCGCCGGCACAGGACTACTTCGACGGGTCCCTCGACCTCAACGACCACCTCATCCGGGACAAGACCTCGACGTTCATCGTCCGCGTCTCGGGCGAGAGCATGACCGGCGCGGGCATCAGCGACGGCGACGAGCTCGTGGTCGACCGGTCGATCACGCCGACGCACGGGAGCGTGGTCATCGCGATCCTCGACGGCGAGCTGACCGTCAAGCGCCTCGAGCTGCACCCCGGGGGAGTGGTGCTGCGGGCGGAGAACCCGGAGTACCCGCCGATCCACGTCGCCGAGCTGAGTGACCTCCAGGTGTGGGGCGTCGTCACGGTCTGTCTCCACCGGCTGCACCGTGCGCTCTGAGCGGCGCGTCGGCCTGGTCGACGTGAACAGCTTCTACGTCTCCTGCGAGCGGCTATTCGACCCCAAGCTCGCCGGCCGGCCCGTTGTCGTCCTCTCGAACAACGACGGCTGCGTGGTCGCCCGCTCCGACGAGGTGAAGAAGCTCGGCATCGAGAACGGCACCCCCTGGTTCAAGATCGAACCCCTGATCCGCTCCGGCCGTCTTCCGGAGGTCATCGCCCGCTCGAGCAACTACGAGCTGTACGGCGAGCTGTCCGCCCGCGTGATGGAGCTGCTGGGCCGATACTCCGCCTGGCAGGAGGTCTACTCGATCGACGAGAGCTTCCTCGGCGTCGACGGCGACGTGGCGGAGCGGGCGAAGATCGGCCGCGCGATGCGCGCCGCCGTCGCCAAGAACGTCGGCCTGCCCGTCTGCGTCGGGTTCGGGCCGAGCAAGACGCTCGCGAAGTTCGTCAACAAGGGCGGAGCGAAGAAGCACCCGCGCCTCGGCGGGGTCTGCGACACCGACTGGTACACGCCCGATCAGCTCGACGCGCTCATGGCGTCGCAGCACGTCACTGAGCTGTGGGGAGTGGCCGGCCGCACCGGGAAGCGCCTCGCGGAGCTGTCCATCCACACGATCCGGGACCTGCGCGATGCCGACCCGGCGCTGATCCGGAAGAAGTTCTCCGTGGTGCTGCAGCGCTCCGTCTACGAGCTGCGCGGGGTCGACTGCATCCCGCTCGAGGCGGCCCGCACCGTCCGGGATCAGCTGATCTTCTCGCGCTCGTTCGCCACTCCGGTGACGACGATCGCGGACATGGAGCAGGTGCTCTCCGTCTACGCGCAACGCGCCGCGCACCGCCTGCGCGCGCAGGGGTCGGTGACGAAGACGATGAGCGTCTTCGCGTCGACGTCGCCGTTCGCGGACGCGCCGTACGAGTCCGCCGGCGGCCTCGCCGGCTTCCCCGTGCCCACCGACGACCCGGTGGGTATCGTCAAGGCCGCGATCGCGACGTTGCGCCCGCGGCTGCGCGAGGGCGCCCGCTACGTGCGGGCCGGCGTCATCCTCACCAACCTGTCGCCGAAGGACTCCCACGCCTTCCTCGACGTGTTCGATACGGCTTTCGACTCCAAGGGTCTGGGCGCCACGATCGACGCCGTGACGAAACGCCACGGCCGCTCCGCGGTCGGACTGGGCCTCGCCGGGATCCGCAAGGGGCCGGTCTGGACGATGAAGCGCGAAGCGCTCTCGCTGCGCGCCACGACCCACTGGGCCGAGCTGGCGACCGCTCACGCCCGCTGACTTCTATCGGCGGCCAGCCTCCTCAGATAGAATGTTCTATAGGAGGTGGTTGCCGTGTCGATCATTCAGAGGCCCGATGGGGAGACCATCCGCAAGCTGCGCAGCTTGCAGGTCGTAACGCGGGTGTCATATCTTCGCGCGCTGCGCCGCGCTGCGGAGGACACCACGCAGAGGCAGCTCGCGCAAGAAATTGGAATCTCACAGCCCTCCGTCAACAGCGCATTGAAGTCCGCGGCCGCAGTGTCGGACGTGCGGCCCGGATTCTCTGGCGCAACGCCTTACGAGATTGCTCAGCGCTACGACGCGGGGGAGCTGACGAAGGAGCAGGTCATCGATGAGCTCGGCCGTTGGTCCTACCGTCCGGGGTCAGCTAGCGACGGCTACGACTGGACGACCGCGGACGCGGGAGAGTTTGCAGAGGTGCGACGCGCTCTGAGTGAGCACCTCATCGACGTCGACACATACGACGAGATCCTGGACCGCTACAGCGAGCAAGGTCGGTGACTGGGGAGGACTCGTCAGCGATCGCCAAGCACCGCGAGACAGTGCGTGCATGGGCGCGAGCGGGCGGGCCGCTGAGCCCCAAGAGCGAACACGCGACGGTGAACAACCGAGAGTGGTTCCGGCTCGGCGCCGACCAGGATTACGAGCCGCGTGGTGCGCGGCAACAACTACACGACCGCTTTGTGGCCGACTACCGCGCACAATTCCCTGACGTGCGCCAAGAGCGGAAGGCGATCATCCTTGCCGGCCCGCCTGGTGCCGGTAAATCGACCGTTCTCCGAGACGTGCTCGGCACCGACCGCAACGCCTGGCTCACCATCGACGCCGACGAGTTCAAGCGGGCGCTGCTCACCGAAGCGATCAAGGACGGCACCTACGACAGCACGATCCTGCCGCCCGAGGTCCGCGCCGCCGAGGCAGCGGGGGAGAAGTTCTTCCCGCTCGAGCTGGCCTCGCTCGTGCACGAAGAGTCTTCCATTCTCGCTATCCAACTCCGCGACGCGGCCATTCGGGACGGCCAGAACGTCGTGATCGACACCGTGCTCTCTTCGCCCGAGAAGGCGGTCGAGCTGGGGCAGCGGTTCGCGGCAGCCGGCTACAGCGTCGAAGTGATCGACGTCGAGGTGCCGTTCGAGCTGTCGGAAGCGCGGATCGCCGGCCGCTGGCAGGACTCCTACGAACGCGCCCTCGCCGGCGCCGACGAGCTCGGCGGTCGATGGGTGCCCAGCGAGTACGCCAGGAACGTTTATGCCGGCCCGGGAGGTCGGTCCCTCCCTGAGTTCGCCGCCGAGCAGCTGGCCGATACCGGCTCCACCGTGATGCGATTCCGCCGCTACAACACCCCCGCGGAAGGGCAGCCGCGCACTGTCGAGGTCGACAAGTCGCGCACTGCGTTCGGGCGCCCTCTGATCGACACCGCCCTCGCGCAGGCTCAGGCGACCGTCTCTCGCAGCTTCTCCACCACGGCGCTGACCACGGCGCCCGAGCGCGGTGACCGAGCGATCCCGGCCACCTCACCGACGCCAGCGCCGGACCGCGGCGACCGCGGTCGCTAGAGCGGCGTCGTCACCACTTAGAAAACCTGTCCACCAGGTCGACGTCGATCGAGGAGGTCCGCGGGTCCAGGCCGTCGGCCGTCTCGTCGGGGGCGTCGATGACGTCCAGGAACACGGCAGTCGCGGGCGTCACGAACGCTGAGGTCGTTCCGCGCGACGTCGGGATCTCTACGAAGGCGCCGCCGGCGGCCGCCGCCTGTTCGAGGCGCTGCGTGAGCCCGACGCGATCGACGTCGACCGGCAGCGAGAAGTGGCGCGGTCCGATAGTCAGCTCGAGCAGGTGCATGGGATTCCCGTCGTCGGCCGCTTGCCTACCAGGTACCCATCCTCCCGCGTCCTAGACGCTTCCGAGCCCGTTCCGGGGGCGCGAGATGCCCTCGCGCAGCGGCGCCGCGCGCCGCAGGTTGGAAGCCGCCACGGCGGCCCGTTCCACCTGTTTTCTTCACCTCTCCGCGGTTTCAACCTATTTCGCTCCACCGGCTGCGTGCCACCGATCCCGAACGCGGTCGCTGCGCTCCCTCACATCGCTCGTGATCGGCGTCACTCCGCCGCCTCCACTCAAACGGTCTTCCCCGCCGGAGAGGCAAAGAAAAACGATCAGCCAGAGGGAGACACACCATGAGCCAGCAGCGCGGCACCCGTACCGAGGTCATCAAGAGCGAGTACCACGGACCCGGAGCGGACGGGATCAGCCGGACCGCCCGTCAGGTGGTCATCGTCGGCGCCGGTGGCCGCGACCCGGTGACCGAGCAGACCCCGGCCGTGCACCTGGTCACCCGCGAGGGCCGCGCGGGGCTTCCCGGGGTGACGCTGCAGCACTTCGAGCCCGTGGAGGCGCTGCCCGCGGATCGCGTCGGCTACATGGCCTCCGGCGCCTACGTCGTCGTTCCGGTCGACGTCGCGCGAGCGCTCGACCTGTTCCCGGCCGCGTACGCGCTGCACGACCGCAGCGAGACGCCCGCCGACTACCGCGACAACGACTGACCCCCCCCGAACCGAGAAGGAGAACCGACATGCTCACCATCACCCACACGCCCGAAGCCGGAACGATCATCGAGGGCACCAGCCGCGGGGACGGCACCGCCGAGATCCTGAAGGCGTCCGGCTGGCGCTGGGGCCGCTCCATCGGCGCCTGGTACGTCCCGCAGTCCCGCGACCGCCTGCCGAAGTGGTGGACCATCAACCGGGCCGCGACCGCCCTGCGCGACGCCGGACACGAGGTCACGATCAAAGCCGAAGAGACGTTCCGCTCGACCGCCGAGGCGGAGGCGGCGACTATCGAGCGCCAGGCCGCCCGGGTCGACGCGCTCGACGCGAAGGCCGAGCGCCGCGCCGCGGACGCCGATACCGCCGACGCGGCCGCGCGCCGCGCGTTCGACCGGCTCCCGGAGGGTGGCGAGCCGATCAAGATCGGCCACCACTCCGAGACGCGGCACCGCAACGCGATCGAGAAGGCCCACAACGCGATGGGCCGCAGCGTCGAGGCCGACCGCGAGGCCACCCGCGCCCGCGCCCGCGCCGACGTCGCCGCCGGGACCACCGAATCCCGCTACGCGCCGGGAATGGTGGCCCGCCGCATCGACCGGCTCGATACCGACATTCGCGGCTGCACGCGGAAGATCGAGGGCAGCTCGCACAACTTCGGTGGCGGCTACATCGAGACGACCGCCCCCGCGACGGGCGCCTACCGGGAGCGGCTGCTCACCCAGCGCGCGCAGCTCGAAGACCAGCGCGACTACTGGACCGCCGTCCGCGAGGCGCAGGCCGCGGCCGGACGGGTCACGATCCACAGCCGCGACACGATCGCCAAGGGCGACATGATCAAGCACCGCTTCGGCTGGCACGTCGTTACCCGCGTGAACCCCAAGAGCGTGACTGTCGCGCTCGACTGGAACGACGGAACCCGCCCCTACAAAGTCGCCTACGCCGACGTGCAGGGACACCACACCGCCGCTGAGGTGGAGGCAGCCCGAGCCGCCGCCACCGAGACGGCCGCCGCGAGCTGATCGAGCGAGGGCTACCTACCTATATAGGTAGGTAGCCCGTGAGGGGCGGGCCCCTCACGCTCCCCGGGGATCCCGTTCCGGGAGGCGCGAGCTGCGCTCGTGC
>NZ_PSVY01000046.1:0-12859 GCF_002932635.1 Rathayibacter sp. AY1D1
GTCCGCGAGAGCACCGGCCCGGCCCCCGCCGCCTCCTGATGCTTCCGCGGGCCGGCTCCGCGGAAGCATCAGGAGGCGGCGGGGGCCGGGCCGGTGCTCTCGCGGACGATGAGGCGGGTCGGCACGAGCGAGACGCCGGTGCGCTCGCCCGACTCGAGCTCGCGCAGGAGGATGTCGACCGAGCGGCGGCCCGTGTCCCCGAAGAACTGGCGCACCGTCGTGAGAGGCGGCCAGAAGCTCGCCGACTCCTGCATGTCGTCGAAGCCCGCGACGCTCACCTCGCCGGGCACGGCGCGTCCGGCCTCGTGCAGGGCGCGCAGCACGCCGAGCGCCATCTGGTCGTTGGCGGCGAAGATCGCGGTGACCTCCGGATCGGCGGCGAGCCGCTTGCCGAGGCGGTAGCCGGAGTCGGTGGACCAGTCGCCGACCAGCACCTCCGGCACCGGGGCGCCGCGCTCGATCAGGGTCGACTCCCACGCCTCGTGGCGGCGCTCGGCGGAGTAGGAGCGGTCCGGGCCGGCGATGTGGTGCACGGTGCGGTGGCCGAGTCCGAGCAGGTGCTCGACGGCCTGGCGGGCGCCCGACATCTGGTCGGTGTCGACCACCGGGTACTTCTCGCCGCCGGCGGAGTCGACGACCACCACGGGCAGGTCCGGTGGGAGGACGATGTCGGCCTCGTCGAGCAGGTGCGCCTCGACGATGATGATGACGCCGTCGACCGCCTCCTCGCTCAGCCGGTGGAACGCGACCGACACCTCGCCCTGGGTGGGGTGGGAGACGGGGATGAGGGTGATCGAGTAGCCCGCGTCGGCGGCCGCGATCGCGATGGCGTCGAGGGTGCGCATGTTGCCGAACGAGGACAGCGTGAACATGATCACGCCGATGCTGTGGAAGCGGCCCGTCCGCAGGGCCCGCGCCGCGCTGTTGGGCCGGTAGCCGAGGGCCCGCATCGCCTCGAGGACCCGCTTGCGCGTCTCGCCGTCGACGTTCTGCTTGCCGTTCGACACCCGCGAGACCGTCTGGCCCGAGACGTTCGCGCGCCGGGCCACGTCGGCCATCGAGACGCCGCGTCGCGGCCGGGTGGACGGGGACGGGCGGTCGGTCTCGAGTGACATGGGCTTCCCTTTATAGCGCGCCGCCCGTCAGCCGTGGTGCATCGTGCGCCGAACCGTGACGCAGGAACAGTCGCGGGTGGCGACGTGGACATGCTACGGTGACGCTCTGCCATGTTGACGTGAACATGACGGGCCCGCACTACTCCCCGAACGGAATCCCATGACGACGACGTCTCCCCCCGTCCCGCTGAGCGAGGTCGCCCCTCCGGCGTCCCCCCTCGCGGCCCCGAAGTCGCGGGCGAAGAGCGAGTGGAAGGGCCTGGCGTTCGTCGCCCCCTTCCTCGTCGTCTTCCTCCTGGTCTTCATCGCCCCGGTCGTCTACTCGATCTACCTCAGCCTCTTCCGCGAGCAGCTGGTGGGCGGCAACTCCTTCGTCGGCTTCGCGAACTACACCGCGATCTTCACCGACCCGAACTTCTGGGAGGGCTTCGGCCGCGTCCTGCTGTTCCTCGTCGTGCAGGTCCCCGTGATGCTCGTGCTGGCCCTCGTCGCGGCCCTCGCGATCGACAGCGGCCGCCTCCACGGCACCGGCTTCTTCCGCATCGTGGTCTTCCTCCCCTACGCCGTCCCCGCGGTCGTCGCGGTGCTGATGTGGGGCTTCATCTACGGCGACAACTTCGGCCTGGCCGCGAACGTCAACGACCTGCTCGGCTCCGACGTCGTCCAGCCCTTCTCGCGCGACTGGATCCTCGCCTCGATCGGCAACATCGTCACGTGGGAGTTCGTGGGCTACAACATGCTCATCTTCTACTCCGCGCTGAAGACGATCCCCGGCGAGCTCTACGAGGCGGCCGAGATCGACGGCGCCGGCCCGATGCGCGTCATCCGCTCGATCAAGCTTCCCGCCCTGCGCGGCGCGATCGTCATCGCCACGATCTTCTCGATCATCGGCAGCTTCCAGCTGTTCAACGAGCCGAACATCCTCCGGACGCTGGCGCCGAACATCATCACCACCTACTTCACCCCGAACATGTACGCCTACAACCTGTCCTTCGCCGGTCAGCAGTACAACGCGTCGGCCACGGTCGCCATCGTCATGGGCGTGATCACCGCGGTGATCGCCTACGTCGTGCAGCTCCGCGGCGCGCGGAAGGAGAACTGATGGCCCTCGCGACCGCTCCCCGGACGCCCGCCCGCGCCCCGAAGCGCCCGGCCGCCCGCCGCGGCTCCTCGGTGCAGCCCAAGAAGTCGATCGCCTTCACCCTGCTGATGTCGGTCTTCATCCTCTACAGCCTCGTGCCGCTGGCCTGGCTGGTCATCAACGCGACGAAGACGCAGGCCGGCCTGCTCTCGAGCTTCGGCCTCTGGTTCGACGGCGACTTCGTCTTCTTCCAGAACATCGCCGACACCCTCAGCTACCGCGACGGGATCTTCCTCCGCTGGCTCGGCAACACCCTGCTCTACGTCGTCGTCGGCGCCGGAGGAGCGACGCTCCTGGCCACGCTCGCCGGCTACGGCCTCGCGAAGTTCCGCTTCACGGGCCGCAAGGCGGTCTTCGCCGTGGTGCTCGGAGCGATCGCGGTGCCCGGCACGGCCCTCGCCGTCCCGACGTTCCTCATGTTCAGCCAGCTCGGCCTGACCAACACCCCGTGGGCGATCATCATCCCCTCGCTGATCAGCCCGTTCGGCCTGTACCTGGTGTGGGTCTACGCGGTGGAGTCGGTGCCCACCGAGCTGCTCGAAGCGGCGCGGATGGACGGGGCGGGCGAGTTCCGCACCTTCTTCACCATCTCCATCCGCCTCCTCGCCCCCGGCATCGTGACCGTGCTGCTGTTCTCGGTCGTCGCGACCTGGAACAACTACTTCCTCCCGCTGATCATGCTGAGCGACCCCACCTGGTACCCGCTCACCGTCGGCCTCAACCAGTGGAACGCGCAGGCCACCGGCGTCAGCGCGCAGCCGATCTACAACCTCGTGATCACGGGCTCGCTCCTCACGATCATCCCCATCGTCGTCGCCTTCCTCGGACTCCAGCGCTTCTGGCAGTCCGGTCTGAGCGCCGGCAGCGTCAAGGGCTGAGCCCTCCCCCTACCCATCCCCCGGCCGGAGCGTCCTGCCCCGTCCACAGCACCCGCAGCACGAAGAAGTGAAGGGAAACACCACCATGAAGATCGCCCGTTCCGCCCTCAGGCGGACCCTGACGGTCGCGGCCGTCGCGGCCCTGGCCGCCGGCTCCCTCGCGGCCTGCTCGTCCACCTCCGGTGGCGGCACGACCACGAGCGCCGGCTCCGCCGCCGACCTCGACTCGGCCCTCGAGGCCGGTGGCAAGATCACGTACTGGAGCTGGACCCCCAGCGCCGAGGCGCAGGTCGCCGCGTTCGAGAAGGCCTACCCGAAGGTCGACGTCGAGCTCGTCAACGCCGGCACCAACAAGGACGAGTACACCAAGCTCGAGAACGCGATCAAGGCCGGCTCGGGCGCCCCCGACGTCGTCCAGATCGAGTACTACGCCATGCCGCAGTTCGCGCTGTCGGACTCGCTCCTCGACCTGTCGCAGTACGGCATGGGCGACCTCGAGGACAAGTACTCCGCCTCCACCTGGGGGAGCGTCAACATCGACGGCAAGCTCGTCGGCCTCCCGCAGGACTCGGGCCCCATGGCGCTGTTCTACAACAAGACCGTCTTCGACCAGTACGGCATCGCCGTCCCCGCCACCTGGGACGAGTACGTGGCCGCGGCCGAGAAGCTGCACACCGCCGACCCGTCGAAGTACATCACCGCCGACACCGGCGACGCCGGCTTCGCGACCAGCATGATCTGGCAGGCGGGCGGCGAGCCGTTCACCACCGACGGCACGGACGTGAAGATCGACCTCGCCGACGAGGGCACCGCCAAGTGGACCGGCGTCTGGAACCAGCTCGTCGAGAAGAAGCTGCTCTCGGACACCCCCGCCTGGGGCGACGAGTGGTACAAGGGCCTCGCCGACGGCTCCATCGCCTCCCTGGTGACCGGCGCCTGGATGCCCGGCGTGCTGGAGTCCAGCGTCCCCGACGCCTCCGGCGACTGGGCCGTCGCGCCGATCCCGACCTACGACGGCACCGCCGTCAGCGCCGAGAACGGCGGCGGCGGCCAGTCCGTCACCAAGCAGAGCGAGAACCCGGCGCTGGCCGCCGCGTTCCTGCGCTGGCTGAACAGCGACCAGGCCTCGGTCGACGTCTTCCTGCAGAGCGGCGGATTCCCGTCGACCACGGCCGACCTCGACAGCTCGGACTTCACCGGTCAGGAGTCGGAGTACTTCGGCGGCCAGAAGATCAACGAGGTGCTGACCCAGGCCTCGAAGGACGTCCGCTCCGGCTGGTCGTACCTGCCCTACCAGGTCTACGCGAACAGCGTCTTCGGCGACACCGTCGGCCAGGCGTACGCCAACGGCACCAGCCTCGACCAGGGCCTCGCCGACTGGCAGAGCAAGCTCGTCCAGTACGGCAACGCGCAGGGCTTCACCGTCTCGGAGTAGCACCACTGCTCGACGCGGGGCCGGCCGGATCGCTCCGGTCGGCCCCGTGTCGTTCTCACGCTCGGACACACCGGGCACCGATCCTGAGGGGGATCCAGATGACCACCGCTCCCGAGAGCCGCTTCGCCATCGGCGCCGCCGACTTCGAGCTCGACGGCCGCCCGCACCGCATCCTGTCGGGGGCGCTGCACTACTTCCGCATCCACCCGGACCTCTGGGCCGACCGGATCCGCAAGGCCCGCCTGATGGGCCTGAACACCATCGAGACCTACGTCGCCTGGAACGCGCACGAGCCGCGCCGCGGCGAGTGGCGCGAGGACGCCGGGCTCGACCTGGGCCGCTTCCTCGACCTGATCGCCGCCGAGGGCATGCACGCGATCGTGCGCCCCGGCCCCTACATCTGCGCGGAGTGGGACAACGGCGCCCTCCCGGCCTGGCTCTTCCGCGACCCCGAGGTGGGCGTGCGCCGCTCGGAGCCGAACTACCTCGCCGCGGTCAGCGACTACCTGCGCCGCGTGTACTCGATCGTGGCCCCGCGCCAGATCGACGCCGGCGGGCCCGTGGTCCTCGTGCAGATCGAGAACGAGTACGGCGCGTACGGCTCCGACAAGGAGTACCTGGCCGAGCTCGTGCGGGTGACCCGCGACTCCGGCATCACGGTGCCGCTGACCACCATCGACCAGCCCACTCCGCAGATGCTCGCCGACGGCAGCCTGCCGGGCCTGCACCTCACCGGCTCGTTCGGCTCGCGGACCACGGAGCGCCTCGCGACGCTGCGCGAGTTCCAGCCCACCGGCCCGCTGATGTGCATGGAGTTCTGGTGCGGCTGGTTCGACGACTGGGGGACCCAGCACCACACGACGGACGCCGACGCCTCCGCCCAGGAGCTCGACACGCTGCTCGCGGCCGGCGGCTCGGTCAACATCTACATGTTCCACGGCGGCACCAACTTCGGCCTGACCAGCGGCGCGAACGACAAGGGCCGCTACGCCGCGATCACGACGAGCTACGACTACGACGCCCCGCTCGACGAGGGCGGCGACCCGACCGCGAAGTTCTGGGCGTTCCGCGACGTCATCGCGCGCTACGCGCCGGTGCCGGAGGAGGTGCCCGCAGTGCGCCCGCCGGCCCCCGCCCTGACCGCTCCGCTCGTCCCCGGCCCGGCGCTGCTCGGCCTCGGCCAGGCGTTCGGACCGGCCGCGCACCTCGATGCGATGGCCAGCTTCGACGACCTCGGCCACGACGACGGCTTCGTGCTCTTCACGACGACGCTCGACGGCTCCTCCGCTCCGGTCCGCCTCGTGGTGGGCGACGAGGTGCGCGACCGCGCCTGGGTGCTGCTGGACGGCGTGCCGGTGGGCGTGCTGGCGCGCGACCACCACGAGCGGGCGCTGACTCTGCCGAGCGGACGCGGCGAGCTCGCGATCCTGGTCGAGAACCAGGGCCGGGTGAACTACGGCACGCGCATCGGCGAGCACAAGGGCCTGATCGGAGGCATGACGCTCGACGGCGCCCCGCTGACCGGCTGGGCGGCGCGTGCCCTCGCGCTGGAGTGCCTCCCCGACCTGGCCGTCGCAGCGCCGGCGTTCTCGGCCGGGCCGCAGCTCGCCTCCGGCTCGTTCGACCTCGACGAGCAGGCCGACCTGTACGTGGACACGCTGCACTGGGGCAAGGGCCTGGTCTGGGTGAACGGCTTCCTCCTCGGGCGCTACTGGCGTCGCGGACCGCAGCGGACGCTGATCGTCCCCTCGCCGGTCACCCGCGCCGGCCGCAACCGCGTCGTTGTGCTGGAGCTGGAGGGCATCGCCGAGCCGGAGATCCGCCTGCTCGCGGGAGCCGAGCTCGGGCACACCGAGATCTGAGCTGCGGAGCGGACGCGGCGGGAGCGGCCGTCGGAGGCGTGGGTTCGGGTTTCCGGGCTTCGTCGTGCGGGTGGGGCCGGGCCGACTCCGATCTGCACGCGCTGCCGGACCGCCTCCGGTCTGCGGGTGCCACCGGGTCGCCTCCGTCCTGCGGGCGGCGCCGGGCCGCCTCCGGGACGCGAGGCTCTGCTAGCCTCAGGCGCCCCGGTGCGGCGCCGGCGGGCGAAGGGGGAGACATGATGTCCAAGACACTGCTGCGCACGACTCTGATCGGAGGCGCGCTGCTGCTCGTCCTCTCGGGCTGCGCGGGGACCGCGACGAGCGGATCGACGCTCCGCCCGTTCACTCCGACGCTCCCCTCGTCGTCGGCCGCCCCGTCCGCCACCGCGACGGCCGCCGCCCCGACCGCCGACACCGCTCAGAAGACCGGCGAGCAGGTGGCCGCCGTGCTGACCGGCGTGCAGTTCGTGCCCGGCGAGTACGCGAGCATCCAGGAGATGCTCGACTCGATCTACCCCGGCCTCACCGCGACCGACGCGAGCTGCCTCTCGCCGTTCGGCCTGGGCTGGGACACCGCGCAGCCCGCCGCCGGACTCTCGTACGGCACCAGCGCCGACCGCTCCATGACCGCCGTCGTGTCGAGCACCGGCACCGCCGACGCGGCCGCCTCGCTCCTCGCGAGCGCCACCGACGCGACCACGCGCTGCGCCTCCGGCTCGACGCTCTTCGCCATGCAGGGCGTGCCGGTAGAGACGACCGTCGAGCGCACCGAGCAGACGCTGACCGGCGCCGACGAGACGCTCGGCTGGAAGGTGTCCGGAGCCGTGGGCGGCAAGCCGTTCTCGCTCGTGGGCATCACCGCGCGCGTCGGCGGCGACGCGGTCGCGCTCGTGGGCTGGGACCCGACGACGAACACCTCGTACGTCCCGCGCGCGACGCAGCTCGTCGTCGACGGGCTGTAGGGCGCTGGGGCGCTGGGCGCTGGGCGCTGGACGCTCTGAGCTCTGGCTCTGAGCTCTGAGTCCTGCACTCGGCCGTCTTACCCTCCGCGAGAGTCCAGGAGTCGTCGCACTCGACGCCGAGTGCGACAACTCTTGAACAGTGGGCGCGAGTCGAGCGCCGGGACTCCGAGCTCCGAGCTCTCAGCGCTGCACTTCGACGCCCTCTCCTTCGCGACTGTCCAGGAGTCGTCGCACTCGACGCTGAGTGCGACAACTCGTGAACAGTGGGCGGACGATCGGGCCGAGCGCCTGAGCTCAGAGCTCTGCGCGTTGGGCTTCGGGCTTCGGGCTCGCTCCTCCGCGAGAGTCCAGGAGTTGTCGCACTCGACGCTGAGTGCGACAACTTCTGAACAGTGGGCGGACGATCGGGGCGGAGCGTGCACCGGTCACCGGGCGCCGGGCACCTCCCGAGCTTGGGGCACCCCGCACACGGCGCTGGAGCGCGCCTCAGGCCAGCCAGGAGAGGGTGCCGCCGTGGGCGGCCGCGCTCGCGAGTGGAACGCCGTCGGCGGCGAGCAGGAACGGGGTCGGCTCGGGAGCCGTGCGGTCCCCGCGCGCGGCGACGAGGTGCGGGAGCAGCGCCTCCGCCTCGAGCGTCACCAGGCTCGCGCCGCGATCGGCGACCGTCGCCAGGACGCTCTCGCGCGCGGCCCACGGAAGGTAGACCAGGGTCCCGAGCGAGACGACGACCGTCCGCAGACCCGGCGGCACCGCGTCGAGCAGGGCGGGCAGCTCGGCGGCCGCATCGCCCGCGACGATCGTCGGCGGGTCGTCCTGCAGAGTCTCCACGGCCGAGCGGAGCCGCGCGGTCCGCTCCGGGCGGTCGGGCGGGAGCAGCGCTTCCAGCCAGGCGACGTCCTCGGGCGAGCGGACGTCGAGCGGCGCCAGGTCGAGCCCCCGGCGCCACGCGACGACCGGCAGCCGTGCCGGCGCCGCGCCTCCGCTCACCGCGCACCGCAGCAGAGGCGCGCCCGACCCGAGCCGCGTCTCGCCGTCGCTCGCCGTGAAGGCGTAGGAGTACCGCTCCGGCGCCAGGCAGAGCCCCGCGGAGGCGCCGATCTCGACGAGCGCCACCGGCTCGCCGGGCTCCGTGATCCGCTCCAGCGCTGCGACCAGGGGCGCGCACCGCAGCGCCTCGTTGGTCTGCGTCCTCCGCTCGGCGGCGACCGGCGCCACCCGCGCCCACTCGCTCCGGAGCCACGCGGCGAATCCGGCGCCGTCGACGTCGGGCACGCCGAGCAGCCGCGCGACCGAGAAGAGGAGGGACGGCTGCCGGTGCTGCGCGGGCAGCTCGTCGATCAGGGCGAGGAGGCGCGCGTCGTCAGCGACGGCGAGCGCCCACTCGACCTGCCGCTCGGAGGTCTGCGCGAGCTCGACGGCGGCGCGGCGGAAGCGGTCGGCGGAGGAGGGCATGCCTCCATCCTGAGGGAGCGGCGGAACGGTGCCTGCAGGCGGGCGGAGGACCTGCGCGGCGGGCGACGGCTCTGCCCAGCGGATGTCGGTGGTCGCCGATAGAACGGACTCATGTCCGACACCGCTCCGAGCCCCGCGTCCGCGCAGGTCCGCGAGCGGCGCCTGCTCGACATCCGGCGGATCTACGCCGAGCCGGCCGCGCTCGAGCTGCCCCGCGGGCAGGAGGTCGTGGCGCGATGGCCGGGCGCCGAGATCGTTCCCGTCGAGTCGCACTGGCTGATCCCGGAGGTGCACGGCGACGAGGCGAACGTCGCGCGCTGGGTGCGCATCAAGACGGAGGCGCTCGTGCTCGGGGTGAAGAAGTCGCTCGTCACGCGCCCGAACGGCCGCTCGGCCGACTTCATCGCCCCCTCCACCGCCAACGGCTGCGCCATGGCGTGCGTCTACTGCTACGTGCCACGGAGGAAGGGCTACAGCAACCCGATCACGCTCTTCACGAACATCGAGCAGATCCAGCGCCACCTGGCCCGGCACATCGCCAAGCAGGGCCCCAAGGCCGAGGCGAACCAGTGCGACCCGGAGGCCTGGGTCTACGACATCGGCGAGAACAGCGACTGCTCCGTCGACGCGCTGCTGAGCGAGAACGTCCGCGACCTCTGCGAGCTGTTCCGGATGTCGCCCACCGCCAAGGCGTCCTTCGCGACCAAGTACGTCAACCGCGAGCTCCTCGAGTGGGACCCGCTCGGGCGCACGCGCATCCGGTTCTCGCTGATGCCCGCCGAGACGGCGAAGGTCACCGACATCCGCACCTTGCCGATGGCCGAGCGGATCGCGGCGATCAACGACTTCGTCGACGCCGGCTACGAGGTGCACGTCAACTTCTCGCCCGTGATCCTCACCGAGACCTGGCAGCAGGACTGGACCGAGCTCTTCGACCAGCTCGACGCCGCCCTCCACTCGCGGGCGAAGGCGCAGCTCGCGGCCGAGGTGATCCTCCTCACCCACAACGGGGGCCTGCACGAGGTGAACCTCGGCTGGCACCCGAAGGCGGAGTCGCTGCTCTGGCAGCCGGGACGCCAGGAGCAGAAGGTCTCCGAGAACGGCGCCGTCAACATCCGCTACCGACGCGACCTCAAGCGCGCGGCCCTCGACCGCTTCCGCGCCCTCCTCGCCGAGCGCCTCCCCTACTGCCGCGTCCGCTACGCCTTCTGAGCGTCGGCACCCCCGCCGGAGCGGTGGCGCGACGACTCGCGCAGGAGCGCACCCTCCTCCTCCCGCCGACTTGCCGAGACACCGCCAACCCGGCGAGACACCACCGCGGAAGGCGGCGCCTCTCGCACGAGAGCAGCGTCTCGCCGCAGGAGCTCGCGCAGCGCCTACGCAGGGGGCCTCACTCCCGTCCGAGCACCCACCGACACCTGCCCCGCCCTGCCGAGACACTGCCGGCCCGCCCGGCACCTCACTGCCGAGTCGGTGTCTCGCGCACGAGCACGGTGTCTCGACGCAGCCGCCCCGCCCTTAGGAGGCACCCCGCAACTGAGCCCCGGAGTCACCCGGCTGGGAGTCCGCCCGGCGGCCGGGGCCACTGCTTCGCATTCCGGATAGCGACACGTGCCCTCCGAACGAGGGGCGTACTTTCGGAGAACAGCCGGAGGGACGGCCCGACCGCCCGACTCCACGGGCCTGCAGAGCAGGCGTCAGCGGGGATCGACGGCTCGGCGCGACGGCATCCGGGCTCGACATCCCGGAGCCCGGCACCCCCGGATCGACACTCCGGACACTCGACTCGGCGGCACAGCACACCCCGGGTCCTGCTCCCCACGAACACCCCCACCATCTCGCACTCCCCCTCCCGGCGGCACTCGCCGGGGCACCCCACCGTCGCGGCCGGCACCCGCGACACAGCACAGAACGGCGGCACGCACCATGGGCGCTCTCCTCTACGGCACTCCCCCCACCTCGCACGAGATCGACGACCGCGCGCTCGCGCACCTCCAGATCGTCATGATCAACAAGTTCCGCCGCGACGAGGCGTTCGCCTTCCAGCTCGACGCCTCGAGCGCGCACGGCACCGGACGCCAGACACTGTGGCTGCACCCGACCATCCCCCTCCAGTTCTCGTTCCACGGAAGCCGCATGCCAGCGATCAACGCCACCTGGGTGCGCGCACTGATGGAGGAGGCCAACAGCGGCCGGGGCCTGCGGATCGTCACCGAGCCGGCGCAGCAGCCCGAGTCCTCCGGGCTCACGCACGCTGCCTGAGCGCGCCGTGTCCAGGCGCGACGACGACGAGCCGATGGAGGTCACCGACTTCGTCGAGCTCGCCGGTGCAGTGCACGACGACGCAGGCTTCGAGTGCTCCTCCACTGTCGACGGCGTGACGGGCGCGCTCTGCGTGCTGCCCGACTCCCTGGTGCTGCGGAGCGCCGGCACCGGCGACTCGACCCGCGTCGGCACCCGCGACATCCGCTCCTGGCGGGCCACTCCGGCCGGCGCCACCTTCTCGCTCGCCGTGGAAGCCGGAGCGTGGCACACCGTGGTGCTGCTCACGCAGTTCCAGGCGGCGACCGTCCAGGCCATGACCCGCGCCGCCGGACCCGCGACTGGTTTATCCGCTTAACGAATTCCCCGTTCGGGGCACGCGGTGAGGAGCGCTCCTCGTGCGACCCTGATCGGGATGAACGAGAAGGACGAGGTCATGCGCTCCGACATCGGCGGGCGTGACATCGAGCAGGCGCGGGCCCTCTTCGAGCAGTCGTACAACGGGCACCGCTTCGTCGTCGAGCCCGGCGAGGACTTCTCGTACCGCTACACCTCCGTCGGCGACGGCGATGTGACGCTCCGCGGCAGCCAGTTCGCCGGCTCCGTGCAGGGCTCGATCCAGACCGAGGGCGAGTACGTCGTCTCGTGGCTGACCGCCGGCGCGGGCGTCACCGATCTCGACGGCGACGCGGTGACCCTCGGATTCGGGCAGCCGGCGATCTTCGTCAACGACCGTCCCAGCCGGTTCGAGTTCCACGACTACCGCCAGAACCTCATCCACTTCGACGGCGCGTACCTCGAGGGCATCGCGGAGGAGGTCGAGGGCACCCGCGGCCCCCTCCTCTTCGACACCACCGCACGACCCGAGGGCGCGGCGCTGCGGCGCTGGTCGGCGACCGTCGCGACGGTCGCCCGGGTGATCTACGACGCCGACAGCTCGCCGCTGCTGCGCCGCGAGGCCGACCGCGCGGTCGCCGTCGCCCTGCTCGAGACCTTCCCGCACTCGACGCTGGACACTCCCGGCGACCTCGGGGTACCCCGCTCGGGGCGCCTCCGCCAGGCGATCGAGTACATGTACGAGCACGCCCACGAGCCGCTCCGGACCGAGCAGATCGCCGACGCGGCGGGCATCGGCCTGCGGACGCTGCAGACCGAGTTCCGGCGCGAGTTCGGCTTCACCGCGGTCGACTACCTGCGGCGGATCCGGCTGGACGGCGTGCAGAAGGAGCTGCGGGCGGGCGAGTCCGGAGTCGTCAGCGTCAGCGAGGTCGCACGGCGCTGGGGCTTCGCGCACCTCGGCCGGTTCTCGGCCTCGTACGCCCACCGCTTCGGCGAGCGCCCCAGCACCACGCTCGACACCTGAGGCGTCAGAGGTAGTCGGTCCCGCCGTCGTCCTCGCTGTCGTCGCCCTCGCCGCGCGGCTGCACGGTCGGCCGCGCGGGCTGGAGCCGTCGGGTCTTCTCGCGCATCGACTCCACCGCCTCCGGATCGTCGAGGTCGACGCCGCGGTCGAGCGCCGGGCTGGTGAAGAGCTGGCTGGCCGGTCCGACCAGGAGACGGGTCTCGCCGCGCAGCCCCTCGTCCGAGAGCGACGGCACCACGACCAGGTCCGACTTCCCCACGTTCGCCAGCGCCTGCGCGTACTCGACGACCGCCGAGCACACCTCGTCGCCCAGCAGCACGAATCCGCTCGCGTAGTACAGCTTCTGCATCTCGCCCTCCCCTGGATCCCGGACCGCCCCTCCGGTCGGC
>NZ_PSVY01000047.1:0-12214 GCF_002932635.1 Rathayibacter sp. AY1D1
GGGTGGTGGAGCGGGAGGCGGTCGTGGGCGGTGGGGACCTCGAGGAACGCGCCCCCGCGCCACCGCGAACCGCTCGACGACCCCCGCCTCCGACCGCTTCCGCGACTTCATCGCGTCCGGCTGGGCCGAGCGGGAGGAGCCGCTGCCTGCTCCGCGCGAGCAGGCGTCCTTCGCCGCCTCCCGCCGCGAGCGCCTCTCCGCGCTGCACACCGGCGTGCGCATCGTCATCCCGGCGGGCCGCCTCAAGCAGCGCGCGAACGACACCGACTACCCGTTCCGTGCGCACTCGGCCTTCACCTGGCTCACCGGCTGGGGCTCCGACTCCGAGCCCGGCGCGGTGCTCGTCCTCGAGCCCGCCGGGTCCGGCCACAGCGCGACGCTCTACTTCCGCGAGCGCGCGGGCCGCGACTCCGACGAGTTCTACGCCAACCCCGAGATCGGCGAGTTCTGGATCGGGCCGCGTCCGTCGCTCGCGCAGGTCGCGAGCGATCTCGGCCTCGCCACCCGCGGGATCGCCGAGCTCGACGCGGTCCTCGACGCGCACGACGGCGTCCCCCTCGCCGTGCTCCGCGAGGCCGACCCGGCGGTGACCGGCCGTCTCGACGCGGTCGAGGCCGACGAGCGGGCGGACCGCGACGCGGCGCTCGAGCGCGACATCGCCGAGCTCCGCCTGGTCAAGGACGCCTACGAGATCGCCGAGCTGCGCGCCGCCGTCGACGCGACGGGCCGCGGCTTCGAGGACGTCCTCTCCGACCTGCCGCGCATCATCGCCCACGAGAAGGGCGAGCGCCTGATCGAGGGCGTCTTCAACGGACGCGCGCGCGCCGACGGCAACGCGGTCGGCTACGACACCATCGCCGCGGCGGGCCCCCACGCCTGCATCCTGCACTGGACGCGCAACGACGGGCCGGTGCGCCCCGGCCAGCTGGTGCTGCTGGACGCCGGCGTCGAGCAGGACAGCTACTACACCGCCGACATCACCCGCACCTTCCCGGTGGACGGCCGCTACACGGACGCCCAGCGCCGGGTGCACGAGACGGTGCGGGAGGCGGCCGACGCCGCGTTCGCGATCGTCCGCCCCGGCATCCGCTTCCGCGAGGTTCACGCCGCGGCGATGGCCGTCATCGCGCGGCGCACCGCCGAGTGGGGCCTGCTGCCGGTCAGCGCCGAGAAGGCGCTCGAGGCCGACAACCAGCAGCACCGCCGCTACATGGTCCACGGCACCAGCCACCACCTCGGACTCGACGTGCACGACTGCGCCCGCGCACGGCGCGAGATGTACCTCGACGGACTGGTCGAGGAGGGCATGGTCTTCACCATCGAGCCCGGCCTCTACTTCCAGCCCGACGACCTCACGGTCCCGGAGGAGCTGCGCGGCATCGGCGTCCGGATCGAGGACGACGTGCTCGTCACCTCCGACGGCGCCGAGAACCTCTCGGCCGGCATCCCGCGCTCGGCCGACGACATCGAGGCGTGGATGGCCCGACTGGCCCGCTGAGGCCGGTCGCCCGCGGGGAGCCCCGGCCGCTCAGGCGGCGACGGGCAGCGCGAACTCCCCGCGGGCGGCGGCGAGCGCCAGCCCGTCGAGCAGCGTCGCCAGCTGACCGGCGGGAGCGTCCGGGTCCTCGGGATGCCACTGCACACCCACGAGGGGGGCCGCGACGTGCTCGACGGCCTCGATCACGCCGTCCTCCGCCCGGGCGACGACCCGCAGCCCCGGAGCGAGCAGGTCGACCGCCTGGTGGTGCGCGCTCTGCACCGCGAGCGCCTCGGATCCGAAGAGCCCGCCGAGCACGGAGCCCGCCGCGAGCCCGACCTCGTGCCGGTGCATGCGCTGGTGAGCAGGGGCCTCCGCGTTGACGTGCTCCGCCTCCGGCCCCAGGTCCTGCACCAGCGTGCCGCCGAGCGCGACGTTGACGATCTGCAGGCCGCGGCAGATGCCCAGCAGCGGGGTCCGGCGGGCCAGCGCCCGGTGCACCAGCGCGATCTGGGCGGCGTCGGCGCGCTCCGCGTGGGGGCCCTCGGCCGGGTAGCCGCGGTCGGCGCCGTACTGCTCGGGAGCGATGTCCTCGCCGCCCGCGAGGACGAGGGCGTCCGCCCCCGCCGTGCGCGCCAGCAGCTCCTCCGTGCCCAGCTCCTCGGCGGCGAAGCGCTCCGCCCGCCAGCCGCGCTCGTGCGCGAGGGCGAGGATGCGGCCGTTCAGGATCTGCACGTAGGCGTGGTACTCCTCGCGGCCCGGTCGCACGCGGGCGACCTCGACGATGGCGAGTGAGCGGGTCATGACTCCATCCTGGGCACGCCGCCGCCGCCGGTCGAACCGCCGTGTCACGCGGTGTCACACTCCGGCCGTACGATCACGGAGTGACCTCGCCGAGCCCGTCCCTCCTGGAGCGCGTGCAGCAGGCGCGCTCCGAGGTCTCCGTCCTCGCCGGGACCACTCCCGAGCGCCGGGTCCGACCGCTGCGCGAGGCCGTCGAGCACGTCGCCGCCGGCGGCTCCCCCGATCCCGGCGCCCTGCTCGACGCGGTCGACTCGCTGGTCGGGCTCGTGACCCGCGCCGAGGTGCAGCTGAGCGGCGTCGAGCGCTCCGTGCGGGACGACCTGGAGCGGGCCGCCACCCTCTCCGACCTGCGCACCTCGGCGCAGCTCGCCTCCGCCGCCGACGTGGCCGTCGCGTGCGCCGCGGCACGGTCGCTCCTCCTGGACGCCGACGACGCCCGATCGGCCGGCGCCCGCCACGATCCGGCCGCGCTGCTGGTCCTGCTGCTCGACGCCGACTCCGCTCTGGACGCCGTCGTCTCCGGGTACCGCGAGCCGCGCGCCCAGGCCGAGCGCCAGCTCCTGCTGTTCGAGGCGGCGCGCACCGCGGCCCGGCTCGGCGCCGAGTCGGTGCTGCTCCTGGCCGCCGTGCACGGCGAGCGCATCACCGCGGCACCCCGGATCCTCGCCGAGGAGACGCTCGGGCAGCTGGACACCGCGGTGCGCCGTGCGGCAGGCGATCCGGCCGGCGCTCTGGACGAGGCCCGCGCCGCCGCCGACCGCGCCCGCTCCGCACTCGACGAGGCCCTGGTCGACCTCGACGGCGCGCCCCCGTCGCTCCGCCCCGCGGCCGTCCCCGGAGGCCTGCCCGCGGCCTGAGGACGCAGGCACCCGGCAGCGGCGCGCGTGCCATAGTGAGGGACATGGCCTCCTTCCTCGTCGTCCCCCAGTGGCAGGGCTCGGCGTCGACGCGCGCGATGCGCCTCGTCGACGGAGCCGAGGCGATCCGGGGCGATCTGCCCTCCTCTGCCACCACGACCCTCGACATCCCCGCCGAGGCGGGCGACGCCCAGGACACCGGCATCCGCCGCTACGCCTCGGTCGCCACCGTCGCCGAGCGGGTGCGCGAGGCCCTCTCGGGCCGCACCGGTCCCGTGATCACGATCGGCGGCGACTGCGGCGTCGAGTTCGCGGCGATCGGGCACGCCGTGCGCTCGGCACCGGACCCGGTCGCGCTGGTCTGGCTCGACGCCCACCCGGACGCGCACACTCCCGAGTCCTCCCCCAGCGGCGCCTTCTGCGGCATGGTCCTCTCGGCCGCGCTGGGCCGCGGCGTCGGCCTCCTGAGCGCGGGCGCCGAGGAGCGGGTGGCCGACGAGCGCGTAGTCCTCGCCGGTGTCCGCTCCGCCGACGACGGCGAGCTCGAGCCGCTGGTCGAGCGGGGGGCCGCGGTGCTGACCGCGGACGCCCTCGACCCGGAGTCGCTCGTCGCGGCGGTCGAGGCGACCGGTGCCGCCTCCGTCTACGTGCACCTCGACCTGGACGTGCTCGACCCCGCCGACCTCGCCGGGCTGTTCGACCCCGTGCCCTTCGGCGTGCCCGCCTCGCGCCTCGTCGCGAGCCTCGACGCCCTCCGGTCCCGCTTCCCGCTCGCGGGCGCCGGCGTCACCTCGTTCGCCCCGTCGTCGCCGACGGCGGCCGAGGACGACCTGCCCACGATCCTCCGCCTCCTCGGCGCTCTGTCCCGCGGGGCCTGAGAGAGCCCTGCCATCGGCGCGCAAGCCCGAGCGCGTGTCGGCGGCACCCGGCAAGATGGTCGGACGCGACCGAGCGGAGGAACGATGAGCGACGAGAGACCGCGCGTGCGCACCGAGCGGCGCGGGACCGTGCTCGCGATCGTGCTGGACCGGCCCGAGAAGCGCAACGCCGCCGATCTGCGGCTGCTCGCGGAGCTGGCGTCCGCGTACGGCGAGCTCGACCGCGACCCGGAGCTGCGCGCCGGCGTCGTCCTCGCCGAGGGCGGGCACTTCACGGCCGGGCTCGACCTCGCCGACATCGGGCCCCGCCTGGGCTCCGACGGCCTCGACTTCGTGCCCGAGGGCGGTCTCGACCCCTGGGGCCTGCGCACCCGCCCCGTGAGCAAGCCGGTGGTCATCGGCCTCCAGGGCACCTGCCTCACGCTCGGCATCGAGCTCGCGCTCGCGAGCGACGTCGTCCTCGCCGAGCGGTCCACCCGCTTCGGCCAGATCGAGGTCGCCCGCGGCATCCTGCCCTTCGGCGGAGCGACGCTGCGCTTCCCCCGCGCCGTCGGCTGGGGCGACGCGATGCGCTGGATCCTCACCGGCGACCTCTTCGACGCCGAGGAGGCCCACCGCATCGGCCTCGTGCAGCAGGTCGTCCCCGACGGGACGGTCGCCGAGGCGGCCTGGGGTCTGGCCGCCCGGATCGCCGCGCAGGCGCCGCTCGCCGTGCAGGCCGCCCTGGCCAGTGCCCGGCTCGCGGTCGCCGCGTCCGACGCCGAGGCCGCGGCCGCGCTCCCCGGGGCGCTCGCGCGTCTCGCGGCGTCCGAGGACGCGCGCATCGGCACCGAGGCCTTCCTCCAGCGCACGACGGCGGAGTTCACCGGACGATGAGCGACGAGAGCACCACCGTCACGGCGCCCGGCGGCTCCTCCCTCGAGGCGCAGCAGGAGCGCGCCGCGCAGCAGCTCGAGATCCGGCTCCGCTACGGCGACCAGGTGTGGGAGCTGCGCGAGGTCGACCACTTCGCCGTCTTCTCCCGCCGCAGCACCGCACGACGGGCCGGGCGCGTCCTCGTGGCCTCCGGCTTCCAGATCGCGATCTCGCGGCTGAGGCTGAGGCAGGTCCTCGTCGCGAGCCACCACGCCGCGGTCGACGAGGAGTCGACCACCGCGTTCCTCCGCCAGGTGATCGAGGCGGTCGAGAGCCACGGCGGCCGCTACGACGGCTGGCGGGCCGAGATCGTGCCGGCGCATTGAGCGCCGGGCACCCACCGACGACGGGGCTCGACGCCTCCGAGAACCCCAGGGAGACAGCATGAGCAGCACGACGGACGAGTTCGACGTCATCGTCATCGGAGCAGGACCGGTGGGCGAGAATCTCGCGGACCGCGCGGTCCAGGGCGGCCTCACCGCGGCCGTC
Source organism: Rathayibacter sp. AY1D1 (assembly GCF_002932635.1). NCBI lineage: Bacteria > Bacillati > Actinomycetota > Actinomycetes > Micrococcales > Microbacteriaceae > Rathayibacter > Rathayibacter sp. AY1D1. The sequence continues at coordinate 5,421 of NZ_PSVY01000047.1, forward strand.
GTCGAGAGCGAGCTCGTCGGGGGCGAGTGCTCCTACTGGGCGTGCATGCCCTCGAAGGCGCTGCTGCGGCCGCCGATGGCGCTCCGCGCCGCCCGTGATCTCCCCGGCGCGGCGCAGGCGGTGAGCGGAGGAGTCGACGTGCCCGCGCTCCTGGCCCGCCGCGACTCCTTCACCAGCCACTTCGACGACCACGGCCAGGTGCAGTGGCTCGAGGGCGCCGGCATCGAGCTCGTCCGCGGGCACGGCCGCCTGAGCGGCGAGCGCGAGGTGACCGTGACCGGACCCGACGACGAGGTGCGCGTGCTCCGCGCCCGCTCCGCCGTCGCCGTCGCGACCGGCACCACCGCCGTCGTCCCCGACATCCCGGGCCTGCGCGCGGCATCCCCCTGGACGAGCCGCGAGGCCACCTCGGCCGAGGAGGTGCCGCCGCGCCTCGTCGTCATCGGCGGCGGAGTCGTCGCGACCGAGATGGCGACCGCCTACGCCGGCATGGGCTCCTCCGTCACGCTCGTCGCCCGCAGCGGACTCCTCGCGCCGTTCGAGCCCTTCGCCGGCGAGCTCGTCGGCTCGGCGCTCCAGGAGCTCGGCGTCGACCTGCGCCTCGACGACTCGCCCGTCTCGGTCGAGCGCCGGTCCGACGGCACCGTGGCCGTGACGCTCGAGGGCGGCGACGTCATCGAGGCCGACCAGGTGCTCGCCGCGACCGGCCGCGCCCCGCACACCCGCGACGTCGGCCTCGAGACGGTGGGCCTCGAGCCCGGCTCCTCGCTGACGGTCGACGACACGATGCTCGTGCTGGGCGGCGACGGTGCTCCCCTCGGCGGCGGGCGTCCGTGGCTCTACGGGGTGGGCGACGTGAACCACCGCGCACTGCTCACGCACCAGGGCAAGTACCAGGCCCGTGCGGCAGGCGACGTGATCGTCGCTCGCGCCACCGGTGCCGAGGTCCACGACGCCCCCTGGGGAGCGCACGTCGCGACCGCGGACCACGAGGCCGTGCCGCAGGTCGTCTTCACCGACCCCGAGGTCGCGTCGGTCGGCCTGACCGCCGCGGCCGCCGAGAAGGCCGGCTACCGCACCCGCGTCGTCGACTACGAGATCGGCTCGGTCGCCGGCGCCGCCCTCGCCGCCGACGGCTACACGGGCACCGCGCGGATGGTCGTGGACGAGGACCGGAAGGTCGTCCTCGGCGTCTCCTTCGTCGGCAAGGAGGTCGGAGAGCTGATCCACTCCGCGACGATCGCCGTCGTCGGCGAGGTGCCGCTCTCGCGCCTCTGGCACGCGGTCCCCTCCTATCCGACGATCAGCGAGGTCTGGCTGCGGCTGCTCGAGACCTACGGACGCGACAGCGCGTGAGCGCGCTCCGTCGAGCCGTCGCGATGGTGGCCCTGGATCCGGCGATCACCCGGCCGGGCTACCTCTTCGCGTGCGCGGTCGGACTCGCCTGGGGCGCGCTGTGGAGCACGGGCCCGATCCGGCGCAGCCACGGCCTCGTCGTCTTCACCGGTCTGCCCTCCTGGGCGTTCGGCCGCGGAGGGTCCTGCGTCGGCACGAGCTACCTCACGGGCACCAACGTCTCCGACAGCGTCCTCGAGCACGAGGCCGTGCACAAGGAGCAGTGGCGGCTCTACGGGATGTGGTTCCCGTTCGCGTACACGGTGGCGGGTCGCGATCCGCTGCGCAATCGATTCGAGATCGAAGCCGGTCTCGAGAAGGGCGGATATCTCCGTGGTCACTGACATGACGGGGCGCGTCGTCGTCCTCACCGGAGCGAGCTCCGGCATCGGCCGGGTCGCGGCGGGAGCGCTGGCGTCCGCCGGTGCCCGCGTGGCCGTGGTCGGGCGGAACCCCGAGCGCACCCGCGCGGTCGCCGCCGACGTGGGAGGGGACGCGTTCCTGGCCGACTTCGACCGGCTCGACGACGTCCGCGCCCTGGCCGACGGCCTCCTCGAGCGCTACGAGCGGATCGACGTGCTGGCGAACAACGCGGGCGGGCTCGTCTCCCACCGCGCCGAGACGGTCGACGGCCACGAGCGGACGATCCAGAGCAACCACCTCGCGCCGTTCCTGCTCACGCGGCTCCTGCTCCCGCGGATGATCGAGACCTCGAGGGAGCGGGCCGGCGTCCGCGTCGTCTCCACGGCGAGCCTCGCGAACCGCTTCGGTCGCCTGAGGCTCGACGACCTCGACAACCGCCGGGGTCCGTGGCTCGGCGGCTGGCGGGCGTACGGCACGTCGAAGCTGGTGACGATCCTCTTCATCCGCGAGCTGGCGGAGCGCCTGCTGACGACGTCGGTCGACGCGTACTCGTTCCACCCGGGCGTCGTCTCGACGAGCTTCGGCGCCGACAGCACGATGATGAAGCTGATGACGAGCCTCTCGGTCGGCTCCTTCGGCATCTCCGCCGAGGCGGGTGCGGTGCCGCTGATCACCCTCGCCTCCGAGCCCGACGTCGGCGCCGCCAGCGGCACCTACTTCGACCAGCTGACGCCGCACGGCTCCCTGAACCCCCAGGCCCGCGACCGCGCTCTCGCCCACGACCTCTGGACTCTCTCCAGCCGCCTCGTGGGCGTCTCCCCCACCCTGTAGCCGCTGCCGCTCCCCGCCGCCGCCGACTCGGCGCGGGGCGGCGCGGAGCACCCGGCGCGCTCGCCGGGAGGATCTCGACACACCCTCTCCGAGGGCTGCCCGATCAGCAGGTCTGTGCGCGGTCGCCCGACTCGGTGTGTGCCCGCGAGCTTCTCGATCAGCCGCGAGATCGGTCGGGGTGGATCTCGATACTCCCTCTCCGAGGGCTGCTCGATCAGCATGTCCGGGCGCGATCGCCCGACTCGCCGGGCACCCGAGGACCGCTCGATCACGCGCGAAATCCGTCGGAGTGGATCTCGAGATGCCCTCTGCGAGATCCACTCGATCAGCATCGTCCTCCGCGGTCGCACCTCCAGCCCGCCGTCCCCCGCGGTCGCGCCCCCGGCGCGCCGCATCCTCTGCGGTCGCGCCCCTGGCGCGCCGTCCCCCTTGCGGTCGCGCCTCCGGCGCGCCGTCCCCCGCGGTCGCGCCTCCGGCGCGCCGACCCTCTACGAGCAGTGCCCGGAGCGTCGCAGGGCGTCGTTCTGCAAGGCGGAGGAGGAAGCGATACCGGCGGTATCGCGCCCGACGACAACACCGCAGAACGTCGCCCTGCGGCGCTCCGGGTCAGTTGGACTCTTGGCGGCCGAGGCGCCAGTACCCCATGAACGCCACGCGCTTCCGGTCGAGTCCGAGCTCGGTGACGAGGCAGCGGCGGATCAGCTTCACGGCGCCGGCTTCTCCGGCGATCCAGGCGTAGAGGCCGGGGTCGGTGCTCTCGTCGGGGACCTCCCAGAGCATCTCGTGGTCGACGTCGATGTCGCTGACGTCGACGCCGCGGTGGTGGGCGGTGAGGAAGCGGGTGGCCCAGGCGCGGACCGCGTCGCCGAGGGCCGCTCCGGGGGCTGCCGCGTCGGCGCGGACGATCCAGGTGACGTGGACGCCGGCGGGGTGGTGGAGCGGGAGGCGGTCGTGGGCGGTGGGGACCTCGAGGAACGCGGCTCCGGTGGCGTCGTCGTCGAGGCTCTCGAGGATCGCGGCGATGGCGGGGACGGCCGTCTCGTCGCCGGCGAGGAGGAGGGAGGTGGCGGCGCCGGGGTGGAACTCGACTCCGCCGCCGGGGAGGTGGGAGCGCGTGTCGGGCGCGATGATGACGATCTGGTCGCCGGCGCGGGCGCTCTCGACCCAGGCGGAGGCCGGTCCGGTGTCGCCGTGGGCGGCGAAGTCGATGTCGACCTCGGCGTCCTCGGGGCGGACGGCGCGGATGGTGTAGGTGCGGAGCGGGTTCCGGAGCTCGTCGGGGAGCTGTCGCCAGCGGTCGTACCAGTCGGGGTCGAGTCCGTCGGGTCCGTCGGGGTCCGAGACGGAGGCGAGGAAGGCGGGGGCGTCGGAGGCTGCGGTGGGGACGACGAGCTTGATGCGCTGGTCGGGGCCGGTGCAGCCGACGTGGTCGAGGCCGGTGCCGGTGAGGGTCACGCGGATGAAGTGCGGGGCGATCCGGGTCGCTGCGGCGACGGTCGCGAGGTACGGCCGGTAGGCCGGTCGGGCGGGGGCGGCGGTCGTCGGAGGCATCGCCTCAGTCTCGCACAGAAGGTAAGCCTTGCCTAACACTCAGCCGGGACGCCCGGCGGACGGTCAGCGCGCGGCGTGCTCGGCGGAGGTGCGCAGGCGCGCCTCCACGTCGGCGGCGAGCTCGGCGACGACGGGGCCGGCCCCGCCGATCCAGGCGCAGAAGTCGTGGCGGCCGTCGGCCCACGGGTAGTCGCCGTCGACGACCGACATCTCGCCGACCCAGGCCCGGACCGCGCGGTCGAGCGCGACTCCGCGGGAGCAGCGCTCACCGGTGCCGGGGGCGCCCGAGCGCTCGGAGCGGCCGAGCCAGGTGACGCAGACCCGTCCGGGGGCGGCGAGCGGCGGCAGTCCGCGCGCGTCGTCGACCTCGACGAAGACCTGGCCGCGGGCGTTCGCGGGGAGGGTGTCGAGGATGCTCTGGATCCACGGCACGACGGTCTCGTCGCCCGCGATCAGGAACTGCTTCACGTCGACCGGCGCGGAGCCGTCGCGGTCCTCGAACATGCACATCGTGTTCGAGTATAGGCAAGGCTTACCTCAGTGACCAGAGCCGGACCTGACCATCCGCCGTGCGGCCGCGCCCGGACCCGTCACGACTGCGGCCTCCCCCCTCACCACTGCGGCGGGTGCCGCCTCTGCCAGCGCGCCCGCCGCTCGAGCTGTGCGCCGATCGCCAGCAGCGTCGCCTCGCCGCCGGGTCGCCCGATCAGCTGGACTCCCATCGGCAGGCCCTCCTCCGTGGTGCTCAGCGGAAGGGTGATCGCGGGGAGGCCGCTCACGTTCACGAAGGACGTGTACGGCGTGTAGAGGCACTGCTGCTCGAAATTGCGCTCGGGATCCTCGAGGTCGTACCAGCCGACGGGGCGCGGCGTCATCGCCAGCGACGGCGTCAGGACCGCGTCGACGCCGGAGAACGCCGCGATCACCGCGCGCTCGTAGCCCGAGAGCCAGGACGCCGCCTCGACGATCTCGCGGGCGGAGCGCCGGCGTCCCTCCTCCACCAGCCAGCGGGTCAGCGGCTCCAGCAGATCGAGGTCCGCGCCCTCGACGGGCAGGGTCGCCGCGCCGCTCTGCCACAGCGTCCGGAACGCGGCGGGGTACGCGGCGCTCGGGGGCAGCGACGCCTCCTCGAGCCCGTGGCCGAGCGCGGCCAGCGCGGCGATCCCCTCGTCCAGCGCGGCGCGCGCCTCCGGAGCGAGAGCGATCTCGTACTCCTCGTCCCAGGGCGAGTCCGTCAGCACGCCGATCTGGAAGCGCCCCTCTCCGCGCACCGCGGCGCCGAGGAACGAGCCGTCGCCGTCACCGGGCGCGCCGAGCGACCAGCGCTGCGGGAGGCGGCCGTTCGTCCGCTCCAGCATGCCCTCGAGCAGGAGGCCCGCGTCGGCGACCGAGCGGGTGATCGGCCCGGCGACCGTCAGGCCGCCGACCCCGCCGATGCCGGAGAGCGCGGCGATGCGTCCGCGGGAGGGCTTCAGTCCTACCAGGCCGCAGGCCGCGGCGGGGATGCGGATGGACCCGCCGCCGTCCGAGGCGGGGGCGAACGGCAGCAGTCCCGCGGCGACGGCGACCGCCGCTCCTCCGCTGGATCCGCCGGCCCCGAGGCGGGTGTCCCAGGGCGTGACGGCGGGCGGGCCGATCAGCGTCTCGGTGTAGGAGGGCATCCCGAACTCGGGCGCCGCGGTCTTGCCGAGGCTGACCGCTCCCGCCGCATCGAGCACCTCGACGATCTCGTCGGAGGCGGTGGGCACGTGGTGCTCGCGCAGCCGCGATCCGGATGCGGTCCGCACGCCCGCGCGCCGCCAGAGGTCCTTGTCGCCGCTCGGCAGGCCCCAGAGCGGAGCGGTGCCGGGCCCGGTGCCGAGCGATGATGCCCGCTCCCGCGCCCGATCGGCGGTCACGGTGGCGAAGGCGCCCAGCTCCCCGTTCCAGCGCTCGATCCGGGCGAGGTAGTGATCGGCGAGCTCGAGAGGCGTGACCTCTCCGCGCTGCAGCCAGTCCCACTGCTCCTGGGCGCTGAGGTGGTGGAGTTCGAACATGGAACGACCCTATTCCGCCGCTCCGGGGAGCCGGCGGAACAGGGTCGTGGGGGTCAGGCCGCGCGGCGGCCGCTCTCGCTCGCCTCGTCGATGCCCTTCCGGGCGCCGTCGGGCACCACGGTGTCGCGGTCGATGCGGGCGCCGGTCGCGATCACGGCCGAGCGTCCGATGCGGGAGTAGCTCCCGATCCGCGCCCCCGGTCCGATGATCGCCTCGGGCCCGACGTGCACGTTCGCGCCGATGAAGGCGCTGTGCCCGATCATGGCGTCGCGGTCGACCCAGCTGCCCGCGCCGATCCAGGCGCGCTCGCCCACGGTCGCGCCGGGCTCCACGTAGGCGCCGGTCTCCACGTACGCGGTCGCCGAGACGCGCGATCCGGGAGCGACCATGCCGCGTCCGTTCGCGTGGCGGCGGTAGACGATCTCGTCGTCACTGCCGCGCGCCCCTCGACCCTTGTTCATCCCTGTTCCTGCCATCTGCCTCTGGCTCCTTCGAGCTGTCCGGTGGGCGGGGCGCCGAGCCCCGTCCCGTCATCGGTAGACAACAGCGGCGAGCGCCCGCGCATTCCCCGTTCGGGGGGCGCTGGCGCTCGCCGCTGTTGTCTACCGATGACGGGAC